>NZ_DASQNA010000007.1:0-300000 GCF_035645195.1 Paenibacillus sp. | reverse complement strand
CGCTGCACGCGGAGACGCTGTCGTTCATCCATCCGGATACGAAGGAGCGCGTGCTGTACGCGGCGCCGCTCGCCCCCGACATCGCCGCGCTCATCGAATCGTTGCGCGAACCATCGTTGCGCGAAATTGAGGAGGAAACCCCATGAAGCTAACCGCCTACATTTATCCGAAATGCGGAACGTGCCGCGAAGCGGTCAAATCGCTCGAAGCGAAAGGGCACGAGCTCGAAAAAATCAATCTGTTCGAAACGCCGCCGACGGCCGCGCAGCTGAAGGAATTTTTGCGCCGAAGCGGCCTTCCGGTCAAGAAGCTGCTGAACACGTCCGGCGAAGTGTACAAGGAAATGAACCTGAAAGACAAAATTCCGACGATGAGCGAGGACGACATTCTCGAGCTGCTCGCGTCGAACGGCCGGCTGATCAAGCGCCCGATCGTCACGGACGGCGAGCGTGCCACGGTCGGTTACAAGGAAGAGCAGTTCGCGGAGGTATGGCCATGATCGTGCAGCCGTCCGACCGGCTGCGGCGGCTCGGCTCGTCGATTTTCAGCGAAATCGCGGAGTGGAAGGCCGAAGCGGTCGCGGCGGGTTTCGACATTATCGATCTCGGCATCGGCAGCCCCGACAAGCCGCCTGTCGAACCGGTGCGGCGAACGCTGTCGGAGGCGGCGCTTCGCGAAGACGTGTACGGCTACCCGACGTCGGAGGGGAGCCTTGCGTTCCGGCGCGCCGCTTGCGACTGGCTCGCTCACCGCTTCGGCATCGACATCGATCCCGCAAGCGAAGCAACCGTGCTGATGGGCTCGCAGGACGGCCTCGGCCACCTGGCGCTCGCGGTCACGAACCCGGGCGATCTCGCCATCGTGCCGGATCCGGGCTACCCGATCTACGGCGCGGGCCTCGTCGTCGCGGGCGTCGAAGCGTACCCGGTGCCGCTGCGAGAGAGCAACGGCTTCCTGATCGATTTCGATGCGATTCCCGAAGACGTCGCCCGCCGCGCGAAGCTGATCGTCGTCAATTACCCGAGCAATCCGCTCGGCGCCGTCGCGGATCGTTCGTTCTATGAAACGTTAATTTCGTTCGCTAAAAAATATAACATCTTAATCGTTCACGACGCTGCGTATTCGGAGCTCGCGTTCGACGGCTACAAGCCGATGAGCGTGCTCGAGCTGCCGGGCGCGAAGGACGTCGCGATCGAATTCCACTCGGTGTCGAAAAGCTTTAACTTGGCCGGGCTCCGCCTCGCGTACGCCGTGGGCAACGCGCAGGCGGTGCAGGCGCTTCGCGCGCTGAAGTCGAACCTCGATTACGGCGTGTTCCTCGCCGCGCAGGAGGCCGGCATCCGCGCGTTCGCGGCGGATCTGTCGAACGAGGGCGCGAAAGCGGCGGCGGTGTACGAGTCCCGGCGCGACGTCTTTGTCGAAGCGATGCGGGAGGCCGGATGGCATGTCCCGAAGCCGAAAGCGACGATGTTCATCTGGGCGCGCATCCCCGAAGGGTGGACATCTCGACAAATTTCCCAGGAAATTTGTCGCCGAACCGGAGTCGTTGTCGTGCCGGGCAGCGAGTACGGTGTCGAAGGAGAAGGATATGTGCGCATCGGCCTCGTGCAGGAAGAGTCGAAATTGCTGGAAGCGGCTCGCCGAATCGGTACCTTTTTCCGGGAGCATGGTTTAACGGTTTCTTACTAGCCTTCTATGCTATAATGCTAGAAAAGCAGGAACCAACATGCAGGCAAAGGGGAATGTTCCAAAGTGTCCAATTCGTTGTTATTGGTCGACGGCATGGCGGTGCTGTTTCGCGCCTATTTCGCTTCCGCGTACGGCGGCTACGTTCGCAAGACGAAATCGGGCGTGCCGGTCAACGCGATCCACGGATTCGTCCGCTATTTATTCGATGCGGTTCGTACATATGAGCCTACTCACGTCGCCGTCTGCTGGGACATGAGCAGCCGCACGTTCCGCACGGAGCGCTACGCCGCCTACAAAGGCAACCGCCCGGAGGCGCCGGACGACCTCATCCCGCAGTTCGACCTCGTGAAGGAAGTCGTTGAGGCGATGGACGTCCCGAACGTCGGAGTGCTCGGGTACGAAGCGGACGACTGCATCGGCACGATCGCCCGCAAGTACGGAGAAGAGATGGACGTGCTCATTTTGACGGGCGACCACGATTTGCTGCAGCTCGTCACCGAGCGCGTGAAGGTCGTTATGTTGAAAAAAGGGTTCGGCAATTACGCGGTGTACGACGAAGCGCTGTTGTACGAGGAGAAGCAGCTGAAGCCGGCGCAGGTGATCGATCTCAAGGGGCTGATTGGCGACAGCAGCGACAACTACCCGGGCGTGAAGGGCATCGGCGAAAAAACGGCGACGAAGCTGCTCGCGGAGTACGGAACGATCGAGGGCATCTTGGAAAACTTGGAGTCGCTGTCCTCATCGGTGCGGAAGAAAATCGAAGCGGATCTCGACATGCTGCATTTGAGCCGGGAGCTCGCGACCATTCACTGCGAAGTTCCGCTCGAGTGCGACATCGACGCTTGCCGGTGGGCGCCGGATCCGGAGCGCGTCGGCGCGAAGTTCGAGGAGCTCGAATTCCGCAGCTTGCTGAAGGACATCGTATAGGAGCGCGCGAAAAAGCGGCATCGGACTTGCGGATTTCCGCAGCCGATGCCGCTTTTTCGGTTGGAGCGCACAGAAAGACTACATGCGGACGTCGAAGGCGCTTTCGTTCCCCTCTTCGTCATGCGTCTTGTGCGAACCGGGAAATTGGCGAGGCAGCCCTTCGTGAAGCTCCCGATTCTCGTAGTTGAACCGATTCGGCGGACGCTGGTCTTCGCGCCACGGGCCGCTTTTGCCGATCGACTCGACCGGCAGGCTCGAGCCGTACGGCCCTTCGGGAAATTCCTCGAAAGTCAGGTCGTTGCGCTGCGATTCTACCGTCGCGAGGTCGGTGTATTCCGAGCGGTCTTCTTTCAGAAACGCCATGAAAAAACCTCCTTCCCGGTATGTCGTTAGCGTGTCCGGGAGGGAGGTTTTTCATGATGCGAAATTCGCCGCGCCCGTCATTCCGGGTACGATATCGGACCGATCACTTCGGAGAGAAATTGATACAGCTCCTCCGCCTGCTCTTCGTTCAGACGGAAGCGATGCTCGAGGTAGCCCTCTTCCTCCAGGTCGTCGGGACCGATAATGGCGGAAATGCCGCTTTGCATGTCGATGACCAGCTTTTTGCCGTAAAACCGGTTGGTCGTCGTAATCGCCAAATCGAATCGGTTCAGCTTCGGCGTCACCATCGTGACGTACCTCGTGCTCGTTTGCTCCGTGCTGTCCGACAAAAAATCGAACTCGTTCGACATCGGCTCCCCTCCTTGCCGAGAAACTTTTTCCAGCCGCGTCACGTATAAGTAAGTAACCACGTTTATTATAGCGGAGCGGAACGGTTCCGGCAAAACGAACGACGGGAGGGAGAAGAATGCGGCTGATCCGAGCGGCGGTATTGTGGCTGATGGATGTGATGGTGGCGGTGTTTATCGGTCCGATCGAGCGCGGCCGCAGGGCGCGCGAGGTGCGCAAGCTGGCTGCGCGGCGCGGCGTCTACGCGATGGTGTTCGCGGGGGTCGTGGCGTTGGCCGCGACCGTCTACGTCATCGCTTGGCGCTGGCCTTCGGCTGTACCGTATTAAGCCGTCGGCGTTCGACCGCGGGCTTGCCCTTATCTGGCAGTCTGCCCAAATTCTTCTTGTCACCGTTTCGGCTCCGTGATATAGTATAGGCAATTGAACGATTCGAACGGGGAAGCACCTCTCTTACATGCGTAAGAGGGGTGCTTTTTTGTTGTCGTTCAACCTATATTCGCCTATTGGAAGGAGCGGTATGACGGATGAATTGGGTGTTCATGAACAGCTTGCAGAAGCGGACGGAGGACGATCGGGTGGTGCAGGCGCAGGTGACGATCGGCGAGGACGCGGGCGTGTGGCATGTGTATTGGAACGAGCCCGGCGCGGACGGCGAGCCGACGGAGACGTGCTGGTTCGAGGGGGCGGGGTGGAACGAGATGCTCACGGCGTTCCGCGGGCAGCTGCTCCTCAAGATGGCGGACGGATACGCGCCGCTGCTCGACAACGTCGTCGGCGACGTCCAGTCGATGACGGGCCGGTCGGAGTGGGTGCAGAAGCTCCAATATTACGGCGATGCCTTCAAGAACGAGGCGGTGTACGAGTCGCTGCGGGAGTGGCGCCGTAAGCAGGCGAGCAAGGACGGCAAAGCGCCGTATATGATCGCGACGAACCGGCTGCTCGCGATGCTGAGCGCGTTCCTGCCGAAGACGGAGGACGAGCTCGTGCAAATTCCGGGCTTCGGCCCCTTCAAGGCGAAGCTGTACGGCAAGGAGCTGCTGGCGATCACGGGCGCGGCGCCGCGGGAGACGACGTTCCCCCTCGATTGGGTGCCCGACCGGATCGACTACGCGCAGTACAAGCTTTGGCTGCATCAACAGCAGGAGGCGTACCTCGAGCGCGAGAAGCTGCGGAAGGCGCAGCGAAGCGCGGTGCTGGAGGCGGCGGCCGGCGGGGGCAGCTTGGAGTCGCTCGCCGAGAGCGCGTCGCTGCCGCGTCGGGAGGCGGTGGCGCTCATGGAGGAGCTCGAGAAGGAAGGCTACGACGTCGACGCGATCATCGCCGCGGAGACGAAGGAGCTGCCGCCGGAGCAGCAGGCGCGCGTGATGGCGCTGTTCTCGCAGGCGGGCGACCGGTATTTGAAGCCGATCCTGCAGATGCTGAACGAAGAGGAGCTGTGGAAGGACGTGCAGCCCGACCGCGCTTACGAGTGGCTGCGGCTGCTGCGCATCCGTTACCGGCGCGGGAAGAGCGCGTCCTCCGCGAAGGCGGGCTGAAGCCATCGAAGCAACCCATCGTAACGGGTTGCTTCTTTGCGGTGTGCCACGCACCTCGGAATATTCGCCAAGGAAGGTCGGAATATCCCATATTCGTCGAGGCAGGACTTCTATATAATGGTAGGTAGGGGAAAAGAAAGCGCTACCAATAGGTAGAAGAGGGGGAGATGCGCGTTGCCGAACGCAGAGAAGGCGGCGCCGGATTGGCGAGATCCGCGCGTGTTGGAGCGGAACGTCGAGCCGCCGCGGGCGAATTGGATTCCGTACGAGGACGAAGCCGCGGCGCGGGCGGGCGTGCGAGAACGGTCGAAATATGTGCTTATGCTGAACGGGGAGTGGTCGTTCCGCTACGGCGGCCATCCGGAAGACGTTCCCGACGCGTTCGCCGATCCCGGCTACGACGTATCGGATTGGGCGACGATCCCGGTGCCGTCCAACTGGCAGCTGCACGGGTACGGGATTCCGCACTACAGCAGCTGCCCGTATCCGTTCCTGCTCGACCCGCCGAACGTGCCGTCGAACAATCCGACCGGCTCGTACCGGACGACGTTCGAGACGCCGGCGTCGTGGGCGGGCCGCGATCTGCGGCTCGTCTTCGAGGGCGTCGATTCGGCGTTCCACGTGTGGGTGAACGGCCGGCTCGTCGGGTACAGCCAAGGCAGCCATTATACGAGCGAATTCGATATTTCCGCGTACGTGCGCGAGGGTGTCAACGTGCTGGCGGCGAAGGTGTACCAATGGTCAGACGGCACGTACTTGGAGAGCCAAGACAAATGGCGGATGAGCGGCATTTTCCGGGATGTGTACGTGATGGCTCAGCCGAAGACGACGATTCGGGACGTCGCCGTCCGGACGTCGTTCCCGCGCGGATACGACGAAGCGGCGCTCTCCGTCCGGCTTCGACTCGCGTCGCCGCCGGAGGCGCGCGGCAGCGAGGCGCGCGTGCGCATTCGGCTGGAAGACGGTGCGGGAAGGGAGCTGTTTGTCCGAACGGAATCTACAACGCTTACGCAAGACGGCGAGCATGGCGATACGGCGCGGGTCTGGGAACAGACGGTGACGGCGCCGCGGCTGTGGACGGCCGAGACGCCGAATATGTACACGCTCTTGATTTCCTTGCTCGACGGCGAAGGCCGCGAGCTCGAGGTCAAGCGTGTCGGCGTCGGGTTCCGGGACCTTCGAACGGAGAACGGCCGGTTTCTGGTCAACGACCGTCCGATCACGATCAAGGGCGTGAACCGCAACGAGTTCGATCCGCGCCTCGGGTACGTGACGACGCCGGAGTCCATGAAGCGGGACATCGAGCTGATGAAGCGGCACAACATCAACGCGGTTCGGCTGTCGCATTACCCGAACGACTCCCGCTGGCTGGAGCTGTGCGACCGGTACGGGCTGTACGTCATCGACGAGGCCGATTTGGAAACGCACGGCTTCCACTTCGCGGAGGACGAAAGCTTCCTCTCGAAGCATCCCGACTGGGAGGAGGCGTACGTGCAGCGCGCCCGCCGCATGGTGGAGCGGGACAAGAACCACCCCAGCATCATCCTGTGGTCGCTCGGGAACGAGTCCGGCTACGGCGCCAATCACGACGCCATGGCCGCCTGGGTTCGGGAGGCCGATCCGACGCGTCCCATCCATTACGAGCGCGCCTACGACGCGCCGATCGTCGACGTCGTCAGCCGCATGTACCCTTCGGTAGAGACGATCGTCGAGGAAGGGCGGAAGGACGATCCGCGCCCGTTCCTCATGTGCGAGTTCGCGCACGCGATGGGGAACGCCGTCGGCAATCTGAAGGAGTATTGGGACGCGATTTACGAGCACCCCCGCCTGATGGGCGGACTGATTTGGGAATGGTCGGACCTGGCGATCGAGCGGATCGGCGAAGACGGCGCCGCGGCGTACGCGTACGGCGGCGACTTCGGGGAAGAGCCGCACAGCGGGAATTTCTGTCTCGACGGCCTGCTGTTCCCGGACCGCGGCGTCAAAGCCGGCATTCTCGAATATAAGAAGGTGATCGAGCCGGTGAAGGTCGAAGCGTTCGACCCGGCCCACGGGCGCTTGACGTTACGCAATCGTTACGACTTCGTCACGTTAAGTCATCTGCGCGGCGCATGGACCGTCTACCGGGACGGCGTTCCCGTCGAGAGCGGAACGCTCCCCGAGCTGCGCACGCCGCCCGGGGAAGCGGAAACGGCGACCGTCCCGTTCCGAGCCGCCGATGCGCGCGAGCCGGGAGAATATTGGCTGCACGTTTCGTTCGCGCTGAAGGAGGACGCGGTTTGGGCGGGGCGGGGGCACGAGATCGCTTGGGCCGATCTGGCGATCACCGCGGTCGAAGCGCCGACTCCGCGCCCCGCGCGGCATTCCCCGCTCGCCGTGCTTGAGGGAGAGAGGCAAGTCGAGGTGCTGGGCAAAGGGTTCCGCCTCGCGTTCGACCTGCGGGAAGGCGTCCTGCGAAGCTGGGAGGCGCACGGCGCGCAGCTGCTGACGGAGGGGCCGAAGATCAACCTGTGGCGGGCGCCGATCGACAACGACGTCCATCTGAAGAAGGAATGGAAGAAGGCGGGGTACGACCGGATCGTCCGGCAGCCGCAGAGCGTCGCGATCGACGCGGACGCCGCGGCGGACGGCTCGTTCCGCATCGTCTTCCGCGAATTGCTCGGCGCGCGGGGGCTGCCGCCGCTGTTCCGGAGCGAGACCGCGTATCGGGTGCACGGCTCCGGCGACATCGAGGTGGAAGCGGAAATCGTACCGTGCAGAGCCGAGTTGCCGCCGCTGCCGCGGTTCGGCGTCGAATGGCGCATGTCCGCCGCGTTCGACCGGTTCCGCTGGTTCGGCCGCGGCCCGCACGAGTGCTACCCGGACCGGAAGGAGAGCGGGAAGCTCGGGCTGTACGAAGGGACGGTGCAGGAGCAGTTCGTCCCGTATATTCGGCCGCAGGAGAACGGCAACAAAGCGGACGTCCGCCGCGCGTCGCTGACGGACGGAGACGGGGTCGGCATCCGGCTCGACGGCGCGCCGACGTTCGACATGAGCGTTCATCACTACAGCGCCGAGGAACTCGCCCGCGCGACGCACGTGCACAAGCTGACCCGGCTCGACGAGACGATCGTGAAGATCGACTTGCGCCAAAGCGGCATCGGCAATCACAGCTGCGGGTACGCTCCGACGCTGGAGAAATATTTGATTCGCCCGGACGCTCCGCTGCGGCTCGCGTTCCGGATGCGCGCCGTTTCGCCGGGGCAGCCGGAACATCCCGTCTAACAAGCGTCCGGAACACTCCTGCGATTCTTCTACTAGAACGCAGGAGTGTTCTTTATTCCCGGTTTCGCTTCCGCCGCATGCGAAGATCCGATAGAATGGGTGTAATCGGTGAGGCTCCGTTATCGACGAAAGGCAGGTAGACGTTCATCATGATACGCTCGCTCGCCGCGGGGTGGACCAAGCTCGCATCGGTGTTCTCCCGCATCCGCATGGTGCTCTTCCTCAGTTATTTCCTCATCATTTTGATATGCATCGCATCGGTCGGCGCCGTGTCGTTTTATATTTCCAATCGGCAGGTGTCCGAGCAGGCGGAACAGGCGAATTTTCAGATCGGACGGCAAATCGAGCTCAGCATGGACAACGATTTCCGAAACAAGCGATACCTGCTGCTTGCTCCGTATTACGATCAGCGCTACATCGACGGCATCAACGATTACGACGAAATGGCGGAGCAGGAGAAATTTTTGTTCCGTCAGCAGCTGGGCGATTTATATTTGAAAAGCTTCAACACGACGCCGATCGAAGGCTTCATTCGGTTTCAAATTTACGCGGACGACGGGCAGCTGCTGAACGCATCGGACAACCGCCGGCCGTGGACGGCCGAGCAGGTGCTGGGGCAGGAATGGTATCGGAAAACGGTGGCGAAATTCGGGAAGGTTCATTTCAGCGGACCGATTCAAGACGCAGGGGCGCCGGAGAACGCGGCGTACAGCTCGTCGATCCTTATTCGCGATTTCGCCAATCCGGACGACTTCATCGTCGTCCGCGTGGAATACAGCAACGAGCTGTTTCGACGCATCAGCCGCAACAATCACGTGTCCGAGCGAAGCTTGCTCATGATTTTGAACGAACGCAACCTTCCGGTGTACTTGTCCGATCCGGAGCGGGCGGAAGCCGCGGATCCGGAGCTTCTGGCGCGTATCGCGCAGGGGACCGGCAAGTTCTGGTGGGGAACGGGGGACGCGGAGGCGCTAGTGTTCTATACGCACTCGGAGTATTCCGGTTGGAAAACGGTGCTCGTCACGCCGAAATCCGAAATTACCGGTCCGCTGGAGCGCATCAAGACGGCCACCTTCTTGACGGCGATCGCCGCGTTCGCGCTGACGGGTCTCATCTCCCTGTATTTCGGCCGCCGCATCGCGAAGCCGATTCTAAGTTTGTACAAATCGGTCAGCCGGGTGAAACGGGGAGATTTTTCGGAGCGGGCGCCCGTGTTTCGGAACGACGAAATCGGCCGCATCGCCACGAACTTCAATGAAATGCAGAGCGAGCTGCAGCACTTGATCGAATCGAAGTATATCCATCAAATCAAGCTGCAGGAAGCGGAGCTCGCGATGCTGTACTCGCAAATCAATCCTCATTTTCTGTACAACACGCTGGATATCGTTCGGGCGCAGGCCGATTATTACGGCGTGCAGGATATCGGGCGCATGGCCCAGTCGCTGGCGGACATGTTCCGATACAACCTGCGCGGCGGCGGGGACGGGATGGTCACGCTGCGGGACGAGCTGGAGCAAATCGATTCGTACATGAACATCCAGCAAATTCGTTTCGAAGACAAGCTGGGGTACGAGACGGACGTCGAGGAAGAACTGCTCGGCTTCCCCTTAATCAAGATGACGCTGCAGCCGCTCGTCGAGAACGCGGTGTTCCACGGCATCGAACGAAAGCGGGGCCGAGGCGTCATCCGGCTGACGGCGAAGCGGGAAGGCGGCGCGGTGCGAATCGCGGTCGCCGACGACGGGGTCGGCATGCCGCCCGAGCGGCTCGAAGCGCTCCGGGAGGAGCTGTACAAGCCGCTGTACTCGGATCGCGGCGCCGGGACGGGCAGGCGGCTGCTGGGCCTCGGGCTGCGGAACGTCTACGCCCGCTACGCCATTAGGCTCGGGGAACGATTCTCGCTGACGGTCGAAAGCGCGCCGAACGAGGGCACCGAGGTGTCGCTGACGCTCCCGGAGGACGCGCGGCCATCCGAGCAGACGCTGCCGGCGGCGAGTCGAAATATTCAACACTAGGAGTCGAAATCATCCATATTGCCCGCGAAAGCGCTTGCTTATAATTGGGATGTAAGCGATTCCAATCAGTGGGGGGTTATCCCGATGAAACAAGTCAAACTGGTATTTTTGCTGCTCATCGTCCTTGCCGTCGGCTTCGTAGCCGGCTGCGGCGGCGGCGCGGGGGGAGATACGAACGCATCGACCGCGCCCGCGGCGTCGGACGGCGGCCAAGCCAAGGAGTCGGCCCCGGCGCCGGCGCCGGAACCGGAAAAGAAAAAGGATCCGGTCACGCTGACCTTCGTCATCGCGAACACGGTCGACGCGACGCCGTACAACAAAATTTTCGAAGAGTACACGAAGCAAACCGGCAACAAGATCGAACTGCAAGCGCTGCCGGGCGGCGATTTCGACAACATGATGAAAACGCGGTTCTCTACCGGCGACTTCCCGGATTTGTTCCTGATGCAGCCGGGCACGAAGCAGAACATCAAGCTGCGCGCGGAAGAGACGCTGTACGAATGGTCCGGCGAAGCCGGCGTTTGGGATCGCGTGCTGCCGAACATTAAAGAGTTCCAGACGACGACCGACGGGAAAATTTACGGCGTGCCGTTCGGCGCGACGGGCATGATGGGCGTGTATTACAACAAAGACGTCTTCGCGCAGGTCGGCGTCGAGCCGCCGAAAAACTACGCGGATTTCCTCGAGATCGCGAAGAAAATCAAAGCCGCAGGCATTACCCCGATCTACGAAGGCGTGAAGGACGGCTGGCCGCCGCAAATTTTCTACTTGACGGGCTGGGTGTCCTACGTCGACCAAGAAATCGGGCCGGACGGCGTCAAGAAGCTGGACACGAATCAGCTGAAGCTCGCGGACATCCCCGCGGTTCGGGACTTGTTCGCGAAGTCCAAAGAGCTTAAGGAGCTTGGGTTGTACCAAGACAACACGCTCGCCGGCACGTTCGACGAGATGCAAAACCTGATGGGCGAAGGCAAAGTCGCGATGGCGTTCATGCTGGACGGCATCATCCCGCAGCTGGAGAAGAAATTCGGGAAAGAGTTCGTCACGAACAGCATCGGCTTCTTCCCGTTCCCGTCCGCGACGGACGAAGGCACGGCGCTGCTGACGCCGCCGAACCAGCTGATGATTCCGAAAGACGCGAAAAACGCCGAAGCGGCCGTCGAGCTCGTCAAGTTCATGGTGTCCCCGGAAATGGTGGATCTGTACTACGCGACGAATCCGGGCATTCCGATTTTCAAAGACGCCAAGAGCACGTTGTACCCGGTGCAGGAGACGGTGCAGACGTTCATCGACGCAGGCAAAGCGCAGATCAACGTGCAAAACCGGCTGTCCCCGACGTTCGCCGACCTGCAGAAGACGCTGCAGACGTTCTTCATCAACGGCGACATCGACGCAGCGATTCAAGAGTTCTCCGCGAACTACGAGAAGGACGGCAAAGCGAAGAGACTGCCCGGCTTCGAATAACGGCCGCTACTTCTGCGACTCGCCGCTGCGGAGCTGAGGCTGCCGGCCGGACGTTCCGGCCGGCGGCCCTAAGCAGCTTAGATGGGAGGGGACGGCATGGGCGGGTATCGATATCCGTTGTACTTTTTGTTTCCCGCGCTCGCGGTGTTTCTGCTGTTCTTCATGACGCCGACCGCGATCGGAGTGTACTACAGCTTTACGGATTGGAACATTAACGCAGACGAAATCAAATTTATCGGATGGGACAATTACGCGGCGCTCTTCCAAGAGCCCCGGCTCAAAACGGCCCTGCAAAACACGCTGGTGTTCGCGGCGTGCGTCACGGTGCTGCAAAACGTCGTCGGCCTCGCCCTCGCGCTCGTGATGAACGAGGCGTTGAAAACGAAAAACGTGCTTCGCACCATTTTCTTTATGCCTTACGTCATCGCTCCGCTCGTGATCGGCTACATTTTCCGGGCGATTTACCATCCCGAGCACGGCATCGTCAACCGGTTTCTTCACGGCATCGGCCTGTCTACGCTCGCGCAGGACTGGCTGAACGATCCGAAGTACGCGCTGTTTTCCATCATTGTGACAGATATCTGGAAGGTGGCCGGGTTCGCGATGGTCGTGTATCTGGCCGGCCTGCAGTTCATTCCTAAAGATTTAACGGAAAGCGCTTCGATCGACGGAGCGAATTACTGGAGCCGCTTCCGCCACATCGTATTCCCGCTGCTCGCGCCGGCGTTCACCGTCAACGTGCTGCTGTCGATGATCAGCTCGATGAAGGTGTTCGAAATGGTCATGGCGCTGACGGAAGGCGGACCGGGCTACACGACCGAAGTGTTTTACACGTACATCCGCAGCATGTTCAGCTCCGGCGAATTCGGGTATGCGACGGCGGTCAACCTCGTGCTGTTCGCGCTCGTGACGTTGGTCGGCGTTCCGGTGCTCATGGCGATGAAGAAAAGGGAGGTGGAGATGTGACGGCGAATCGCATGCGGCTTCTCGCGCTGGAGACGATCGCGATATTGTGCGCGCTCGTCATTCTCGTCCCGTTCCTGCTCATTCTGATCAACTCCTTCAAGGACATTCGGGAGTCGGCGCTTTTCCAGCTGACGCTGCCGTCTTCGTGGCAGTTCGAAAATTACTTGGAGGTGTTCAAGACCGGGAACATCGTCCGCGGGTTTAAAAACAGCATTTTGATCTCCGGCCTGACCGTGTTTTGCGTCAACCTGTTCGCGTCCATGGCGGCGTTCGTCATTCAGCGCAGGGATACGAAGTTCGTGCGGGCCGTGTTTTACATGTTCATCCTGGGTCTCATCGTGCCCGTCTCGATCGTGCCGACGATCAAGCTGATGGGAGATCTCCATATCAAAGGCACGTATTTCAGCCTTGTGATGTACTACACGGCCGTGCTGCTGCCGTTCGCCGTCTTCCTGCTCGTCGGCTTTATGAAATCGATTCCGCGAGAGCTCGACGAAGCGGCGCTGCTGGAGGGCTGCGGATTTTTCCGGCTGTACTGGAGCATCGTGCTGCCGCTGCTCGTCACGGTGCTCATTACGGTCACGATCGTGGTGATGGTGTCGGTGTGGAACGATTTCTTCGGGCCGTTCTATCTCATGACGGACAGTACGAAATGGACGATCGTCATGCAGGTGTTTAATTTCGTGACGATGTACAGCACGAACTGGGGCGTCGTGTTCGCCTTTATGGTCATGGTCGTGACGCCGGTATTGGTCGTGTACTTGCTGCTTCAACGCTATATCATCGATGGATTGACCGCGGGCTCCCTGAAGGGGTGAGCTGCGCGGCCGGGCCTTGTGCCTCAAGGTCCGGCTCCGAAGCGAGGGGAAGGCGGAGGTGGAAGCATGCGGAAAACGATGATCGTCGACGACGAACGATGGGTGCGTCAAGGGCTGATCCAGCTCATTCCGTGGGAGCGGTTCGGACTCGAGCTGTCCGGCGAAGCGGCGGACGGCGTCGAAGGCTACGAAGAAGCGCTGCGCGTGAAGCCGGACATTCTCTTCTTGGATATGCGGATGCCGGGCCTCGACGGGCGGCAGCTGCTCGGCATGCTGAACCGCGACTTGCCGGACACGATCACGATCGTGGTCAGCGGCTATTCGGACTTCGAATATACGCGGGAGGCGATCCGGAACCGGGCGTTCGAATATTTGCTGAAGCCCGTGAAGAAGGAGGAGCTTCACGCCGTGCTCGAGAAGGCGGTCGCCGAGCTCGACGAGCGGGATCGCCGCGAGCGGCGGGCTTCCCTCGATCACCGGGAGGAGTGGCTGCGGCGCGTCCTGTTCCGCCCGAGCGACGCGGACGCCGCCGAGCCCGCGCCGCCCCCGGCCGGCGAGCTGCCCGCCTGGTGGTCCGTCGGGCGCACGCTCGCGATCGCCGGACTGCCGGATGCGTTCGGTAACGGCGGCTGCATCGGCGAGCTGCTCCGCTCGGTCCGGGACCGGCTCGAGAAGGAGAAGCCGTTCCTCTTCGAAGGACGGTGGGACTTCTTCGCGACCGCCGCGCCGACCGAGACCGGGGAGTTCGTGCTCGCCCTGGCCGCGGAGAAGCCGGACGAAGCCGGCCTTCAGCGGTTGGGCGCGCTGCTGCAGCAGCTCTCGAAGCAGCTCGAAGGCGCGCCGTCCTTCAGCTTCGGCGTAGGCGGCTGGAAAAGCGCCGCGGAGCTGCGGCAGGCGTACCGCGAGGCGCGCGTCGCCCTGCTGCATAGGCCGCTGCACGCGTTCGGCGCGCTGCTGGGCTATCCGCCTTCGCCGTCCGCCGGGGGCGCGTATCCGACGGAAGCGGAGCATTCGTTCTTGCTCGCGCTCCAAACGGGCAACCCGGGCGTGGCGGCCGAATATTTCGACGCGCTGTTCGCCCGGCTGACGACGCCCGGCTCGACCGTCGATTCGATGCAGCGCGGCGCGAACGTGCTGCTGCATTCGATCGAGAAGCAGCTGCGGGAGGGGGGCGCCCGGTTCGACGCCGTGGCGGGCAAGTCTCCCGCCGCCTGCGCCGAAGCGATCGCGCGGAGGAACGATCCCGACTCGCTGCGGGCGCTGTTCGAGAAGGAGCTGCTGCCGGCGCTGCTCGCGCATTACAACCGCTCGGGAGAGAAGCAGGGGGATCGCATCGTGCGCGAGGTGGAGAAATGGATCGCCGCGCACTACGATCAGCCGTTGTCGATGCAGACGATTTCCGCCATGCATTACATGAACCCGGATTACCTCAGCCGGCTGTTCAAGAAGTCGACCGGGCGCAACTTCGTCGATTATTTGACGGACGTGCGCATCGAGAAAGCGAAAGCGCTGATGAAGCTGGAAACCTACAAAAATTACGAAATCGCCCAGATGGTAGGGTACGAGGATTACCGGTACTTCAGTCAAATTTTCAAAAAGAAAACCGGCATGACGATCGGCGAATTCAGGGAATCCGCCGCCGCACGCGGCAAACCCGAGGAGCTAGGAGCGCCGCGATCCTAGTCACGGACGGGAGCCGAGCCGCTGGGTGAATAAACATTGCTTGCTGCTCGGTCCGCGCAGGCCGGGGAGCGCATTACGGTCGAGTTCCCGATTAGCATTCGCAAGACGATCGAGAACGCGGTCGGCCAGACGTTCGAGGCGGAATGGCGCGGCGACGACGTCGTCGGCATAACGCCGAAAGGCACGAAGAAGCCGCTGTACAGCGGCCGCAAGGTGTATGACAAAGCGCCGATGCGCGAAGGCGACTATCGATGACGAAGGAGAGGGAATTCGTATGGAAAAGCAAAAAACCGTCGCAGCCGTTTATACCGGGCAGGGCTTGGCGGAGCCGCTCAAGGCGGTGTTCCAGGAGCTGCTGCCGGACGTTCGACTGGTTAACATTATCGATGACAGCTTGATCGGCGACGTCGTGCGCGCGGGGCATATCCCGCCGTCCGTCGCCCGCCGGCTCGTCGGCTATTATCACAGCGCGGAAGAGCTGGGCGCCGACGTCATTTTGAATACGTGCTCGTCGGTCGGCGAGGTCGCCGACGACGCGCGGCGGCTCATCGGCGTACCGATCGTCAAGATCGACGACGCGATGGCGGCGCAGGCCGCGGCGCAGTACGACCGCATCGCCGTGCTCGCGACGCTGCCGTCGACGCTGGAGCCGACGATGCGGCTCATTCAGCGTCACGCCGACGCCGCGGGCCGTTCCGTCGCTTTGGTCGACGGCCTTGCGGCTGGCGCGTTCGACGCGCTCGTGTCCGGGCGGCCGGAGGAGCACGACCGGCTGCTGCTCGAAACCGCGGTGCGCGTCGCGGCGGAAGCCGACGTGCTCGTGCTCGCGCAGGGCTCGATGGCGCGTATGGAACAGAAGCTTCGCGAAGCGATCGGTAAGCCTGTGCTCTCCTCGCCGCGCCTTGGCGTAGAGCGCGTGAAAGCGGTGCTGGAGGGGTTGGCATGAGCAGGAACGAGCGCGTCATCGCGACGTATTTGGTCGAGACGCCGTACTCGCTTGAGCGCGCGGCCGCCGTCATCGCCGGCGAGCAATCGACGGGGACGTTCACCGCCGTCCCCGGCGAGACGGACCGGCTGAAGGAGCTGCACGGCGCCGTCGTGGAGGGGATCGAGGAGCTGGAGCCGCTGGACGCGCCGACGCTGCCGGGGGCGAAGCCGCCCTCCGGCCACGACGGCTTGTATCGCCGCGGGCTCGTTCGCGTATCGTTCCCGCTGCATAACTTCGGCCCGTCGATCCCGAATCTGATGTCGGCCGTGGCGGGCAATCTGTACGAGCTGCGGGAGCTGTCGGGTCTTAGGCTGGAAGATTTGGAGCTGCCGCCTTCTTTCGCCGCCGCGTACCGGGGGCCGAAGTTCGGCGCGGCGGGCACGAGGAAGCTGGTCGACGTGTACGACCGGCCGATCCTCGGCACGATCGTGAAGCCGAGCATCGGGCTGTCGCCGGAGGAGCTCGGGCAGCTCGTCGAGAAGCTGGCGCGGGCCGGGCTCGACTTCATGAAGGACGACGAGCTGAACGCGAACCCGCCGTTCGCCCCTTTGGAGGCGAAGGTGAAGGCGGTGACGGAAGCGGTGGAGCGCGCCGCGGACGCCACCGGTCGGAAGCTGATGTACGCGTTCAACATCACGGGGGAGATCGGCGAGCTGAAGCGGAACCACGATCTGGTCGTCCGCTCGGGCGGCACGTGCGTCATGGTGAGCATTCTGAGCATCGGCCTCGCCGGTCTCGCGTACTTGAACGAGTTCAGCGAAGTGCCGATCCACGGCCATCGCAACCAGTGGGGCATGCTGACCCGCTCGCCGGCGCTCGGCATGTCGTTCACGGCGTACCAGAAGCTGTGCCGGTTGGCCGGCGCGGATCATCTGCACGTGAACGGATTGAACAGCAAATTTTACGAATCGAACGAATCGGTCGTCCGGTCGATCCGCGCGTGCGCGACGCCGATGTTCGGCGGCTACGAGACGATGCCGGTCGTGTCGTCGATGCAGTGGGCCGGCACGGCGCACGCGACGTACGAGGCGCTGCGCAGCGTCGACCTGATGCATCTGGCGGGCGGCGGCATGCTCGCGCATCCGGACGGCCCGGCCGCGGGCTTCGAGAGCATGCGGCTCGCTTGGGAGGCCGCCGTGCAGGGCATCCCGCTCGAGGCGCACGCCGCCTCGCATCCCGCGCTGCGCCGGGCGATCGAGAAATACGGGAAGGGCTGAGCATGGACGCCATGATGACGGATCGGGGCGGCGCGAAAGGAGCGCGCCGCTTGTTGTGCTTTTACGGGGACGACTTTACCGGATCGACGGACGTGCTGGAGGCGCTCTACCGCGGCGGGTTCCGCACGGTGCTGTTTCTGGAGCCGCCGACGCCGGAACTTCTTGAGGAAGGGCGGTTCCGCGACGTCGAATGCTTCGGCGTCGCCGGCGTCGGGCGGTCGCTGACGCCGGAGGAGATGGAGCGGGAGCTGCCGCCCGTCTTCCGGACGCTCCGCTCCGCGAACGCGGCCGTCGTGCACTACAAAGTGTGCTCGACGTTCGATTCGTCGCCGCGCGTCGGCAGCATCGGGAAAGCGGCGGAGCTCGGGCGCGGGACGTTCGGCGGCGGACGGTTCGTGCCCGTCGTCGCGGGCGTCCCGTATTTGGGCCGGTATACGGTGTTCGGCAATCATTTCGCGGCGGCGGACGGCGCCGTTCATCGGCTGGACCGGCATCCGACGATGTCCCGGCACCCCGTGACGCCGATGGCGGAAGCCGATCTGCGCCGGCATCTCGCGCTGCAGACGGAGCTGCGCATCGGCCTCGTCGACGTGCTGGATCAATCGGGCTCTGCGGAGAGCGTGCGGGCGCGGCTCGAGGCGCTGCTGGCGCGGGATAAGCCGGAGTTGGTGCTGTTCGACGTGCTGGACGACGAACGGCTGCGCAAGGTCGGCCGGCTGATATGGGAGGAAGCGAGCCGCGTCGGGGACGGGGACTCCTTGTTCGCGATCGGCTCGTCCGGCATCGAGTACGCGCTCGCCGAAGCGATGGCCGAGTCGGCCGGGCATTCGGGGCGCGCGGCTGCCGGCGGCGACGCCGGGGCTGTCGGCGCGGGCGACGCCGCGCCGACCGACCGGCTGCTGGTCGTGTCCGGCAGCTGTTCCCCCGCGACGGAGCGGCAAATCGCGCGCGCGCTCGAGGCGGGCTACGTCGGCCTGCGCGTGCCGGCGGGCGAGCTCGCGCATCCCGGCCTCCGGGACGCGGCCGTTCGCCGGCTGCGGGCCGAAGCGGCCGCGGCGCTGGACGCCGGGCGCAGCGTCCTGCTGTACTCGGCCCTCGGGCCGGGCGACGAGGCGATCGCCGCGGCGCGCGCCGAGCTGGCCGCGCTCGGGCTGCGCGCCGAGGACAGCAGCCGGGTGCTCGGCTCGGCGCTCGGCGCCTTGGCCCGGGAGCTGGTCGCGGCTGCGGGACTGACGCGGCTGCTCATCGCCGGCGGCGACACCTCCGGGTACGTCGCTCGGGAGCTCGGCGTCTACGCCTTGGAATGCAAGGCGGCGCTCACGCCGGGCGCTCCGCTATGCGCGGCGTATTCCGCCGACCCCGTATTCGACGGGCTGGAGCTGGTGCTCAAGGGCGGGCAGATCGGCGGCCCCGACTTCTTCGAGGAGGTCCGGTTAGGGAAGTCGGTTGGCAGTTCCGGAGTCCAAGTCTAACCGGGTCGTAGTTTGGCCGCTCGACGAAAGCGCGGCGTCGTTCGGCACACCTGCAATGGCATAGGTAACGCAAAAGCTATGGATACGGCGATGTTTCATTTCGCCGTTCCATAGCTTTTTAGTTAGTGCGCAGGTACCTTAATACGAGCGATGATAGATCGTTTTTTGGGGAATTTTGTTGATGATTTCCGTTAAAATTTCAGCCATATGGCTGGGGGAATAACGCATTCCGTCACTGAGCCAATGGTCTACCACGCCCAGCAGCGCCGAAGCGATATAATGGCTATAAATCTCCGGGTGAATAGAGCTGTATTGCGTGTGCGCTTTGGCGAGACCCCTTGCGAAATAGACTTGCAAGGCATCGAACATCGCGGCGCGAAACCCAGGTATTTTATTGTCGTTCAATGCGAGGTAAAAGAGATCGGAATGAGTGGTGATGAAGGTAAAGAATGCAAGCAGCGTGGACAAACATTCGTTCCGGGCGTAAGACAGGCGCGACTTGCGCTCTATGGCGTCATGCATCCATTCGATCAAGTCCGCAAGCGTCTTTCGGGTAATGTCTTCGACGAGCGTTTCCTTGTCGTTGTAATGCGCATAGAACGTCACGCGGTGGACGTCGGCTCGTTTCGAAATTTCCTGTACGGTAATATCGCCGAAGCTCTTCTCTCGCAGCAGGGTTAGCAACGCGTTTTGCAGCAGCAGTCGCGTTCGTTCGATTCTTCGGTCGCTCACCTTCGGTTTTCTTTCGATCGTTCTTTCGATGTAAATCAAAGTATCCAAGTACCGATGGGGTCTTTGGGCGGCGATACCGGTAATTTGCTCCGCCATGTAGGCGGGAGACAGGCGAAAATCGTCTTTATACCAAAATTCGATCATCCCCAATGTGGCCGAGCCGGCGTAAGTGTTGTACACCTCCGTCTCGCTTGACATCTTCTCGTCATTGGCGGTTAGGAGCGTCAGCCTTTCGGAATAAGCCCTTTTGAGAGCCTGCGACATTTGTTTGTGGAAACGATCTTTTAAATGTTTATCCGAGAGCAATGCTTTCATTAGCGAAACGTGTTCCAGGATGTGCGTGAAAATGTCCGTCGTGCGAGGAGTATCGAATTTATCCATTAAGCCGTCTAAGAACATGGATACGATTTCATCGAGAACTTGATCCTTGTCTCGATAATGAGCATAGAAGGTGGCTCGGTTGACGTTTGCCCGTTCGGAGATGTCAGTGATCGTGATGCCGGCATAGTTCGTTTCGCCGATCAGCGAAATCAACGCTTGCTTGATGCGGCTGCGCGTCATTTTCGTTTTCCGGTCATGAAACTCCCCTTTAGTTTCCACTTGTTCAACCCCCTCGAATCCCTGGAGAAAACGGTTACAACAACGCGATCGGGTTTTGTAGAAGTTTGCGAAGATAGATATACACTCCGGTGGAAAGTATCTGTTACACTACAGCTTCGCGTTTTTTGCTGATTGTTTAAGCTGGTCGGTGATTCCATAATAAACTACAACCTTCCAATTACACAACACACTAAAACGATAAGGAGGCTAGGGTTAATGACAGAACATTCGTTACACGCTTTCTTTTCCCCGCGGACCGTCGCCGTCGTCGGCGCCTCGAAAACGGTCGGGAGCATCGGGCATACGGCTATTAGAAACTTCGCGGATATCGGGTTTCTTGGAAGCGTTTACGCCGTGAACCCCCGCTACGAGGAAGTAGAGGGTTTTCCTTGCTATCCTTCCCTTCAAGCGATCGACGACGAAATTGAGGTCGTGATCGTCGCCGTCGCCAGCCATTTGGTCGAAGGAGCCATTCGAGATTGCATCGAGAAACATGTGAAATACATCGTCATCTTTAGCTCGGGGTTCGCGGAAATCAGCGAAGATGGAAGACAGAAACAAGACGATCTCTTCGCGCTGTGCAAGGAGAAAGGCATCCGCGTGCTGGGACCCAATACGCTCGGCACGTATAACAATTTTAATAAAGTCGCTTTCAGCTTTATGTCGACGAGCGTGTTAAAGCAAACGCCGGAAGGCGATGTAGGCATCGTCTCCCAGAGCGGCGCGTCCGGAGGCACCCTGTTCATGGCGGGCGGGGAGGAGGGCATCGGCTACTCCTATCTTGCGACAACGGGTAATCAAATGGACATGAATACCTGCGAATTTCTCGATTTTCTCGTTGACGATGATCGCACCAACGTTATAGGGCTTTACATGGAGGCGATCCCGGACGGGAAATCGTTAATGCAAGCGGCGGAACGGGCGATCCGGAAACGGAAGCCGATCGTCGCCTTAAAAGCCGGACGCTCGGACTCCGGAGCGAAAGCGGCCTTAACGCACACCGCATCGATGACGGGTTCATACCAAGTGTTCCAGGCGGCGCTGGACAGGTACGGAGTCACCTTCGTTGAGGAACTGGACGAAATGGCCGATGCCATCAAAGCGTTCCGAAGCGGGAAGCAGCCGTCGGGCAACCGCGTGGCGCTGCTTGTGGGCTCAGGCGCAACGGGCATTATGCTGGCGGACCGGCTGGACGAATTGGGGCTGCGAATGGCTCAGCTTCGGGAAACGACGGTACAGCGGCTGGCCGAAATGGTGCCAAGCTATTGCTTCCTCGGAAATCCGGTGGATATCGCCTCCACTTACACCGGGAACGACAAACTGTATCGGCACTGCGTCGAAACGTTGGCCGCAGCCGAGGAAGTGGATATCGTGATCGCTCATCTTCCCATGCCGGGACCGATGGGCCATGCGATGGCGGACGATATCATCTCGGTGTCGGAGCAGACCGGCAAGCCGATCATCGTGGCATTGACGTCCACCGAAAAAATGCAGGGCGACATTAAAGTCAAATTGAACTGTGCAAGAATTCCTGCTTATTTTACGTTGAGGGGCGCGGCGAAGGCTGCGTGGCAGCTCGTAAATTATGAGGAAAAGCGCAGCCGCGCGGCTGTCTTGACCGAGCTGCGGCACGGCCAGACTGCGATCGCCGCCGAGGCGCTGGAAGGTCAGGGCGTCGTTACCGAGCCCGAGGTGAAGACGATGCTTCGCGAGTTCGGCATTCCCGTTCCCAAAGGTTTTGTCGCCGCGAACCGGCTCGAATTGCTTGAAGGCGCCAAAGGACTGCAATACCCGGTAGCGGTGAAAATCGTTTCCCCTGACATCACGCACAAAAGCGACGCGGGCGGGGTCATCCTCAAGGTGGCTGACGAACAGGCGCTAGTTGAAGCTTTCGAAACGGTACTGCGCCGCGTGAAGGAACACGAACCGAACGCGTCCGTACATGGCGTGTTGGTAGAAGAGATGGTAGAGGGGCCGTTCCTCGAGGCCATCGTCGGCGTCAAACGCGATCCCGCTTTCGGACCGATTGTGATGTGCGGATTGGGAGGCATTTATGTCGAGGTATTGAAGGATGTCGTACAGAAAGCAGCTCCGCTTACGCCGGCGGAAGCGCTTGAAATGATTCAGGCTTTACAATGCTATCCGTTATTTACGGGAGCGCGGAAAGGACTTGCATACGACGTCGACGCGCTGGCCAACGTCATCTCAAAAATATCGGAATTGGCGGTGTCGCTCGGGGACCGCTGGGATGAGATGGAAATCAATCCGCTGATCGTGAGACCGCAGGGGCAAGGGGTCATGGCATTGGATGGTTTGATCACGAAGTAGGGAGGCGGCCGAAAAATGAATTTCGAAGCCGTATTGTTTGAACGCCGCGGCCGGACCGCGCTCATTACCTTAAATCGCCCTCACGCGATGAACGCGATCAACGCGCAAATATGGCGGGAGATGGGCGAAGCGCTGGAAGCGGTCGCTCAAGACCCGGACCTATGGGTCGCCGTCATTACCGGCGCCGGAGACCGTTCGTTCTGCGCAGGCGCGGATTTAAAGGAGGTGGCTGCCGGTCGATCGATCGTTCCGGAAGGGGACCATTGGGGGTTTGCGGGCATCGTACAGCATTACATCAATAAACCGATCATTGCGGCCGTCAACGGATTTGCCTTGGGGGGAGGCACGGAAATCGCACTCGCCTGCGATCTGGTCGTCGCTTCGGAGCGGGCCAGCTTCGGATTGCCGGAAGTGAAGCGGGGGATTATCGCCGGGGCCGGCGGTTTGCTTCGATTGCCCAGGCAAATCCCGTTGAAGGTAGCCGTGGAGGCCATTTTTACGGGGGAAGCCCTCACGGCGGAGGAAGCGTTACGCTGGGGCTTGGTCAATCGGGTCGTTCCGCATGAAGAGGTGGTCTCGAAGGCCCTGGAGCTTGCGGAAAAAATTTGCGAAAATGCGCCGGTCGCGGTTCGAATCAGCAAAGACATCATTTATAAAGGGCTTGATGTCCCGCTGGATCACCCGCAGGAAGCATGGGCGGTGAACGCCAGCTATATGGAGGCACTGATGAATTCGGAGGATGCGAAAGAAGGGCCGCGAGCGTTCGCCGAGAAGCGAAAGCCGAACTGGACGGGGCGTTAAGGCTTAGACCATTAGAGGAGGAATCGATTCATGGGGACAGTTAAGCGGCCATGGCTTGCGTTTATCGGGTTGTTGTTCGGGTCGTTCACCGTCATCGAGGCAATGGCGTTCCAAATTCCGGCGCTGCCCGTGCTAACCAAAGCATTCGGCATTCCTGTGGCGCTCTCCGGATTAATAAGTCTCGCGTATTACTTAACGCATACCGTGTGCGGGCCTGTGTTTGGCAACATTGCCGATCAGTTCGGCCGGAAGAGGACCGTCATGATCGGCCTCGGAATCTTCGCGGTTAGCGAATATGCGGCTGCGTTAAGCCCTAATTTCGCGGTTTACTTGGCGGCGCGCGTCGTGCAAGGCATCGGAGCGGCCTGCGTCGTGCCCGCGGGCATTGCGTACGCGACGTATTTGTTCCCTACGGAGAAGCGTGGAACGGCGCTGGGCGTATTCGCCGCAATCGGGACACTGGGAGCCGCGGCTGGCGGAATCGTCGGCGGTCTCGTCGTCGCGAATTTCGGCTGGCAAGCGATTTACGTCGTCAGCGGAACGTTAGCGGTATTGGGCCTGCTTCTGGTCAAATTCGTGGTTCCCGAGACGCCGAGCGCGGAGCGGAAGCCGTTCGATTATGCCGGCTCGTTCCTATTGTTGTTGGCGGTTGGCACGTTATTGTCGGTCACGACGCTGATGGCCAATCTTGGAATCGCTTCCCCCTATACGCTTACTGTCCTGATGGCGGGCATCATCCTGGCGGTGTTGTTCTGGACTGTGGAGAAACGAAGCAAACACCCGTTTATCGAGCTGTCGTTGTTAAAAAATAGGCACTTCATCTTGCCTTTGGTGCTTCTGTTTTTGCTGGGCATCTGTTATCAAGGCGTTCTGTACACGAATGCGTTTTTTGTAAGCTCCGTTCCCGGCGGGGGCCCTCATTTGGCCGGTATGCTGACAATGTACGTATACGTTGCGGGAGCCGTAGGCGGGTTGGTCGGCGGCAAGCTGGTCGATATGATTCGGATGAAATACGTCATTATTACCGGAATCTTACTGTTCATGGCCGGGAGCGTCGTTTACTCCACGTATACCGTTCATACTCCGTTCTGGTACGTCGTCATGACGGTCATTATCTTGGTATCCGGCGTGACGCTGCTCGGGCCGGCCATTACAAAGATGGCGATGGACGTCGTCCCTCCTGCGAAATTGAGCACCGGATCGGGGACGTTTACAATGATTCGAGATTTGGGGAACCCGACCGGGCAAACGACCGGATTGGCCGTATTCGGGACGCTGTCCGCTTCCAGCTTGGCAGCGGCGTTGGCGCAGCAAGCGACGAAAGCGGGGGTCTCCGAAGAGTACCTCCCGGCGATTGCGGAAGCGGGACAATCTGCGGGCGCGTCGATCCCTCAAACGCTGGCGGATCACTTGGCGGCGATCGGTGCGCAATTCCAAACGCTTTACGAAGCCGCCCGGCTGGACGGGATGATCATGGCGCTCAATTCCATGAGCTATATCGTAATTGGAGTAAGCATATTGGTTCTGCTGCTCTCGTTATTCTTGCCTAACATCCCAGTCAAACGAACGTCGATGAAGCCGATCGCGACCGACCAACCGGTGACGGAAGTATAACGCTTGCCTGCTGCAAATCAATCTTTGAAGATTCGGAGGTGCCCAACATGAAAGGAAAGGCCGCCATTGCTGGCCTAGGAATTACGGACATGGGCCGCATTTACGGAAAGACGGCGACGGATTTCGCCGCGGAGGCCATTAAGCTCGCATTGGACGACGCGGGATTGAAGCCGACCGAGCTGGACGGATTGCTTGTGAATAGCGGCGTTACGAACGGGATTGATATTAACTTAATGAACGAGCTTGGAATGCGCGATGTAAAGCTGATGAATCACATGAACTCGTATGGCTCTACGGCCGGCGCCATGGTGCAATTCGCGGCGATGGCGTGCGCCGCCGGTATGGCGAACGCCGTGGCTTGCGTGTTTGCGGACGCGCCGCTTGTGCCTGACGTGTCGACCGGAAGCGCCTACGCGTCTGCTTCCGGGCAAGGATTCCAGACGCTGTACAGCGCATACGGGATGTTTGGCGCCGCCAGCCTGTACGCGATGTCGGCGAGGAGACATATGGAACTATACGGGACGAAGAGCGAGCAGTTCGGCGCCATTGCCGTATCCCAGCGAGAATGGGCTCTCCTCAATCCGAAGGCGCAAATGAAGAAGCCGATGACGCTCGCCGATCATCAAACCTCGCGAATGATCGCCGAACCGCTTCGCTTGTTCGACTGCTGCCTCGTATCCAACGGCGGTGTGGCCGTCATCGTTACGTCGGCGGAACGCGCGCGGAGCTTAAAGCAGCCGCCGGTGTATGTCCTAGGGTTCGGACAGGGACACCCCGGAGGGAGAGAGGACGAGGATGTGCGGACCGGGGCTTACGAAAGCGGAAAGACCGCCATGACGATGGCCGGAGTGACCCCCAATGATATCGACGTATGCGAAATTTACGATTGCTTTACTTATACGGTGCTGGTCACTTTAGAGGATTACGGATTTTGCGGGAAGGGCGAAGGCGGCTCGTTCGTGGAGGGCGGCCGGCTCGGGCCGGGAGGTTCCTTGCCAACGAATACCGGCGGAGGGCAGTTGTCGAGCTTTTACATGTGGGGGATGACTCCCTTGTCGGAGGCGGTTATTCAAGCCCGAGGGCAAGGCGGTGCACGGCAGGCTCCCAAACACGATGTCGTATTGGTCAGCGGGAACGGCGGCGTATTGGATTATCACTCCACATTAATTCTGAGTCCGCATCCGAATGGGTAACGGGAAAGGAGAGAGGAATATGAGCGAGATCGCCTCGAACGCGATACCAAAACCATCGCCGATCCGAGATGTGAAATCCGAACCGTTCTTCGAAGGGACAGCGCAAGGGAAATTAATGATTCGGCGGTGCCCCGATTGCGGCGGATTCGCCCCTCCGGCGGAACAGTACTGCACGAATTGCATGACAAAGCTTGAATGGGTTCAAGCTTCCGGCAAAGCAACGTTATTTACATGGTCGGTCGTGCAGCAGGTGTTCCACCCCGCCTTCGCCGACGAAGTCCCATACGTCATTGGCGTCGTGAAGCTCGAAGAAGGCCCACGGCTGTATACAAGAATCGTCGGAGTCGACGTCTCCGCACTACGGTTAAGTATGGAGCTTGAAGCAAAGTTCGAGCCATGGCCGAACGGGGAATACTTGCCCGTATTTACGCGGAAATAGCATCCATAGTCTACTTCGTCCAACGGAACCGTGCCGAACGCGCTCGGCTCCGTTGGTTTTGCTTTGCTGGCTTCTGGTAGACCCGAGAATTAACGATTAGAATAAGAAAAAAGAGAAAGCGGAGAGGAACGATGAAGCTGTACCGGCATTCGGAAGATATATATCGATTAGAGCTGCCCATGCCTTTGTTGGGTTCCGTAAACGCTTATTTGGTAAGAGGGGAACGCGGATATACGATCATCGATACGGGGATGCGCTCCGAACAAGCGATTGAACAATGGGAGGGCATAATTGCCGGCGGAATCGCAATTGAACGGGTCATCGTTACGCATTGCCACCCCGATCATATGGGGCTTGCCGGGTGGCTGCAGCAAAGATTTCGCGTGCCGGTGCATATTCCCCGCAGAGGCTTTGAGCGCATGAAGGAGGCGGAGCTCCTTCTGCGTTCTGCCCCTGCCGGCGACGGGCGGCCACTTCCGCTGTTTGCCCTTCATGAAGGCCCGCTCTACCCGGCGGCGGCAATGTGGAAATCAATAGTCGAAGACGCCTTCGAGCCCGACGGATTGTTGGAGGAAGGACAGAATATACGAATTGGGTCATACTCGTTTCGCGTCATTGGGACCCCGGGGCATTCGCACGATCATTTGTGTTTCTACAGCGCCGAGCTTAAACAAATGTTCACCGGAGACCATGTGTTGGAAGGACCTTCCCCGTTCCTATCGATCACGTCCGAAGCGGACGGGGACCCCTTGGGCGATTATTTGCAAGCGCTCGACTCCGTCGCCCGCTTCGATATCGACTGCGTGTTTCCGGGTCACGGGGAACCGTTCCGTACGCTGAAGATGAGGGCGGAAGAGATTCGGAGGAATCATGAATTTCGAATGGAACAGCTTCTGGATCATTTGACTTGCGAAGGGCTTACCGCTGGTCAAATGACAAGGAGGGTGTACGGGGACGATAGCGGATCGGGCAAACGATTCATGGAGTTTCAGGTTACTTTGGCGAGATTGATCCATCTGGAACGCATGGGGCGAGTGAAGGGTGTCGAAAGGGAAGGGAAGGTTGTTTTTACGCGGGTTCCCTAGGAAGATCCGCTATGGGCCCGCTCGCGAACGCGCATAAAAAAAGAGCGGCTGCGTTCACAGCCACTCTTTCTTGCGGAATAATGCGAACATGCCGACGGCGAGCAATGCCATAACGATGATGAGAACGATGGCGAAGTGAGGATACTGCTCCCCGGGCAAGTTCATCAGGTTCATCCCGTACACGCCGGTAATGAACGTCAGCGGGATGAAGATCGTCGTCACCGCGGTGAACACGCGCATGATTTCGTTCGCGCGGCTCGCGATGCTCGACTGGTACGCCTCGCGCAAGTTGCCCATCAGGTCGCGGAACGTATCGAACGATTCCGTCACCTTCACCGCGTTCTCGTGCATGTCGGCGAAATATTTCTGCAAGGTGCCGTCGATGAGGCGCAGCTCCTTGCGCGCCAGCATGCCGATCACTTCCTTCTGCGGCATGAGCACCTTTTTCAAGTATAAGATTTCGCTGCGCAGACCGATGATTTCGTTCAAGTGCGTCTTGCGCGTATGCCGGAGAATGTCCTCCTCCAGCTTCTCGATTTTGTCCTCGATCCGGTCGGCGACGTTGAAGTAGTTATCTACGATCAAATCGGCCAGGTGATACAGGAAGCGGTCGGGGGAATCGACTTCCTCCTCCCACAGCACGGGCTTCACGGCCCGCAGCTCGTTCACCTTCTGCCGCGTGACGGTAATTATGAAATGTTTCCCTAGGAAAATGTTGACGGCGCGGAAGAAAAACTCCTCGTCGTCGAAACGAATGCTGTTCACGACGATAAAATAATGGCCCTCGTGAATTTCCAGCTTCGGACGCTGCTCCTCCTCCTGCAAGCAGTCCTCGACCGCCAGCTCGTGAAGATGGAAGAGCGGCTGGAGCGTCTCCAGCTCTTCGGGGCTCGCATCGATCCAGTAAAAGCCGTTCACCGGCTGAATGAGCGCTTCGGCCACGTTCTCGACCAACGTGAAGACGCCTTTTTGAACCAATCTCACTTTCATCGCGGTTCTCCTCCTCCAGGCTCGAGGAACGCGGGGCCGAAAGCGAGCCGCGGCAGCGATTTAACGAGCGCGCGCCGGCACGTGCCCTGCGTTCCCAAGATGCAAGTTTATTCGTTTGTCAAACTGGAACCGTCGGGGTCGATCGCCGTCCATGCACGCTGTCACCTCGATACGCGAAAACTTCCGTCGCAGCGCCCGTTTCCGGGCGTTCGCGGAGTACTCGATTAGTATACTCTTGTCCTCCGAACGTTTCAACCGGGTACGGCTTCCCTCTTGACTTCGGGCTTGTTTCTCCGTAACATTAGATCTAGTCGAAACAAGAATCGAATAAGAACGCACTCTTATCAAGAGCAGGTGGAGGGACTAGCCCGATGAAACCCGGCAACCGACACGGAGGAACGCAGCCGCGATCTTCCTGCACGGTGCTAATTCTTGCGGAAACGCATGTTTCTGAGAGATGAGAGAAGGACGTTGCAGATACCGAACGCCTTTCTCTCCGTATGAGAAAGGCGTTCTTCCTTTTCTCGTTCCGGACCCCCATCCCAAGAGCAAAGGAGTCATCCGCATGCCGATCAAAGTACCGGACCATTTGCCGGCCAAAGAAGTGCTCTCGAGCGAAAACATCTTCGTCATGGACGAATCCCGCGCGTTTCAACAGGACATTCGTCCGTTGCGCATTATCATCTTGAACCTGATGCCGACGAAAGAGACGACGGAGACGCAGCTGCTGCGTCTGCTCAGTAATACGCCGCTGCAGGTCGAGATCACGCTGCTGCATCCGGAGACGCACCGGTCGAAAAATACGTCCGTGGAGCATCTGGAACTGTTCTACAAAACGTTCAACGACATCCGCCACGAGCAATTCGACGGGCTTGTCATTACGGGCGCGCCGGTCGAGCATTTGCCGTTCGAGCAGGTAAACTATTGGCGCGAGCTGCAAGACATTATGAACTGGGCGAAGCGCAACGTAACGTCGACGATGTACATATGTTGGGCCGCGCAGGCCGGACTGTATCATCATTTCGGCGTTCAAAAATATGATATGCCGCAAAAAATATTCGGTGTGTTCCCGCACGTCCTGACATGTTCGCACGTGAAGCTGACGCGGGGCTTCGACGAAATGTTCTTCGTGCCGCAGAGCCGCCACACGGACGTTCGCCGCGAGGACATCGAGCAAGTGCCGGAGCTCGACGTGCTGTCGGTGTCCGAAGAAGCGGGCGTCTACCTCGTCGCGTCGAAAGACGGCAAGCACGTGTTCGTCACGGGCCATTCGGAGTACGACGCCGACACGCTGAAGTGGGAGTACGAGCGCGACGTGAAAAAGGGAATGGAGATCGCCGTTCCGAAAAACTATTTCCCGTCCGACGATCCGACGCGCGAGCCGCGCTCGACGTGGAAGGCGCACGCCAATCTGCTGTTCTCGAATTGGTTAAACTACTACGTATACCAAGAAACGCCGTACGAGCTCGGGCAAGCGAAAGAAGACGAAAGCTTCGTGCACGCAGGCGCATACATCTAACGAAGGAGCCAATAAACCCAATGAAGCATATCGAAAGCCGTCTGGCGCAAATCGGGTCGCTCGAAGACCCGCAGACGGGGGCCGTCAGCTACCCGATTTATCACGCGACCGCGTTCCGCCACCCGAAGCTCGGACAGAGCACGGGCTTCGACTACGCGCGAACGAAGTCTCCGACGCGCAAGGTGCTGGAAGAGGCGTTCGCGGACCTTGAGTCCGGCGACGCCGGCTTCGCATGCAGCACCGGCATGGCCGCGCTGCAGACGATTTTCATGATATTCTCCTCGGGCGATCACCTGCTGGTCAGCTTGGATTTGTACGGCGGCACGTATCGGCTGCTCGAGCAAATCATGAGCCGCTTCGGCGTAAGCGCGACGTACGTCGACACGAACGATCTGGACGCGTTGGAAACGAACTATCGCGAAGGGGCGACGAAGGCGGTCTTGATCGAAACGCCGACGAACCCGCTCATGATGATTACCGACCTCGAGCGCGTCGCCGCGTGGGCGAAGAAGAAAGGCCTGATCACGATCGTCGACAACACGCTGCTGACGCCGTATTTCCAGCGTCCGCTCGAGCTCGGCTGCGACATCGTCATCCACAGCGCGACGAAGTATCTCGCAGGCCATAACGACGTGCTGGCGGGACTCATCGTGACGAAGGGCGAAGAGCTGTCGCAAAAAATCGCCTTCCTGCACAATTCGATCGGCGCGGTGCTCGGACCGCAGGACTCCTGGCTGCTCATGCGCGGGCTGAAGACGCTCGCGCTGCGCATGGCGCGCCACCAAGAGAACGCGCTGAAGCTGTCGGCGTGGCTGTCGGAGCATCCGATGGTGGCGGAGGTGTTCTATCCGGCGCTGCCGTCGCACCCGGGGCACGACATCCAGAACAAGCAGTCGTCGGGCAATACGGGCATATTCTCGTTCAAAATGAAAGACGCCCGCACGATCGAGCCGATCCTGCGCCATATCAAGCTGATCGCCTTCGCGGAAAGCCTCGGCGGCGTCGAGTCGCTCATGACGTATCCGGCGGTGCAGACGCACGCGGACATTCCGAAGGAGATACGAGACAAGGTCGGCGTGGACGACCGGCTGCTTCGCTTCTCGGTCGGCATCGAGCATGCGGACGATTTGATCGAAGATTTGCGGCAGGCGTTCGAAGCGGCCGCGGCGGAGCTCGCCTAGTTCAGGAAACGATTCGCAGCCGCCCCGTTCTGTCTTCCGAACAGATTTAGTGGTAGAATGATAGGAAGTCAAGGGACTGGGGAGGAACGAAGAAATGAGCATAGATGCCATATTGGATAAAGCGCTTCGCGGCGAGCGGCTGACGATGGAGGACGGACTCGCGTTATTCGCTTCCGACGAAATCGAGAAGATGGGCGCGGCCGCCGATCAAATCATGAAGAAATTTCATCCCGAGCCGATAACGACGTTCGTGATCGGCCGGAATGTGAACTATACGAACATTTGCGACGTATACTGCCGATTCTGCGCGTTCTATCGGGCGCCGGGCTCGGAAGAAGGCTACGTGCTGCCGAACGAGACGATCTATCAGAAAATCCAAGAAACGATCGACGTCGGCGGCACCGAAATCCTGATGCAGGGCGGTACGAACCCGAACCTCCCGTTCTCGTATTATACCGACCTGCTGCGCGGCATTAAGGAGCGGTTCCCGCACATTACGATGCACTCGTTCTCGCCGGCGGAAATTCGCAAAATGGCGGACGTGTCGGGCCTCAGCGTCGACGAAGTCGTGCGCGAGCTGAAAGCCGCGGGTCTCGATTCGCTGCCGGGCGGCGGCGCCGAAATTCTCGACGACCGGACGCGGAAGAAAATTTCCCGCCTCAAGGGATCGTGGAGGGATTGGATCGGCGTCATGCGGAGCGCGCAGCGCGCCGGCATGAACACGACGGCGACGATGGTCATCGGCTTCGGCGAATCGATGGAGGAGCGGGTGCTGCATCTGCTTCGCATCCGCGACGCCCAAGACGAGTGCATCGCCGAGAACAATCCGTCCGCCGGCTTCCTCGCGTTCATCGTGTGGACGTTCCAGCCGGACAACACGAACATGAAGGCCGAGAAAGCGACGCCGGAGGAGTATCTCAAGACGCTCGCGATCGCGCGGCTCATGCTGGACAACATTCCGAACTTCCAGTCGTCGTGGGTGACCATGGGTCCGGAAGTCGGGAAAAAATCGCTCTCGTTCGGCTGCAACGACTTCGGCAGCACGATGATCGAAGAGAACGTCGTCTCCGCGGCGGGCACGACGCACAAGGTGAACATCGAGCTGATCCTGAAACTCATCCGCGAAGCCGGCAAAATTCCGGCGCAGCGCGACACGAAGTACAACACGCTCCGCGTATTCGACGATGAGTCGGCGGGCGTGGAGAAAGACTTTATTATGCAAAATTAAAGAAAACGCGGAAAAGCCTCTTCACCCGGCGATCGGGGGAAGAGGCTTTCTTGCATCATGCGTCGCGGATCAATATGTCACTGTCTCGACAGTCATCTCGTAGCCGTCCGGCGCTTCCGTCGTCAGCGCGACGGAAGCGGGCGCCTCGATGCGCAGGTGCAGCTTGCGGCCGTCCGACACGCGCCACGAGACGTCGATGCGGCCGCCCTGCGGCAGCGGGACGGAGCCGGACGCCCAGGCGAGGCCGCTCGGGTGCGGGGCGACGCGCACGGCGGTCCAGCCCGGCGCCGCGCCTTGCACGCCGAGCACGTGCGCGCCGAGGAAGTAACCCGGCGCCGCCGACCATGCGTGGCAGTGGCTGCGAGTGAGCAGCTTCGGGTTTTTGTTGTAGCCGCTCCACGGGAACATTTCCCAGCACGACGTCGCGTCGTTCTCGATCATGAAGCCGTAATGGCGGCGGATGTCGTCGATCATGACGTCGACGCGTCCGAGCTTTGCCAGCGCTTCGTAATAGAAGAACAGCATGAACGGGCTGCCGGCGGGTACGAACGAGGCGGGCGGCTCGATCAAATAGCGCTCGATCAGCCGCTTGCGCTCGCCGCTCGCGATGTCGCACAGGTACGCCACGATCTGCGTCTGCATGCTCGCCGTCGCGGACGGCGTGCCGTCTGCGCGGATGCAGTCGAGGTAGGCGCGGCGCTCGTCGTCCCAGAGCAGGAGGTCGATGCGCTCCGCCAGCAGGTCCGCCTCCGCGCGGAAGCGCGCGGCCTCGGCGCCGTCGCCGGCGGCCTGCCCGAGCTCGGCGGCGTCGCGGAGCGCCTTGACGAGGAACATGTTTTGCGGCGTCACGACGCCGTCGCCCGGCTGCTCGAACGGCGCCCAATCGAGCAGGTTCCAGCCTGCGCGCTCGAGCAGGCCCTGTTCGTTGCGGAGCGCCAAGTAATGATCCAGCGTAAACCGGACGTGCGGCCCCATCTGCTCCACGAACGGCCGGCCGCCGTCGAACCGGTAATATTCGAGGCACGCCGTCACCCAGAAGAACGTCCAGTTCGGGATGACGCTGTTCCAGCCGCTCGGCACTTGGTCGGCGAACAATGGCGTCTGGAAGGCGGAGCCGGGCACCAGCTTCAGGCAGTGCTCGACGATGTCGCGGGCGCCGAACGTGTAATAGTTGACGAGCGCTTCGTTGCGGGCGTCGCCGACCCAGAATACCTGCTCGAACGCCGGGCAGTCGACGAACGTATCCTCCATGCACAGCCGGGTCGTATCGCGCGAAATCGCCCAAATGTCGTTGAGCAGCGCGTCGCTGCTGCGAAAGCGCCCCACGTTGGCGACCGGGAAATTGCTTTGCAGCAGCTTGACCTCGTACAGCTTGACGGGGCGCGCCGCGCCGCGAATCGTCAGGGCGAGGTACCTCAGGCCCCGGCGGACGACGGAGGCGAACGTTTGGCGGCCGCTGCGGCAGACGTACCGGAACGTGTTGTCCACGAGGTACGTGTGCTGCCGCCAGCCGTCGCGCATGTATTCGAGGCCGTAGCCGTCAATGACGGCGCCCTCCGGCGCGTCGAGGACGAGCTCGACGTACCCGGACAGCTCGCGGCCGAAGTCGATGACGAGCTCGCTATCGGCGCCGTCGAAGATGGGAACGACCGCAGGATCGGGCGACGGGAGCGCGGCGCGCTGCAGCTCGATCGGCACCGGGCGCGGCTCGTCATGCGTCTTCCAGACGTTCGCCGCGAAGACGCCCTGCAAGTTGACGAGCTGCGCGTCGACCGCGCGCACCCAGCCGCCGAGCGCGGCAAGGTCCTCCGGCGTGGCGGCCCCGCGGGCGCGCGCGTAATCCGGGTGGTCCGTGGACAGCGGCTCGCCTGGGCGATGGTCGATCAGCTCCCGCTTATCGAACGGGCCGATCGCGGCGAACGGGGAGCCGCAGCTGCCGTCGCCCGATCCGCCGGCTAGCGCGAGCGGGGAGCGCACCTCGAACGGGACGCCGCCGGCATCCATCGCCAGGTGGAACGCGTGCCCGTGGCTCACGCCCGTCACGTCGAACAGCAGGAAGTGCTCGCCGGCCGACAGCTCGACCGTCGCGTACCGCTCCGGATGCTCTCCGGCGTACGCGTCTTCCGGGAGGCGGCGCCCGTCGACGGATACGTCGACCGGCAGCCGGCCGCTGTCGACGACGCCGATGGTTAGCCGCGCGTCCCGCTCGAGCGCGACGTGTGTGGCGAGCAGGCCGCAGAACGCGACGTTGTTCGCGTGCTCGGCGCTCTCCGGCGCCATCGCGGCGCGCACGTCGAGGACGCACGTCCATGCGGGCGGCCGAACGGCGTGCAGCGCCTCCACGCGCGCCGGATAGATCGGCTCCTCCGTCAAATACGGGATCGGGCGCGGCACGAGCGTCGTCCACGGCGCCGTGCCGACCGGACCGACGACGCGAGCCGCTTCCCAGCCGCCGTCGTCGTAGCCGGGCGCGATCCAGCGCTCGTCCATCGCGCGCGCGTCCAGCACCTCTTGGAAGCCGAGCTGGCATGAGATGCGCGACGCATTCGGGTCGTAGCCGGAGTGCGCCGCCGTCTTCCAAGCGCCGTCGGTCGCGATGCCGCGTCCCGCCGCGTCCCGGACGCCGTCAAGCTGCAGCAGCAGGCCGCCCCGGCCGCGCAAGTATTGGAACGTCGAGATGCCGTAATGGAGGACGAGCGCGGCGATGACGTTCCGGGCGCCGGGTTGCAGCAGATGCCCGATCTCGTATTCGTCGTACGGCAGCTCGAACGGCCAAGACCGGACCGGTCCTCGACCGACCCGCTTGCCGTTCACGTACAGCACGTAGCGGGAATCCGCCGCGATGCGAATCGATGCCGTCTCGGCGACGTCCGCCGGCACGAAAGCGCGGCGGAAGCAGCGCCATGCGTTGCGGGGGCTGTCCGGTCCGTCCCCCCAAATCCAAGACGCTTCCCAGGCGGGAAGCGCGCGTTCGCCGTTGTTGCCCATAGGGTTCACCTCTTCGGTTTCGTTAGGAACTGACTCTCATTATAAAGCTTTGAAATCGCTTCGATTAGGGCGAAACGGACAAAAACCAATAGCATTTCGGACAAATAGCGGTTGCCGGGAACGGCCCGGCAAGGTACAGTGGAGAAAACGCTTAGCTAAGAAAGAAAGGGGGCGGCGTCGTGGCCGCGAAACGATCGGTCGGCGTGACGGCCAGCAGCATGTATTTGTCGGAGGCGCTGCCCGTCCATGTGAATCGCGTGTCGGAATCGTTCCGGCTCGAGCTGCATCGGCACGAATTTTACGAAATTTGTTACGTCGGCGAAGGCAAAGGCTTTCATTACATCGAAGGCGAAACGTTGCCGGTGGCGAAGGGCGATCTGTTTTATTTGCCCGTCGGCGCGTCGCACGTGTTCCGGCCGTCGACGCCCGACCCGGACGCCGGCCGGCTGATCGTTTACAACTGTCTGTTCGAGGAATCGTTCGCCTCCCGCCTGATCGACGCGGCCGGGGGCGATCCGGTTATTCGCGCCATGCTGGAGAACCCGTATCCGGAGCAGCCGTGGCTTCGGATTCGCGATCGCGACGGCGCGCTGCAGCGAAGCTTCGCCGTCATGTACGAGGAGTTTCGGCTCCGCAGGCCGCATTTCGTTCCGGTCGTCTTGGCGGAAACGTTGCGCCTCCTCGTCGAACTCGCGCGCGGGAGGGAGGAGGCGGCCGCGCCTGCCGGCAATTCGGAAGGCGTGCCGCGCATGCGGGACACGGACGCCGCCGTCGACGAGGTCGCCTCGCTGCTGCGGCGCGCTCCCGCCGAGGCGCATTCCGCGGAGCGGTACGCCGAGCGCTGCGGCATGAGCGAGCGCCACTTCCGCCGCCGGTTCAAGGAGCGGTACGGTATGACGTTCCTCGAATATGTGCACCAATGCCGCATCCAATACAGCTGCGAGCTGCTGGCGGCGACGACCGACAAGGTCGCCGCCATCGCCCTGCAGGCGGGGTACAAGGACATCGCGTTTTTCAACCGTTTGTTCAAAAAAACGACGGGCACGACGCCAGGCGCGTACCGGTCCGCAGGGGCCGGCCGCGCGAACGGCGGCGGGGCTCCGTGAAACGATGCCGCTCGGCCGTCGAACCCCGAAACCGGGACCGACGGCTTATTTTTCGCGGCGGGACGACCCTTCCATTGTTTGGTTGTATATCCCTTGTAGAGCGGCCATATACTCTTATAAAGGGAAGGGAGGGGACACATCATGGAGCTGTTCACGCTGCTTGTCAACCCCGCCGGCATCGACGCGGAGCGCATCGCGGGCGCGATGGGCGACGCGCTATCGGAGCTACATACGATTCGCGGCGATCTCACGATTCGCCGCGTTCCGCTCACAGGCGGGACAGGCATCGTATGCGATATCGCGCCGACGAACGACGAGGATGCGCCGCAGGCCCGACGGATCGCGTCGCGCGTTCTGGCGGCGTCCTTCATAGAGGCGTACGAACCGGAGCTCGTCGATCGGTGTATCGCCAGGGAGCTGGGGCCGGACGATCAGGAAGGGTTCGACGCGGTGAAAACCCAGTGCGTCCGCTTGCTCGAACGAAAGGCGGAGTGCGCGGGGGAAGACGTGTTTTACCAGAGGCGGCTGACGAAGCTCGCCGGCGCGATCGAAGCGTATCTCGGCGAGGCGACGTTCCTCCATGCGGAAGGGTTCCTCCGTTTTCGGGCCGGGTCGTACGTGGAGGAGCTTCGGGATTCCGTCGCTTACGCGGTCGACGAGTGGATGATGGAGAAGCAGTATCAGGAATTTATATCCCTATTGAAATATTTCGTGTACATCCAAGAGGCGAAAATTCCGGCGGCGCACGTCGTGCACCACGGGAATCACGATTTCACGCTGCTTAATGAGCGGATGGCGCCGATCGACACGAAGCAGATGGACCAATTCGTCGTCGAGCTGATCGACAAAGACATCAGCTACGAGGACGTCATCGTCAGCACGCTGATCAGCGTGTCGCCGGGCAAGCTGTTCGTGCATTCCCGGACGCCGGAGGAGCAGGTCATCAAGACGATCTTGACCATATTCGAAGATCGGGCGGAGCTGTGCACCGACTGCCACATTTGCTTGCCGCTGCTCGAGGAGCGGAAACGGTAACGGCGGCCGCCGCGGAAAGCGGGCGGATCCCGCCTTGACGGATGCGCGCAGGATGCATATAATGGTGTCATATTTTTCAAACGGCTTCGACCGAAGACACGAGCGTTCCGACGCACCGCCCAGAGAGAGGAAACCCGGCTGCAATTTCCTCCGGCAAGCGAGAACGACTTACCGCTTCGAGAGCCGCGTCGGCGAATCCGGAACCAGGCCTGGACGGAGCGTAGCCGACGCCGGGACGTTCCCGTTACCGAACGACAGGTGAATGAAGCGCGTTCTCTGCAGGCGTCCGACGAAGGGCGGCCGGGGAACGAACTAGGGTGGAACCGCGAATGGAAGCATTCGTCCCTATGGGGATGGGTGCTTTTTTTATTTGAATTTTTTTGGGAGGATGAAGAGCAATGGTCAAAGTTACGCTGCCGGACGGCTCGATTCGCGAGTACGATGCGGGCGCCACGCTCGAGGACGTCGCCGGGTCGATTTCCTCGGGACTGAAGAAGAACGCGGTCGGAGGCAAGGTGAACGGCGTCTCCGTCGATTTGTCGTATGCGCTGAAGGAGGACGCCGCGGTCGAGATCGTCACGCTCGACTCGGAAGCGGGGCTCGAGGTGCTTCGCCACAGCACGGCGCATTTGCTGGCGCAGGCGATCAAGCGCATTTACGGCGCGGACAACGTCCGCCTCGGCGTCGGTCCGGTCATCGAGGACGGGTTTTATTACGACATCGACCTCGACACGCCGATCTCGGTCGAAGATTTCCCGAAGATCGAGAAGGAAATGGAGAAAATCGTGAACGAGAACCTCGCGATCACGCGCCGCGAGGTGAGCCGCGAAGAGGCGAAGGCGATTTTCAAGGGCATCAACGATCCGCTGAAGCTGGAGCTGCTCGACGCGATTCCGGGCGACGAGCCGATTTCGTTGTACGATCAAGGCGAGTTTTTCGACCTGTGCCGCGGGCCGCACCTGCCGTCGACGGGCCGCATCAAGGCGTTCAAGCTGCTGAGCGTGGCGGGCGCGTACTGGCGCGGCGACGCGAAGAACAAAATGCTGCAGCGGATCTACGGGACGGCGTTCCCGAAGAAGGCGCAGCTGGACGAGCATCTGGAGCTGCTCGAGGAAGCGAAGAAGCGAGACCATCGGAAAATCGGCCGCGAGCTGAAAATGTTCTCGTTCTCTCGCGAAGTCGGCCAAGGGCTGCCGCTCTGGCTGCCGCGGGGCGCGAAGCTGCGCCGCATCATGGAGCGCTACATCGTCGATCTCGAGGAGCGTCTCGGCTACAGCCATGTGTATACGCCGGTGCTCGCGAACGTAGAGCTGTATAAGATTTCCGGCCACTGGGAGCATTACCAAGAGGATATGTTCCCGCTGATGGGCATGGACAACGAGGAGCTCGTGCTTCGCCCGATGAACTGCCCGCACCACATGATGGTGTACAAGAGCGACATGCGCAGCTACCGCGACTTGCCGATCCGGATCGCCGAGCTCGGCACGATGCATCGCTACGAAATGTCCGGCGCCTTGACGGGTCTCCACCGCGTGCGCGCGATGACGCTGAACGACGCGCATATTTTCTGCCGTCCGGACCAAATCAAGGAAGAATTCGCCCGCGTCGTGCAGCTCATCCAGCACGTATACAAAGACTTCGGCATCGAGGAATACCGCTTCCGCTTGTCGTACCGCGATCCGAACAACAAGGAAAAGTATTATGACGACGACGCGATGTGGGAAATGTCGCAGCGCATGCTGAAGGAGGTCGTCGAGGATCTCGGCCTGCCGTATTACGAAGCCGAAGGCGAGGCGGCGTTCTACGGACCGAAGCTCGACGTGCAAATCAAGACGGCCCTGAAGAAAGAGGAGACGCTGTCGACCGCGCAGCTCGACTTCCTGCTTCCGCAGCGATTCGAGCTCGAATACGTCGGCGAAGACGGGCAGAAGCACCGCCCGGTCGTCATCCATCGCGGCATCATTTCGACGATGGAGCGCATGACGGCGTTCCTGCTCGAAAACTTCGCCGGCGCGCTGCCGACGTGGCTGTCGCCGATCCAAGCGATCGTCATTCCGGTCTCCGACAAGTTCGCCGACTACGCGAAGGACGTCCAGGCGAAGCTGCAAGGGAGCCGCGTTCGCGCCGAAGCCGATCTGCGCAACGAGAAGCTCGGCTATAAAATTCGCGAAGCGCAGCTCGAGCGCATTCCGTACATGTTCGTCGTCGGCGAGAACGAGCAGTCCGCCGGCACGGTATCGATCCGCCGGCGCGGCGAAGGCGATATCGGGGCCTTCTCCGTCGAAGACGCGGTGCGGATGATTCAAGAAGAGGTCGGGGGCAAAGTCTATTAATCGAATCTAGCAACGCCTTGGTTTTCATCCCCTCGTACGGAAAAAATAGGTTTCGTATGTATAAGAAACTTATGCCCTGGACACCCTCAGAATATGGGGGGATGAAACCAAATGATGACAACGACGGCAACCGTCAAAGTTCGATCCATGCTGATATGCCTGACGACGTTCCTATCGTTCTCGATGCTGGGTGGAATAGGAAACACGAAAATACTAGGGGCGCACGTCGAATCTTACGATGAGGTCGACTTGGCGCAACCGGTATCGGGATCCGTACACGGCATACACGCAACGGCTTCGGCGAGGGCGCCAGCCGCTCGTCCGACGTTCATGCAGCTGCTGCAGGCGAACGTCAAGTCGAAGTCGCAGTGGATGAAGCTGGCGAAGGCGGTGCCGGTGCTGCACGTAGATCGCATGAAGGAATACGAAGAAGTCGAAGTGACGGCGACGGGCTACACGGCCGGCGTGGAATCGACTGGCAAGACGCCCGACCATCCGCAGTACGGCATCACGTATTCCGGCGTCAAGGTCAAGCGCGACGTATTCTCTACGATCGCGGCCGACCGGAAGGTGTTCCCGATCGGAACGGTGCTTCATATCCCCGGATACGGATATGGCGTCGTCGCCGACACCGGGTCCGCCATCAAAGGCAAGAAGATCGACCTGTTCTTCGAGACGAAGAAGCAGGTGTACGACGAATGGGGCAAAAAGAAGGTCAAGGTTCGGGTTATATATAAAGGAAACGGAAAATTGACGGAGGAAGACCTGCAGCGGTTGAACGACATGATCCAGCAGGACGAGCGGCGGCGGAAAATATCCGTATAACGTCACGGTCCGCCGATCGGCCATCGAATCCCGTCGAATGCGAGAGGAACGCGTCAGCGTTCCTCTTTTCTTTTCCATCATCAGGGATTATAATGTTAGAAATAATAACGTGGACGTGAGGTGGGCGCTGTGGGTTGGTCGTTTTGGAAGAAATCAGGCAGCAATGTTAACAAAGGGGAAGCGGAAACCGTCGTTTCCTCGGAAGACATCGAATCGTTCCTGAACGAATCGCAAGTGTTTGCCGACCGGCTCGTCGCCAGCGTCGACGACTTGTCGCGCGCCGCGGATCATCTGAACGACATCGCGGAGCGTTCCATGGAGACCGGCGACAAGCTGCGCAAACGGAGCCTGCACGTCATGAGCCGGCTGAAGCAGACGCTCATTTGGATGAAAGAAGCGGACATGCAGGCCGAACGGGTGCAGACGCTGTCCGACCGGATGAAGCGCGAGAGCGAACAGGCGCGCGGCGGCATGGAAGCGATGGGCGGCGCCGTCGGGGAATCGGTCCGGGTCCTGTCGGAGCTGGAGCTTCATAACGCGGCGATGGTCGAGCAGGTCAAGGCGTCGATCGAACGAATGCGGCATATCGAAGAGGTCAACGAGCTGCTTCGCGACATCGTCGGGCAGACGTCGCTGCTCGCGCTGAACGCTTCCATCGAGGCGGCTCGCGCCGGGGAGTCCGGCCGCGGCTTCGTCGTCGTGGCTCAGCAAATCAAGAAGCTGGCGGAGCAAAGCCGCGAGGCGGTCGAACGGTCCTCCGGTTTCGTTCTGGAAATCGAGCAAGGCGCTTCGCAGGTCGCCGCCTCGGTCGAGACGGAGCGGACGAGCGTGCAGCGCGCGATCGGGCATGTTCGCGACATCGAGCTGCGGCTTGCGGACGTGGCGTCCGCGGTCCAAGCGGTGCACGATTCGGTCGCGGACGTCGCCGGCGCGAATCGGGAGCAGCGCGTGCGCATTTCCCGCACGGCCGAGATGGTGGAGGAGGCGGCGGAGCTCGGGCAGGAGACGGCGCAGAGCGTCGAGCAGACGATGAACGATATGGTGCTGCAGCGCGAAGGCATCGGCTCGCTGCAGACGGTCGGCGCCGGGCTGCAGCAGACGTCGGGCGAGCTGATTTCCGCGATTTTGTCGCTTCGCAAGGAAGGGGCCTCGGCGGCGGCCGGCGTCGACGCGGAGGAAGGCAAGCGCCTCCTGCGGCGGATCGCGAAGGAGCTGTCGAACGCGGGGCTCGATAAGGAGCTGCATCGCTCCACCCTCGTTCGCGCTTTGTCCGAGCATGACGGTCTCGAAGCCGTCTGGTCGAACGACCCCGACGGCAGGTTCATCTTCTCGGAGCCTGCCGCGGGGCTGCTGCACGCTCGCCATCGGGAATGGTGGAAGCGGGCGATGGCGGGCGAGCTGTATGTGTCGGAGCCGTACGTGTCCGCGATCACGAAGCGCCCCTGCGTCACGCTCGCGGTGCGCTGCGAGGGCGCGGCGGGAGCTGTCGTCGGCATCGATTTGCGGATGTGATACATAATCGGCGCGTGAGACGCTTACTCTAAGGAAAAACCGGGTAGGGGGATCTTGCGTTGATCGCTATCGAATCGAAACTGACGAACCGGGAATTGGATTTGGCTGAGCTGCAAGGCGCGCTCGAGCGGCTCGATTTTACGCTCGGCGGCAATTGGGAGTACGACCGCGGCTGCTTCGACAAGCGGCTCGACGGAGAGAAGCAGACCGTATGGCTGCGGGTGCCGTTCGAGGTCGTGCACGGCCGGCTGGACCCGGACGCGCCGGAGCCCGGCACGCGTGTCGTCGTCGGTGCGCCGTTCGTGCTTAGACACCTCTACAATCCGGGCGACGATCATGCCGCGGAATTTTATACGCTCGGCGCGCTCGTCAACCAATTCCAGGCGCCGATCGACCCCGACGCGGCCGTTGCCGATGCGGACGTGACCAAAGCGAAAGAGGTTCTGCAAGAGGTCGAAGCCGCCTTCGCTTAAGCTAAAATATTCAGCCCGAATTTATCCTCCTTTAAGGTTGCTTTAAGGTTCTTGGTCCACAATAGAGCCAAGCAAGCCATGAAGGAGGTTTTTTCTTATGGACGATCGCAATAACAATAATAACAATAACAACAACTCATCCAAGGAAAGCGAATATCATTACTATGTATACGGCCGGACCGTTTCGGACCGCGAGCCGCGGCAGCCGGAGCGTACGGCGCACGAGGCGCCGGTCGAAGCGGAGATGACGCCGCCGCGCGAGCTGCGGACGTATCCGATGGTGCAGACGTCGCCGAAGCCTCCGGCGCCGCCGCATTGGTCCTACTCGGAGCCGAAGCCGCCTCGCCGCTCCGGCTTCAAGAGCATCGTCGCGTCGTTCCTCGCGGGCGCGCTCGTCGTCGGCAGCCTCATGTTCGCGAGCGACCGGATGAACTTGTTCTCCGGCGGCGACGCAATTTCGACGTCCGGCGGCGCGGGCGCGGCGGCGGAGTCGTCGTCGAACGCGGCGGTATCCGCGAACGGCGGATCGTCGGTGACGACGGCCGCGCTCGAAACGGTGCGCCCGAATACGATCGCGGAGCTGGTGGACGTCGCTTCCCCGGCTGTCGTGAAAATCGTTACGTACGCGAACCAGCGGACGCGCGCGGGCTCCAGCTTGTTCGACCAATTTTTCGGCATTCCGGAGCAGCGTCAGCAGCCGAACGCCGGATCGGACAGCTTGGTGCAGGTCGGTTCGGGCTCGGGCTTCTTTTTCGATAAAGAAGGATACATTCTCACCAACGAGCATGTCATCAACGGCGCGGAGAAAGTCGAAGTCATCGTCGAAGGCACGAAGGAGCCGTACGTCGCGGAAGTGCTGGGCACGGCGTACGATTTGGACCTTGCGGTGCTGAAAGTCACGGGCGGCAACGATTTCCCGACGCTGCCGCTCGGCAACTCCAACGATATTCGCGTCGGCGACTGGGTCGTCGCGATCGGCAACCCGTACGAGTTCGACCATACGGTAACGGTCGGCGTCTTGTCCGCGAAGGAGCGGGAGATCAACATTTCCGACTCCGAAGGCACGCGCAGCTACCAGACGCTGCTCCAGACGGACGCGTCCATCAACCCGGGCAACTCGGGCGGTCCGCTGCTGAACTTGAACGGCGAAGTGATCGGCATTAACACGGCGGTCAACGCGCAGGCGCAAGGCATCGGCTTCGCGATTCCGACGAGCACGATTCTAGAGGTGCTCGACGCCTTGAAGGCAGACAAGGCCATTCCGCGCCCGTTCATCGGCATCAGCATGGCCGACGTGCCGGAAGAATACGTCGACGACCTGCAGCTGAAGAACGCCGACGGCGCGTTCATCGGCGAGGTAGTGCTCGGTTCCCCGGCGTACAAAGCGGGACTGCAGCAGTACGACGTCGTCACGGGCGCCGACGGCACGGCGATCAAGAGCGCCGACGAGCTGAAGAAGTACGTGGCGAAGAAGAAGCCGGGCGACAAAATCGCGCTGGACGTCGTCCGCAACGGCCAGACGGTGCAAGTGACGGTTACGGTCGGCGACCGGAACGAGATGAGCCGGCAATAAAGCAAGTGCCGAACGGCCGGACGGAACGCGTTTCCGTTCGGCCGTTTGTTTTGCTTGCGCCGGCGTTTTGCTATAACCTATGGGTAAGAGGGATCGAACGGAGGAGCGAACGGCATGAAGGAATCGATTCTAGTGATCGACGACGACGAGAAAATTACGTCGATGCTTCGCCGCGGCCTCGCTTTCGAAGGGTACCGCGTCCGGACGGCGCGGGGCGGGAACGAAGGGCTGGAAGCGCTGCGCCAGGAGGAGCCGGACCTCGTCGTGCTCGATATTATGATGCCGGGACTGGACGGCTGGGAAGTATGCCGCCGGCTGCGGGAGGCCGGAAGCCGCGTGCCGGTGCTCATGCTGACGGCGAAGGACGAAGTCGCGGACCGCGTGCGGGGGCTGGATACGGGCGCGGACGATTACTTGGTGAAGCCCTTCGCGCTCGAGGAGCTGCTCGCCCGCATACGGGCGCTGCTGCGGCGCAGCGGAGGCGCGGCCGGACGAGAGGAGCCGGAGGACGGCCGGCGGCTCGTGTTCGAGGATTTGTCGCTGAACCCCGACACCCGGGAGGCGATTCGGGGCGATCGCGTCGTCGAGCTGACGGCGAAGGAGTACGAGCTGCTGCATTTGTTCATGTCCAATCCGCGGCGCGTGCTGTCGCGCGACACGCTGATGGATAAAATCTGGGGGTACGACTACAGCGGAGAGTCGAACGTGCTGGAGGTTTACGTCGCGATGCTGCGGAACAAGCTGGAGGAGGGCGGCGAAAAGCGGCTCATCCAAACGGTGCGCGGCGCCGGGTACGTGCTGCGGGGCGACAAAGGATGAGCATCCGCCTTCGTTTAACGCTATGGTACAGCGCCGTGCTCGGCGTGACGGTCGTCGCGTTCTGCGTCGCCGTATATGTGCTCGTCTCGTACGTGCTCAGCGCGGGCGAGAAAAACAGCATGCAGACGCTGGCGAATCAGATCGAGCGGGAGATCGGCGTCCGCGTCGGGTGGAATTTGTTCCTCGGCCCGAGCATCGTGCCCGAGCTGCCCGCGCTGGACGAGTTCCGGTACTCGGGGTATTTCCTGCAAATCGTCGACCGGGAAGGCCGCATTCGGCAAAAAAACATTCGCGGCGAGCTGCCGCTGCCGTCCGTCGTCGAGGCGGGCCGGGAACTCGAGAGCGCCGCGTTCACGGAGCGGAACATCGGCGCGTCGACGGTTCTCGTATACAACGTGCCGATCCAACTGGAGGTCGATCGGAACGGCACAGCCGTATACGCCGGCATGCTGCAGGTCGGCACGACGATCGACGATTTGAAGCGGACGCTGGCGCATTTGCGCACGGTGCTGACGGTGACCGCGCTCGCCGCGGTGGCGCTCGCTTCGACGCTCGGCTGGTTTTTGGCGCGCAAGGCGCTGCAGCCGATCGAGCATTTGATCGGCGCCGCCGACCGGATCGGCCAAGCGGAGGATTTGAGCCACCGCATCGAATACGGCGGTCCGCAGGACGAGATCGGCAGGCTGACGTCGACGATCAACGGCATGCTCTCGCGCATCCAGAACGCGTACGGCGAATTGGAGGAGGCGGTGCAGGCGCAGCGGCGGTTCGTGTCCGACGCGTCGCACGAGCTGCGAACGCCGCTGACGACGATTCGCGGCAATGTGGAGCTGCTCGAGAAAATGTGGGCCCGCTGGCGCGACTCCGGCACGCTCGGCGAGCTCGACGAGGAGCAGGCGGCGCTCGCCCTGGAGTCGGTGCGCGACATCGCCGGGGAAGCCGAACGGATGAGCCGGCTCGTCAACGATTTGCTCATGCTGGCGCGGGCGGACGCAGGTCACCGCATGCGGAAGGAACGCGTCGAGCTGGCGCCGCTCGTGGCGGAGGTCGCCCGGAAGGCCGCGCATCTGCCGCGGACGGCGGAATGGGTCGTCGGCGATTTGTCGCCGCTCGAAGGCGTCGAGGTGATCGGCGACGCCGATGCGCTGCGGCAGCTGCTGTTCATTTTCATCGAGAACGCGTTCAAATATACGCCGTCCGGCGAAGTGGAGCTGACGGCGCTTCCTCCGGACGGCCTGGGAACCGTCGGGCTGCGCATCCGCGACACGGGCATCGGGATGGACAAGGAGCACGTGCCGCACATTTTCGACCGGTTCTATCGGGCGGACCCGTCGCGCGGGGAAACGAGCGGCACGGGGCTCGGCCTCGCCATCGCCCGGTGGATCATCGACGAGCATCAAGGCTCCGTCGAAGTGTTGACGCGGCCGGGCGGCGGCACGTCGTTCATCGTGCGGCTGCCGATCGCGCCGCCGCAGGAGCTGGAGCGGCCCGCGAAGCTCTAGCCGCAAGGGGGGATGCGCGCTCCCGATTATACTTCTGCGAGGTTATTCTTTATAATGGAACGGTAAAGGAGGGTGCGCACATGGAAGTCGTCAAAATTTCCCCGCGCGGCTACTGCTACGGCGTCGTCGACGCGATGGTGCTCGCGCTGCAGACGGCCCGCAACTTGGATCTGCCGCGGCCGATATACATTCTCGGCATGATCGTGCACAACGCTCATGTGACGGAGGCGTTCGAGCGGGAAGGCGTCATTACGCTCGACGGACCGAACCGTTTGGACATACTGGAGAACGTCGACAAAGGCACGGTCATTTTCACCGCTCACGGCGTATCGCCGGAGGTGCGCCGCCGCGCCGCAGAGAAAGGTCTCACCATGGTGGACGCGACGTGCCCGGACGTAACGAAGACGCACGATTTGATCCGCGCCAAGACGGCGGAAGGATACGAGATCATTTATATCGGCAAGAAAGGTCACCCCGAGCCGGAGGGCGCCGTCGGCGTCGCGCCGGACAAAGTGCATCTCATCGAGCGCGAGGAAGAAATCGATGCGCTGCCGATCGCGCCGGGCACTCGGCTGCTCGTCACAAACCAAACGACGATGAGCCAGTGGGACATTCGCCACATTATGAAGCGGGTGACGGACCGGTTTCCGCATGCGGAAATCCACAACGAAATTTGCCTCGCCACGCAGGTGCGGCAGGAGGCGGTGGCGGGGCAGGCGTCGCTCGCCGATCTCGTGATCGTCGTGGGCGATCCGCGCAGCAACAACTCGAACCGGCTCGCGCAGGTGTCCGAGGAGATCGCCGGCGTGAAGGCGTATCGGGTGGCGGACGTGACGGAAATTCGTCCGGAATGGCTGATGCCGCTGCGGAAGGTGGCAGTCACGTCGGGCGCCTCCACGCCGACGCCGGTGACGAAGGAAGTCATCGCGTACCTCGAAGCGTTCGATCCGAACGACCCGGCTACGTGGCCGGTCGTCCGCACGCTGAACCCGGACAAATTGCTGCCGACGGTGAAGGAACGCTGAATTCGGGACGGCGGCGCGGCGCTTGTCCGGCGTGCATCGCACTCCAACGGACAAGCATTGCTTGTGCTCAAAAAGGGGCGCGCTTCGATCAAGTTTATCTTGACGAGGGCGCCCTTTTTCACGTATAGTTACTTTAGTGATTAAAAGCGTAGAAGCTTAAAAGCGTATAAGCGTCGAAGTGTAAAAGTGATGTAAACGACGAAATCCATTTTTGGGGAGTGAATCGAATGATCGCGATTTTGGCGAACACGGCGGGGGAAGAGAGAATTCAAGAGGTGGTCCGGGCGATCGAGAAGCGCGGGCTTCAGGCGCACGTATCGAAAGGGACGGACCGGACGGTCGTCGGCATCATCGGGAAGGCGGAGCCGACGCTCGCCGAACAGCTTCGCCAAATGACCGGCGTCGAAAACGTCATCAAAATTTCGAAGTCTTACAAGCTGGCGAGCCGCGACTTCCATCCGGAAGATACGGTCATCGATATCAAAGGCGTGAAGATCGGCGGCGACGAGCTCGTCGTGATGGGCGGTCCTTGCGCGGTCGAAAACCGCGATCAAATTATGGAAATCGCGAAGCACGTCAAGGCGGCGGGCGCGCAAGTGCTCCGGGGCGGGGCGTTCAAGCCGCGCACGGGTCCGTACAGCTTCCAGGGCGTCGGCGTCGAAGGTCTCGAGTGGATGGCGGAAGCGGGCGAGAAGTACGGCCTCGTTACGATTACCGAGGTCATGACGCCGGAGTACGTCGACGTTTGCGCGGAGTACGCGGATATCATGCAGGTGGGCACGCGCAACATGCAGAATTTCGACCTGCTGCGCAAGCTCGGCACGTGCGGCAAGCCGGTGCTGCTGAAGCGGGGCTTCAGCGCGACGTACGATGAATGGCTGAACGCGGCCGAGTACATTCTCGCGGGCGGCAACCCGAACGTCATGCTGTGCGAGCGCGGCATCCGCACGTTCGAGACGTACACGCGGAACACGCTCGACTTGACGGCGATCCCGGTCGTCAAGCAGCTGAGCCACCTGCCGGTCATTTCCGACCCGAGCCACGGCACGGGACGCCGGGAGCTCGTCGCGACGATGTCGAAGGCGTCGGTCGCCGCCGGCGCGGACGGCCTCATTGTCGAGATGCACACCGACCCGGACAATTCGATGACGGGCGACGGCGTACAATCGCTGTTCCCGAACCAGTTCGAACAGCTTCTCCGCGAGCTGCAGCAGCTCGCTCCGCTCGTCGGCAAATCGTTCGAGACGGCGAAGCAGCCGGTTTCCTCGCTGTAATAGCATATGCGCGGTTCGCGCCCGCTTGTCGCCTTTCCGGCGGCAGGCGGGCGTTTGTTTTGCGCGGGGGCGGCGGTGGGCGGGCTTGGCGGCGGTGTGTAAGAGACAAATGTACCTTATTCGGCGGTGGGCGGGCATAACGGCGGTCTGTAAGAGACAAATGTTCCTTATTCGGCGGTAGGCGGGCTTGGCGGCGGTGTGTAAGGGACAAATGTTCCTTATTCGGCGGTCGGCGGGCTTGGCGGCGGTGTGTAAGAGACAAATGTTCCCTATTCGGCGCTTGACGGGCATGGCGGCGGTCTGTAAGAGCCAAATGTTCCTTATTCGGCGGTCGGCGGGCCTAACGGCTGTGTGTAAGCGACAAATGTACCTTATTCGGCGCTTGGCGGGCTTGGCGGCGGTGTGTAAGGGACAAATGTTCCTTATTCGGCGCTTGGCGGGCTTAACGGCGGAGTGTAAGAGACAAATGATCCTTATTCGGCGGTGGGCGGGCTTGGCGGCGGTTTGTAAGAGACAAATGTTCCTTATTCGGCGCTTGACGGGCTTGGCGGCGGTCTGTAAGGGATAAATGTTCCTTATTCGGCGGTGGGCGGGCTCGGCGGCGGTGTGTAAGAGACAAATGTTCCTTATTCGGCGCTTGACGGGCTTGGCGGCGGTCTGTAAGAGCCAAATGTTCCTTATGCGGCGCTTGGCGGGCTTGGCGGCGGAGTGTAAGCGACAAATGTACCTTATTCGGCGGTAGGCGGGCTTGGCGGCGGTGTGTAAGAGACAAATGTTCCTTATTCGGCGCTTGGCAAGCTTAACGGTGGTCTGTAAGGGACAAATGTTCCTTATTCGGCGGTAGGCGGGCTTGGCGGCGGTGTGTAAGCGACAAATGTTCCTTATGCGGCGCTCAGCGGGCCTAACGGCGGTGTGTAAGAGACAAATGTACCTTATGCGGCGCTCGGCGGGCATAACGGCGGTGTGTAAGCGACAAATGTTCCTTATTCGGCGGTGGGCGGGCTTGGCTGCAGTGAGTTCGCGTGCGCGTCGGCGGGCTTGGCGGCGGAGAGTTGGCGTTCGCGCTGGCGGGGCTCGCAAACCTGCGGATACTGGCAACCGCGACAGAGGCGGCCCGATGCGCTTCACGATCGTGCCGTAACGTAATAAATGTGACATGGGACATGTTACCAGAATGCAAGCAGCGCCGCGAGTTTGATGGCAACGCTTGCAATTGCCCGAAAACAGCGAAAATTTACTTTTGCCGGGGTGTAAGTATAGCTTACATATGCGCCAAAAATACCTTACATAACTATTGACGCTAATTATCTACGGGTTTATAATAACGACAAGGTTTTGCAAATTACTGAACGATTTGCACTTCTAAACCATTCATTGTTCGGAAATAGGAGGGTATTCATTCATGTCGGCACAAGACGTTCTCAAGTTAATTAAGGAAAAAAATATCGAGTGGGTGGACTTTCGCTTCGTAGGTCTGTCCGGTAAAGCACAGCACATTTCCTTACCTGCGGTTGAAGTCGAAGAAGAAACGTTCACGCTTGGCGTAGCTTTCGACGGTTCGTCCATCCCGGGCTTCCGCGGCATCGAAAACTCCGACATGGTTATGATCCCGGTTACGGAAACGGCGTTCATCGATCCGTTCACGGCTCATCCGACGCTGGTTATTATGTGCGACATTTACACGCCGGACGGCGAGCGCTATGACCGCGACCCGCGCGGCATCGCTCAAAAGGCTGAAGAATATTTGCAAACGACGGGCATCGGTACGGCAGCGTACTTCGGTCCGGAATCCGAATTTTTCATTTTCGACGACGTCCGTTTCGAAACGGGCATGAACAAGTCCTACTTCGAAGTAGACTCCGAAGAAGCAGCTTGGAACACGGGCCGCAAAGAAGAAGGCGGCAACCTTGGCTTCAAGATTCCGGTTAAAGGCGGCTACGTTCCGGTTCAGCCGGTCGACACGCAGCAGGACATCCGCAGCGAAATGTGCCGTTTGATGATGGAAGTCGGCATCCGCATCGACCGTCATCACCACGAAGTCGCTACGGCAGGTCAAGGCGAAATCAACTTCCGCTTCGACACGCTGACGAAAACGGCCGACAACCTGATGAAGTACAAATATATTGTTCATAACACAGCTCGTCAATACGGCAAAGTCGCAACGTTCATGCCGAAGCCGCTCTTCGGCGACAACGGCAGCGGCATGCACGTACACTCGTCGATTTTCAACGGCAGCGAGCCGCTCTTCTACGAGAAGGGTGGATACGGCAACATGTCCGAACTCGCGATGTACTACATCGGCGGCATCCTGCACCACGCGCCGGCTCTGATCGCGTTCACGAACCCGTCGACGAACTCGTTCAAGCGTCTCGTTCCGGGCTACGAGGCTCCGGTAAACCTGGCGTTCTCGAAGGGCAACCGCTCCGCTGCGGTCCGGATTCCGGTCGCTGCGGTATCGCCGAAAGGCGCGCGCATCGAGTTCCGTACGCCGGACTCGACGGCGAACCCGTACCTCGCGTTCGCGGCTATGCTGATGGCCGGCCTCGACGGCATTAAGAACAAGATCGACCCGCGCAAATTGGGCTACGGTCCGGTCGACAAGAACATTTACGAGCTGTCCGAAGAAGAGAAGAAGGAAATCCGCAGCGTTCCGGGCTCCCTGGACGAAGCGCTCGACGCTCTCGAAGCGGACTACGAATTCTTGACGCAAGGCAATGTATTCACGAAGGAATTCATCGATAACTACGTAGCGTACAAGCGCGACGAAGCGAAATCCGTTTCGATCCGCGTTCACCCGCACGAGTACGCGTTGTACTTCGACTGCTAATCCTCGTCAAGCCCGACAGCCCCGGCGGATTCCGCCGGGGCTGTTTTGCCGCGTCGCGCCGCGCCCTTGAAATGCCGCTCCCGGAACGGTAAAGTGATAAGGAAAGCAACAGTCACCAACGGTTTCGACAGACACAAAGGAGCGGAATTCATGTCCAACAATCCCGTTGACCCGTCCGCGGCGCAGAGGCACGGCTTCGCGACGGATGAGCGCATCCTTTACATATGCTCCGACTCGGTAGGGGAGACGGCCGAAGCGGTCGCCCGGGCGACGCTGCGGCAGTTCGGCGGCAAAAAAATCCGCATCAAGCGGGTCGGCCACGTGCGCGAGGCGGAAGAGGTCGAGCGTCTGCTCGCAGAGGCGAAGGAGCACGGCAGCTTCGTCGCGTACACGCTCGTGCAGCCGAAGCTGCGAGAGACGATGGTGCGGGAGTCGAAAAGGCTCGGCGTTCGCGTCGTCGACATCATGGGGCCGATGATCCAAGCGTTCGTGGACACGTTCCACGACTCGCCGGCCCGCAAGCCCGGCCTGCTGCACGAGATGGACGAGCAATATTTCAAGCGCGTGGAGGCGATCGAATTCGCCGTGCGCTACGACGACGGACGCGATCCGTCCGGCTTGCCGCGCGCGCAGGTGGTGCTGGTCGGCGTGTCCCGCACGTCGAAGACGCCGCTCAGCATGTTCCTCGCGCACAAAGGGTTCCGCGTCGCGAACTGGCCGCTCGTCCCGGAGGTGAAGCTGCCGGACGAGCTGCTGCGGCTCGATCCGGAGCGCGTCTTCGGCTTGACGATGCAGCCGGAGGCGATCCACAAAATTCGTACCGAGCGGCTGCGCGCGGTCGGATTGCCCGAAGGGGCCGCGTACGCGTCGGTCGATCGCATCCGCCGCGAGCTCGATTACGCCGCTTCGGTGATGGAGCGCATCGGCTGCCGCGTCATCGACGTGTCCGACAAAGCGATCGAAGAAACCGCCGGCATCATTATGGGATATTTCTCTTGAACCGGCGAATCGTCCTTGCTATGATAGGTGAAATCGAAAACGGAAATGGGAGTGGAACGGTTGACCAAGAGAGCGTATAACTTCAATGCGGGTCCCGCGGCGCTGCCGCTGTCGGTGCTCCAGACGGCCGCCGAGCAGATGACGAATTTCGAAGGCACCGGCATGTCCGTCATGGAAATGTCCCATCGCAGCGAAAACTACGAGCGGCTGAACAACGAAACGCAGCAGCTGTTCAAGACGCTGTTCGGCATTCCCGAAGGATATAAAGTGCTCTTCCTCCAAGGCGGGGCGAGCACGCAGTTCGCCATGATTCCGATGAACCTGCTGCCGGCCGGCAAGACGGCGGCGTACGTCGTCCACGGCGCATGGGGCACGAAGGCGTTCAAGGAAGCAAAGCTGTTCGGCGATGCCGCGACGATCGCCTCCACGAAGGAGAGCGGCTTCAAGAGCGTCCCGGACATGAAGAACCTGAAGCTGCCGGACAACGCGGCGTACCTCCACGTCACGACGAACGAAACGATCGAAGGCGTGCAAATGACGGAGTTCCCGGACACCGGCGACGTCCCGCTTATCGCGGACATGTCCAGCGACATCTTGAGCCGTCCGCTCGACGTATCGAAGTTCGGGCTCATCTATGCGGGCGCGCAGAAGAACCTCGGTCCGTCCGGCGTCACGGTCGTTATCGCGAAGGACGAGCTCGTAGACAAATCGCCGGAGCATCTGGCGACGATGCTGCGCTACGACACGCACGCGTCGAACAATTCGCTGTACAACACGCCGCCGTCGTTCTCCGTGTACATCATGAACTTAGTGCTGCGCTGGATCGAGTCGGAGGGCGGTCTCGCCGGCATCGAGAAGCGTAACGCGGAGAAGACGGATCTCATCTACCGGGCGATCGACGAAAGCGACGGCTTCTACATCGGGCACGCGGAGCCGGCGTACCGTTCGCGGATGAACATCACGTTCCGCTTGCGCACCGAAGAGGCGGAGAAGGCGTTCTTGAAAGCGGCGTCCGCGGCCGGCTTCGTCGGCTTGAAGGGGCACCGCAGCGTCGGCGGCTGCCGCGCGTCGACCTACAACGCCGTGCCGTACGAGGCGTGCGCGGCGCTGGCGCAGTTCATGGAAGACTTCCGCCGTCAGTCCCAATAAGAGTTTCGCGGCAACGAAATAAGCACCTCGCCCGGCTGCGCGTCGCATGCGTCGTCTCGGGCGGGGTGCTTTGCGTTGAAACCTGTCGTCTGAAGAAACCAATCAGCCGTTCAGCGCCGTATCCTTCGCCGGGGCTTCGCTCAGCTTGTACCCGACATTGCGGATCGTTACAATGTACTCAGGGCTGCGAGGATTGCGCTCGATTTTGTCTCGAAGATGGCTGATGTGGACGTCTACGATGCGGGTGTCTCCGAGGAAGTGGTAATCCCATACGCCGTGAAGCAGCTGTTGGCGGGACAACACTTTCCCGGGATGCTTCATCATGTACAGCAGCAGATCGAATTCTTTGGGCGTCAGATCGACGCGTTCGCCGTCGACCATCGCTTCCCGCTGCTCGGGCTTCACAAGGATAGAACCGTGAACCATCGGTTCGTCCGTCTGCAGCGCCGGCAGCGCCGCGGTGCGTCGAAGAATCGCTTGGATGCGGGAGACGAGCTCTTGCGGGGAGAACGGTTTCGTCATATAATCGTCTGCGCCGTTATCGAGGCCTGCGATTTTGTCGGACAAATCTTGCAGCGCGGTCAGCATGACGATCGGAACGAGATTGCCTTCCGATCGCAGCCGGCGGCACACTTGAATGCCATCCATCTTCGGGAGCATCAAGTCCAAAACGATGACGTCGGGGCGGAACGTCGGGAGCACTTGAAATACGGCCTCTCCGTCGTACACGCAATGGACGTCGTAACCGGCCAATTTCAAGTTGAAATCGATCAGCATGGAGATGGATGGTTCGTCGTCAACGACCAATACTCTTTTCTTCATGGTCCGTTTCGCTCCTAGGTAGAGATGCGTTCATCGCCGGACTGCGGCGCACAACCATTATCCCGCACGGACGTCAACGCCGAATTAACGGATGATTAACTTAATGTAAAACTTTTGTTGAGAGGAATGAACGAACGTGGCGTTCCATATCGTATTGGTCGAGCCGGAAATTCCGGCGAATACGGGCAACATTTCCCGCACGTGCGCCGGCACCGGCGCGCATCTGCACCTCGTGAAGCCGCTCGGCTTCTCGATCGAGGACAAAGATTTGAAACGGGCGGGCCTGGATTATTGGCCTCACGTCAAGCTGCACGTGCATGAATCGTTCGATGACGTGCTGGAGCAGTACGGGGGCGGGCGCATGTTTTTCGCGACGACGAAAGGGAGCCGCTCGTATACCGATTTCGAATACCAGGAGGGGGATATGTTCGTATTCGGCAAAGAGACCAAAGGATTGCCCGACTCGATCCTCTCGCGCTTCCCGGAGCGACGCATCCGCATTCCGATCAACAATGAGCATATCCGCTCGCTGAACTTGTCGAACTCGGTGGCGATCGTGCTGTTCGAAGCGCTTCGGCAGGTCGGATTCCCGTCGCTCCATATGTCGGGACCGACATCATAAACGGCGTTACGCAGCAACAACGCCCCGTCGACGGCTCCGTCGATGGGGCGTTGTTTTCGTTATGAGGCGTGAAACGTATCCAGCTATGAAGCGTTCTTCCGGCCGTATACGAAATACAGCGTAAGGGAGGACATGATCATAAGGATGACGGTATACACCAGCGTCAGCGCCTTGGTGTCGGCCAGCGCCTGCGCGTCGGTGCTGTTCTTGATGACGATGCCGAGCGGCTGATACAGCGGATGATACAAGAATACGGTCAAATCGTAGTCAGCCAGAATGCTGTTGAAATTGAGCGCCAGCACGGCGAGCGTCGACGGCAGCACGATCGGCAGCACCACCCGCCGGAACGTATACAACGATTTCGCCCCCAAATTGCGGGCCGCGTCCTCCAAATTGCCGTCCAGGTTGAAGAAGGACGCCTTCACCATCCGCAGCGTAAACGGGATGTGCACGATGACGTAGCCGAGAAACAGCATCCAATGCGTGCCGACGAGCACCGCGTTCCCGATGACGAGCCGCGGCTCGTTGAACGTAACGATCAGCCCGATGGCGATCAACGTCGCCGGGAGCATCCAAGGGATGAGCAGCGCGTATTCCAACGCGGCCGTCCACTTGTTTTTGTATTTGTGCAATATGCGCGAAGCCATCAGCGCCAGCGCGGCGACGGCGACCGAGGCGGCCGCGGCGTACGCGATGCTGACCAAATAAGGCTTGAACGCGTTCATGTTCGAGAAGACCAGCTTATAGTTATCCAACGTAAAGCTGCCTGCGTCCAATGCCGCGGAAGCGATGCTGCGCGCATCCGTGAAGGAGAAGACGACGATCAGCACGACCGGCACGATGTAGATCAAGAACAAGGCGTATGCGAGCGCATGCGCGGCGAAATTGCCGATGCGGTTCTGAATCTTTTGTTTGACCAGCTCCGACTTCACCTTCGAAACCGACATGAAATTGCCTCGATGCTCGAGCCGAATCATCAGCGTCAGCAGGAGCAGCGTGGCCAGTCCGAGAATAAGCGCCAGCAGCGCGGCCAAATCTCTCGAAGTCATGCTCTTCGAAAACGTCAGGATCATCGGCGTGATCGTTTGGAATTCGGTACCGCCTAAAATCAAAGGCGCCGACGTCGCCGAGAGCCCGGTCAGGAAAATCAAAATGGTCAGCGCGAACATCGTAGGCTTCAATACCGGCAACACGACCCTCCATAAGATATAAAAGGAGGACGCGCCCATATTTCTCGCCGCTTCGACCGTCTGGAAATCGATCTTCCGAATCGCGTTGCCCAAAAACAGCACATGATTGGACGTGCAGGCGAACGTCATGACGAACAGCACCGCCCAATAGCCGTGAAACCAGCCCGCGTCGAAGGAAGGAAACCAACCGGCCAGCAGCTTCGTGATGAACCCGGTTTCGCCGTACACGAATTTGTACCCGGATACGAGGACGACGCCGCCGTAAATGAGCGTCGTAAAATATCCAAGCCGCAGCAGCTTCGCGCCTTTAATATCGAAGTATTCCGTGAGCAAAACGAGCGCGACGCCGACGACGTTGACGGTCACGACAAGCGATACGGCGAGCAGAAAGCTATTGTACAAGCTTTTCATCGCCCGAGCCGACGACAGCAGCTTAGACGCCGCCTCGAGCGTGAAGGTGCCGTTCGGGAAAAAGATTTCGTAGTAAATGTTCACATTGGGATAAATCAAAAAGGCGATGACGAACCATGCGATCAGACCGTACATGATCAATGCGGTCGGACGGATGGACGCCAGCCGGTTTTTCCACAATTCCGCGTTCAACGTCCTGCCCCCATCCCTCAATACTGTAAAATGTCCCCGGTCCTGATGTACACATCGACGGCGTCGCCGACGCTGCGGAGATCTTGGCCGCTTTCCTTTTCGATCGTTTTCAGGAGCCCGCCCCCGTCGATCCGCAGCGCGTATTTGCTGTACAATCCGTAAAATTCCCGGTCGACGATCGTTCCTTTGAACGAGACGACGTCCTCTCCCTGCAACGGGGCGAGGCTCACTTTTTCGTTCCGGATGTAAGCTTTCTTGTTCGAATCGATTCGCTCGTGCAGCCGGCTGTTCCGGAGCAGCTCCGGATCGATGCGGTTAATGTCCCCGATGAAGTTGCACACGAATTCCGTCCGCGAACGGTTGTAAATTTCTTGCGGCGTGCCGACCTGCTCGACGTTGCCGTGATTGAACACGGCGATCCGGTCGGACAGCGTGAGCGCCTCTTCCTGATCGTGCGTCACGTAAATCGTCGTGATGCCGAACTTTTTCTGCAGCTCTTTCAGCTCGTTCCGCAGCTGGACGCGCAGCTTCGCGTCGAGGTTCGACAGCGGCTCGTCCAGCGCGAGAATGCTAGGCTTCAGCACGAGCGCTCTGGCGATCGCGACGCGCTGCTGCTGGCCGCCGGACAGCTCGGACACCTTCTTGAACAGCTGCTCGTCCTTCAAATCCACCTTGCGGGCGATTTCCCGAACGTCCCGATCGACTTCGGCCTTGGCCGCTTTCTTGACGCGCATCCCGAAGGCGATGTTTTCGTACACGTTCATGGTCGGAAACAGGGCGTAGCTCTGAAACACCATGCCGATGCCTCGCTGCTCGATCGGGACGCGGGTGATATCCCGGCCGTTCAGCGTAATGCGGCCGCCGGAAGGAGAAATGAATCCGACGAGCGTGCGGAGGATCGTCGTTTTGCCGCAGCCGGAAGGGCCGAGGAAGGTGAAAAATTCGCCTTCGCGGATGTCCAGATTCAGGTCTTTGACGGCGTGAAAGGAACCGAAATGAATTTGTACGTCTTGGAATGTAATCATAAATACCCCTAAGTTCGAATGACTTGGAAAGAAGGACTGCATATTGGCTTCCCAATATGCAGTCCGGCGGCATGAAAGTTTATTCCATGATTTGCAGTTCGATTTTTTCGACCCATTGCCCGACGTTGTCGGCGATGAAGCCCCAGTCGAGAGGCTGCGCCTTGAGCGAAGCGTACATTTCTTTCACGGACGGGTTCGCTTGCTCCGCCGCCTTCGTATTCGCCGGCATCGCGTTGAAATCCGCGGCGAATGCGCCTTGCACTTCGGCCGTGCCCATCCATTCGACGAACCGCTGCGCCGTCTCCAGCTTCTTCGTGCCGTTCACGATCGCTACGTGCTCGACGATCATCGGGACGCCGATCTCCGGAGCGGCGAAGCCGGCTTTCACTTTGTACTGCTCCTCTTTCTTGGCGAGCGTGCCGGAGACGAGCGTCCCGATCGGCGTCTTGCCGCTGGCGAGGTTGGCGTAGAAGTCTTCCCCTTCGACCGCGCGGACTCCGTTCGCGTACAGCTGACGGATTTCGTTCCAGCCTTCCTCGGAGATGCCGAGATCGCCGTTCGGGTCCTGGTAGCGGGTCAAGATGCCCGCGACGACGAGCTGCGGCGTAATTTGCCCGAGCAGCGTCGGCGCTTCGTATTTGCCTTTGAACGCGTCGTTCTTATACAGCTCCGTCCAATCCTTCGGCGCCGTCTCCGGCGTGAATGCGTCGGGGTTATAGCCGAGCAGGATCGCCTGCTTCACGAGACCGTGGTAGTAGCCTTCCGGGTCGTTGAGGCCCGCTTCGACTTCGCCGGCCCATTGCGGAACGTACGAGATCAGGACGTTTTCTTTCTTCAGGTTTTCGTACAGCATGTTGTTCAAACCGTACACGACGTCCGCCGTCGGGTTGTTTTTCTCCGCGATCAGCCGGTTCGTCAAATCGGCGCCGCCGGCTCCGACGAGCTCGATGTCGAAGCCCGCGCTCTTCGCGCGCTCGATCAGCCATTCCCCGCGGCCGTCGGAATTCGCATTCGTGTACACGATGAGCTTCTCGTTCGCCGCCGGCTGTTCCGCCGCCGGCTCGTTCGTCTCCGCGCCGGAGGCCGCCGGCGTTTCGGCCGGAGCCGGCGTCTCCGCCGTCTCCCCGCCGCTCGCGCCGCCGCACGCCGTTACCGCCAAACTAACCACTGCAAACAAAGCCGCCGTTACCAATCTTTTCATTGTCCTTGTCACTCCTTCAATGATTTAGATGTATAAGATCAACCCGTCATAGGCCGTTATTATCCCGACGGGATCGAAGATTCGTTCGAACTCTTCGTGGAGCAGCTTGGCGTTATGGCTGAAATGCGTTACAACGATTTTTCCGTCTGGTTTCAAAATGCGTTCCTTCTGAAACTCCCGCTGCGCTTCGAGCACCGTCTCCACGCACATGTGGTTGCGGTCGCGCGAGTTTCCGGTATAGCCGTGCGTGCAGTCGAGAATCGCGCAGTCGAGCTGCCGGCCGCGCAGCCATTGCCACGTCGCTTCCGGAAACCAGCCGGAATCGTGCCCGTACAGCAGCGTTTTGCCGCCTTTCTCGACGACGTACAGCAGACACGTCTCCATCCGGTCGTGGTCCGCGAGCAGCGGCGTCACTCGGGCGTCCCCCGCGAGGAACGTCTCGAAGGGGCGCAGCAGATGGAACGCGAACCGCTCCCCTTCGAAGCGGCCGATGGCGGCGCGCGTCCGCTGCATGACGGCGTCGTTCCCGTAAATATGCAGCGGATGATGCAAGTCGTGCGCGATGCCCGTCCGGCGGCACTCCAGATCGTATGCATTGAAATGATCGGAGTGCGTATGGGTGACGAGCATATGCTCGATCGCGCCGTAATCGATGCCGTATCGAAGCGCTTGCATGAACGAATCGGGCGAATAGTCGAATTTGATCGTATCGTCGACGATGGCGGAAGTGCGCGTGCGAATGTTTTTCCCGCCGAGTTCCCTCGCTTTCGCGCAATATTCGCAGCGGCAGAACGCGTTCGGGTATCCTTCGGCGGCCGCCGTTCCGAGAAAATGAATTTTCATAAGCTGTCTCCTCTGACTGCCACGGATTTCCTCTCGATAATTTCCGTTTGAATTTTGACCGTAAGCTGTTTCTCCTTGGAGCGGTTCATGCGTTTCATCAGCAGTTCGACGCTGGATCGGGCGAGCCGATCGGTATCCTGCCGTACCGTCGTCAGCGGAATCGGCGTCAGCGCCGACAGCTGAATGTCCGAAAATCCGACGATCGACAGCTTGTCCGGCACCGGCACGTTCATGTGCAGCGCCGTGAACAAAGTAGAGATGGCGATATGGTCGTCTCCGCACATCACCGCCGTCATCAGGGGATTGCCCCCGATAAATTGCCGCTGCTCCGGATCGCATTCGTTGATGCGGCTCGGGTCGCAGGGCACGCCTCGGAAATGGATGTACTCGGTTTTGACCGGAATGCCGTGATCGAGCAGCGCCTGGATGTACCCTTGATACCGCTCTTCCCGGCTCGTAATGTTTTCGGTCGCGTTGGACGTATACCCGATGTCGCGATGCCCTTTCTCGATCAAATATTTCGCCATTTGATAAGAGCCCTGGAAGTGATCGTGGTAGACGCAATCGATCTGCACCTCGCGAAAAATGCGGTCGATGATGACGATCGGCACCTGCTGCAGCTTCAGCCGAAGCACTTGGTCGCTGCACGTTTTGCGGCCTTGTGGGAACAGCACCAGGCCGTCGATGCCTCCGTCCACCAGCGTCTGCAGGCATCGGTCTTCGTCGTCTTTGTCCTTGCTGATTTTCAAGATGAGGTCGCAGCCGTGTCGGCGCGCTTCGTGTTCGACCGCCGCGATAATTCTGGACGTGTAGTCCGAGAGATGCGGCACGATGAGCGCGATCCTCCGACCCGATTCCCGGTCGTCCGGGGCGGGCTTTTCGGGGGCCCCGGCGAGCGTGCCGGCCGTCTCCCGCTTGCCGGCGAGGAACGTTCCCCGTCTCGGCAGACGGTATACCACCCCTTGCTCGGCGAGCCGCTCCAGCGCCAGCTTGCTGGTCATGCGGCTGACCCCGAACAGCTTGGCGAGCTCCCCTTCCGATGGAACGGGATCATGCGGCTCGAGTCGTCGGCTTTCGATAATGTCCAGCACCTTGTCGGCGATTTCCAAATACAACTGTCGCTGCGGTTTTTTGGACGGAGAGGCAGGTTTCATGATCGGCAACATTCCTCGTCTTCTTCGATCTCGCGAACCGGAGCCGATCCGCGGCGAACCAGCTCGATCTATTCTGAAGGTAATCGATGTCACTGACATAATCAATGATATATGCGTTAAGATTGTGTAAAGTTTTTACGGCCTTTCTCTTCGGTTCTGTCTTCTATATCAGTGATATAGAATGAAAATCGTCCTGAAACGGTTGCGTTCCCGTCCGAGCCGAGATTGCCGCCGACGGAGGCGGGGCAGCATCGGAGGGTGTGCAATTATTTATGACAAAATGCAATGGATCATTTACATAATGACAATTTCCATTTACAATTAGAACTACCAATAACGCATAGGAGAACAGGGAAATGCTTGAAAACCGAGTACGCGAGCTTCGCGCGCGTTTCAAGTGGACGCAGCAAGATTTAGCCGACGCCGTCGGAGCGACCCGGCAAACGATCGGTTTGATCGAGAAGGGCGATTATGCGCCCTCCGTTACGTTAGCCTTGAAAATCTCCAAGGCATTTCATGTACCGGTGGAAGAAATTTTTTATATAAAGGAGTAGTGCCATGCTTCAGCGCATCTTACGTTCGCCGCTGGTTCCAATGTTTTACTTCCTTCTCATGACCGGTTTCTTGGTGCTTTCTTTAGCGGGTACCGAAAGCGAGTCGCCGCTGATTCGGTATTCGTTTCTGCTATTCGCGCTCCTAGCCTTGGCGTGGATCGCGTTAATTTTTTTGCATAACCGGAACCAACCGCGGCATCCCGTGAAAGCTTGGGGGCTCATTCCCCCCGAGCTTCGCGAGATGGATGAAGGGCAGCAATGGATTACGTTCAAAGCATGTCGAAATGTATACATTTACTATACCGTCGCTTTGCCCTTAGCGGCAGGCGCGTGCTTCGTCCTGGCCGGCCATCGCATTGCGCCGCTCATCTGCATCGGCGTATTAGGATTAGGGCAATACCTCGTTTATTGGCTGACGATTCGTAAATTCAATCGGTTTTGATGGAGAAAGGCGGCTGTTTCTCGAGATTGTTGGAACGGAGAGGAGAGAAAACCAGTTGTTGAAACGAGTACTGGCCCAATCTACGCCTGCGACATTTCGGTTGTTCTTAGCTTTCAACTTTCTAATTTACGGCGTCGCGAAGCTAACCTTCGGCCAGTTCGGCGAACCGACGGCGGATCTTGCGGCTCTCAGAGGGCAAGGCTTTACGGTCGCTTGGACCTTCTTCGGATACTCTCGGACGTACGAAATCTTTATCGGGTTGGGGGAAGTGATCGCCGCGATTCTCATCGCGATTCCTAGAACCTCTACGCTCGGAGCGATGATTTACTTTCCGATTGCGCTTAACGTGATGGCGGTGAATTACTGCTACGATATCGGAGTTCAGGATTTGAGCACCGTGTTGACGCTTATGTGCGTTGTCTTGTTGTGGCTGGATCGGAGAAAGTTCATTCCTTTGGTAGCCGGGAGGGGAATTCGGGAATGACCCCTTTCACCATCATGTTGCTTGTGGGCACGTTCTGCGCCACATCCTTTTATTACGCCGTGAAGGAATGGAGAAACAAAACTTAATCGAAAGACGACACGATTGTGTTCCGGCACATTGGACGAGAGAGGGGTGGTCGTTTGCTGGAGTGGGCGGAAGAAGCGGGTGCGGCGTGGCAGTTTCTGGTTTTGTTTTTGCTTGCGGCGGCGCCTTGGATGGACGTTTCTCTAGTCGTACCTCTCGGGGTCGCCTGGGGATTGTCGCCTGTGTGGGTCGGCGTTACGGCCTTCGCGGGCAATTTTCTCCTTATTTTGCTGCTTGGTCTGTTTTTCAAGCAGATCGATCATTGGAGGCAGGCAAGAAGGGAACGAAAGGGTATCGTCGGTCCGACGAAAAGAGAAACGCGGTCCAAGGCGATTTGGGAAAAATACGGGATCCCGGGATTAGCGCTGCTGGCGCCGATTTTCGTCGGAACCGATATCGCCGCCGTCTTGGCCTTAACCCTCGGCGCCTCCAAAACTCGCGTGGTCGGTTGGATGACGATTAGTTTAGCGTTATGGACGATCGTATTCGCGGCGGCTTCCGTGTACGGACTCAGCTTGTTCCATGCGTTATAACAAACCGAAAGACTTCGATGCCGTTCGGCGGTTCGAAGTCTTTCGGCTTTCTTTAGACATGTCAGGCGAAGCCGAGCGCCAGCGCCATGGCCGCGGCGGCCGCGCCGCCTACGGCCGAACCGGCGGTGTTGACGGCGTCGTTGTTCCAGCCGGCGCGGCCGCGGATGCGCGCGGCCGGCGCCCCGCAGTGACGGGCCTGCTCGATGTCGCGGCCGCATATGCCGCAGCGGTACATGGTCTGCCATGTCGCGCCGATCCACGAATCGGCGAGCGACCCGGCCGCGCCGGCGAGGCCGGCGATCCCGATCCAAGCGGCCGGTCTCAGCGCCGCCGCGACCGCATCCGGCGCAGCCTCGCCGGGCGCCGCGAGCAGCAGCGCCCACGCCGCGGCGCCGATGAAGAGGCCGCCGGCCAGCGAGGCGGTAAGGCCGAGGGCGGAGACGCCGCCGGACGTGCCGGGCGGCACGCGCCGCCCCGTCTTGACCGATCGCGGCGGCGTCCGGCTGAAGGCTCCGATTTCCGTCGCCCACGTATCGGCCGTAACCGCCGCCATGACGCCGAGGAAGGCGTACCACCAGAGCGGATGCGGCCATGCCGCGTGCGCCGCGCACAGCAGCAGCCCCAGCCCTCCGTTCGCGAGCACTTGGCCGGCGTCGCGCCTTCCGGACTTCTCGTAGCCGCTCTCGGCTTCGCGCTTCGCATGCGCTTTCCACTTGGACCACAGCGTCGACGATAGGAAGAACGCGATGAGGGAGCCGAACCAAACCGCGCTGCCGAGCGCGTACATCGCCGTCCCCATTGTGACCGCCGCCAGGAAGCCGGAGCCGGACAGCGACCGTTTCGCATAAGCCGCTCCCGCGATCGCCGCGCTGCCGGCCAACCCTATGAGCCATTCCATCGCATGCTCGCCCCCTGTTTTTCCATCTAGTATACCCGACGCGGCCGGCGCGCGGGAAACGGACCGGGACTTGACTGTAAGCCTAGGGGGTATTGGGGCGCAGAACAAAAGTTGCAAATCATGAAACCCATGATATACTTAATCCAGTTAATGACCAAAAAATGGCGCGGACTTTGGAACGAAGCTGCATATCGATAAAGGCAAACCGGTCGAAAGATCGGGACGCAAAGCCACGGGTCTACACGCTGCGAGCAGCGCATGATCGCCGGGCTGCCGTATACGGAATCAAGACCATCGAACGATGAGCTGCCCCCGCATGCGAGGGCGGCTTTTCTTTTGTGCCGAATCCGCCGCCCCATTCGACAAACTTGGACAACTAGAAGGAGTGCAACGATGAAACCGCTGCTGGAAAGAATGAAAATCATGAATCTGCTGTCCGTCAAAAACAAATTGATCGCCGCGTTCGCCGCGGCGCTGCTGATCCCGACGATCGTCGTCTCCCTGATTTCGTTCACCAACGCAAGAACGGAAATCGAGGACCAGATGGTGAAGGCGGCCGAGCAGAACGTAAATTTATTGAATACGATCATCAACGATTACTTCATTGCCAAGAAGAAAGAAATCAGCGTCTTGGCGGCCACGATCGCCCTTGCGGACGTCGCCGCGCTCGAAGGCACGAACGTCGTCGCGGACGCCGCCGTGCGGGACGAATTGGCGACGTTCATGTCCATCCACGACGAGGTCGAGTTGTCGTTCGTCGGGACGAAGACAGGCCTGTACGTCAATTCGCCGGACAAACGCAACGCGGCCGATTTCGATCCGCGCAAGCGCCCGTGGTTCATCAAAGCGATGGAGCATCAAGGAGAAGCGGTCGTGACCGCTCCGTACGTATCCGCGACGACGGGCAGCCTCGTCGTGACGGTCGCGAAAGTGACGGCGGACGGGAGCGGGGTCGTAGCGTTCAACGTCAACTTGGAGAAGCTTGCCGAGATCGCGAAGCACGTTACGATCGGACGCGAGGGGTACGTGTACATCCTCGACGAGGAGCGGAAATACATCTACCATCCGGCCAACGAAGGCGGCACGGTCGCTGCGGAGAACGAGGAGCACGATAAACTGTATGCCGGGGACTCCGGATCCTTCGACTACGTTCTTAACGGCCGAGACGAGAAAAAGATGGTGTTCGCGACGAACCCCGAAACCGGCTGGAAGATCGCCGGAACGATGTACGAGCGCGAGGTCGCCGCGGAAGCGGCGCCGATCCTGCGCACGACGGCCATCGTGCTGGCTGTAGCGCTGACGCTGTTCGGGGCGATGGTGTTCTGGATCCTCCGTTCCATTCTGCAGCCGCTGCGCAGCATCGGCGTCGGCTCGCGCCATATTAGCGAAGGCGACTTGACGCAGCAGATCGCCGTCGAATCGAGCGACGAGCTGGGACAGCTCGGCCGCAACTTCAACGAGATGGCTTCGTCGCTCCGGTCGATCATTCATCAAATCAACGATAATGTTCATCAGCTCGCCGCTTCCGCCGAGCAGATGAGCGCAAGCTCGGAGCAAAGCTCGTCGGCCGCCGAACAGGTGACCGAGGCGATCCAAGGGGTCGCCGCCGGCTCGGACCGTCAGGCACAGCGAATCGTGGAAACGAAAGATGAATTGAGCGGCATGGCGGAGCAGCTGCGGCTCATGTCGGTCAACGCTTCGGACGTGTCCGACGCGGCCGCCCGTACGAAGGACACGGCGGAGAGCGGGAATGAGTCCATCCAAACGGCGGTCGCGAAAATGAGCTCGATCGGCGGCCGCGTCGGGCAGCTGGCGCAGGACGTGAACGGCTTGGGCGAGCGCTCGAACGAAATCGAGCAGATCGTGAGCGTCATTTCCGGCATCGCTTCCCAGACGAATTTGCTCGCGCTGAACGCTTCGATCGAGGCGGCGCGCGCGGGCGAGCACGGCAGCGGGTTCGCCGTCGTTGCCGCGGAAATCCGCAAGCTTGCGGAGCAATCCGACGAATCGGCGAAGCGGATTTCCGAGTTGGTGCGGTCGATCGGCAGAGATACGCGATCCGCCGTCGCGACGATGGAATTCGTCTCCGGCGAAGTGGCGGAAGGGGTCGGCGTCGTGGACTCGGCGGGACGGGCGTTCGAAGAAATCGTCGAGGCGATCGACGCGGTCGCGCGCCAAATCGAGCAGGTGTCGTCGGCTTCGCAGCGGACGGCCGCCGGCGCGGCCGCGATTCTGGGCGCCATGGAAGAAGTGTCGGCGATCTCCGCGCAATCGTCGGGCAGCATTCAGCAGGTCGTCGCAAGCACCGAGGAGCAGCTCGCTTCGATGCAGGAAATTACGGCCTCCACATCCGTACTCACGAAAATGGCGGAAGAGCTGCAGGGGATGGTCGGCAAATTTAAAGTTTAACGTGTACATAGAACCGGCGTGCCGAGGCGCGCCGGTTTTTTTGTGCGCGAGAACGGACGCCCCGCGCGTTCGACGGTCGACAAATCGCCCGCCGAGTGCCATGATTAGTAGCATTAAACAAAAACGATGCATTCGGGCGGTGCGATCAATCATGAAAGTCATGTTGGTGGACGATGAAATTTTGGCGGTGCAGCATCTTCGGCGGCTGCTCGATTGGGAGTCGCTCGGCTTCGCGGTCGTCGCCGAGGAGACGAATCCGAAGCGGGCGCTCGACAGCTTCGAGCGGCTGCTGCCGGAGCTCGTCATCGTCGATATCAAGATGCCCGGCATGGACGGCATCGAATTCAGCCGCCGCGTGCTGGACAAGCACCCGGAGACGAAAATATTGCTGCTGACGTCGTACAAGGAGTTCGAGTACGCGAAGGCGGCGCTGACGCTCGGCGTCGAAAATTATTTGCTAAAGCACGAGGTCGGCGCCGAGACGCTGCTCGCGGAGCTGCGCCGCATCCGGGACGCGCGGGAGAAGGAGCGGCTGCGAAACCGGCTGTTCCGCCGGGAGCTGCTGCGCGACGTGCTGACCGGGCGGGCGGCGGACCTCGCGGCGCTCGACGATCGGCGAGGCGAGGCGGCCGCGTCGGAGCGGCGGTACGCGCTGTTCCTCCTGCAGCCGGATGCGCCGTTCCTCGCGCGGGAGCCGCGGCCGGAGCCGGCCGACGCGGACGAGCCGTTCCTCGAGCCGCCGATCCCCGCCGCGCTGGAGACGGCCCGCATGGAGCCGAACTTGTGGGCGCTCGTCGCGGCGTTCGCCCCCGAGCCCGGGGCGCGGAATCGGCGCGAGCGGCTGCTCGAGGCGGCGTCCGCGATCCGGCAGGCGCTGAAGGCGCGCGGCGGGCGGGCGGCGGCCGTCTGCGCGGCCGGCGATTTCCGCGAGGCGGCGGAGCTGGCGGCGGCGTACCGGGCGGGCAAGGAAGCGGTGCGCCGCGCGGCGGCGTTCGACGGGGCCGGCAAGACGCTGCTTCTGGAGGACGAGGAGCCGGCGGCCCCGGCGGACCGCGAGCGGCTCCAAGGCGAGCTCGACCGGGCCGCGGCGGCGCTGGCCGCCCTTACGCCGGACGAAGCCGTCCGCGCGCTGCGCGCCGCGTTCGGCGCCGCCGCCGCGAGCCGCGACGTCGAGGCGCTCCGCGACCTGTGCGAGCGGGGGCTGCGGCTGCTGAAGGAGTTCCGCGCCGAATACGCCCTGCCGCCGCTCGAGCCGATGCAGGCGGACGGGCCGCTCGCCGCCGAAGCCGCAGCCGACGCCCGTTCGCCGGCTGACCGCCTCCGCGCCTGGTTCGAGGCGCGGCTGCGGGAGGCGGCGGACGAGGCGCGCGCGTCGTCGAAGCTGTCCGCCAAGGTGCGGCAAGCGCTCGATTACATGCAGAAGCATTACGCGGACGATTTGACGTCGGACAGCATCGCCGGCGCGCTCGGCATCAGCGGCGACCATCTGCGGCACTTGTTCAAGGAAGAGGTCGGCCGCACGATGCTCGAGCACTTGACGCACGTCCGGATGGAGCACGCGAAGCGGCTGCTCGCGGAAGGCAAACATAAAATTTACGAAATTTCCGAGATGGTCGGCTACCGAAGCAGCCAATATTTCAGCCAAGTGTTCCGCAAAGCCGTCGGCGCGAGCCCGAACGAATACGCGGAGAGCAAAGGGAGGCCGGCGCCGTGAGAGCGAAAATCCGCACGAAAATTATCGCCATCTGCGCGTTCGTCATCGTGGCGTCGCTGCTGTCGAGCGGCTATTTCACGTACGCCTACGTCACCGACATCCTGCGCGAGCGCTCGCTCAACGACAGCCGCACGCAGCTCGCGCAAATTTCGTCCCAGCTCGTCCGCGTGCGGGAGCAGGTCGTGAAGCTGGCGGAATATATCGTATCCGACGAAGAAATCAACGCGCGCATCATGCCGATGCCGTCCTCGTCGATCGAGGACGACTATTTCCGCATGACCGAGGTGCAGGATCGGCTGAAGCGGTTCGCCGCGCTCAACGCGTTCATTCTGAACGCCATGATCGTGCGGGAGGACGGGACGACGTTCTCGAACAATTCGGGGTACGCGGATTATTTCGCCGACTACCTGCGGGAGGATTGGTTCCAGGCGTTCCTCGATTCCGGCGCCCGCACCGGCTTCACCGCGCCGCACGACTTCTTTTATTTGAACGGCAATCGAGACGTCTTTAGCTACGCAGTGAAATACAGAAACCTGCAGGAGCCGCGCTCTCCGGAATACTGGCTCGTGCTGGACATTCAATATAGCGAAATCGCGAACGCGTTCGAGCAAAGCTTGTCCGATTTCGAGCAGCTGATGCTGTTCAACGAGGCGGGCGAGATGCTGTTCAGCGGCGGCGCGGCGCCGGACGCGAGCTACGAGCCCATGATCGCGAGGGCGATCGAGTCGGGCGGCCTCGCGGAGGACGACAGCCATATGTATTTGGCGCTCGCTTCGGAGCCGTACGGATGGCATCAAGGGGCCGTCCTGTCCAAGGCGAAGCTGTTCGAGCCGATCAACCGGCTGCTCGACTATTACGTGTTCATCATCATCAGCAGCTTGGTCGCCATGCTCGCGGTCGTGCTGCCGCTCATCGTCAACATCACGAAGCCGATTTCGCGGCTGACGCAGGCGATGAAGCGCGTGTCCGTCGGCGATTTGACGACGAACGTGACGATCCGCAGCGGGGACGAGCTGGAGGTGCTCGGCTCGGGCTTCAACCGGATGGTGAGCGACTTGAAGCAGCATGTCGAAGCGTCGATCCAGCACGAGGAGCTGAAGCGCACGATGCAGATCAGCCTTCTGATGTCGCAAATCAATCCGCATTTCATCTACAACACGCTGAACACCGTCATTTACTTGTCGTACGCGAACCGGAGTCGGGACGCGGCCGTCATGACCGAGGCGTTTATCGGCATTTTGCAGGATACGATCAAGACGGGGGACGGCGTCTTTTTCGCGGCGCTCGGGGAAGAGATGGTCATCGTCGAAAAATATATCGCCATCCAGCAGTTCCGGTATCCGGACCGGTTCCGGGTCGAATGGGAGGTCGAAGAGGAGCTGCGGTCGGCCGTCATCCCGCGCCTCGTCCTGCAGCCGCTCGTCGAGAACGCGATCTTCCACGGCATCGTGCCGATGGAGGAGCCGGAAGGGCGCATTCGCATCGCCGCGCGCCGGGAAGGCGGCGAGCTCATCCTCCTCGTGGAAGACGACGGCGTCGGGCTGGAGGAATCGTCGCCGGAGACCGGCGCGCCGGATCGAAGCGGCAAGCGGGCCGACCAAATGCGGGGCATCGGTCTCGCCAACATTCGGGAGCGCATTCGGTTCCATTACGGGGAGCCGTACGGCGTCGCGGTGGAGAACGGGGCGGCGCGCGGCGTCCGGGCCGTCGTGCGGTTGCCGTACCGCAGCCAGCAATGAAAGCGCAATCTGAAAGCGCAACCGGATTTTATACAAAATAACCGCTTTGTCCGGTATGGGGGCTCTGAAAGCGTTGTTACAATGAAGGCAATGAAGGTGCAAACGCTTTCTACTAAGTTGGAGGGGATTCGATTGAAACAGACCAAAAAAACTTGGCTCTTCCTCGCGCTGTTGCTGGCGATCGCCGTCGCCGTCGTCGGCTGCGGAGGAGCGGGATCGACGACGAGCGGAACGGGAACGGAAAGCCCGGCCGCGCAGGAGGGCGCAGGCGCCGAGCCGGCTTCGCCGGAGGAGCTTACGGCCACGATTAAAGTATGGGATTGGGACGAAACGTTCCTGAAAGAAATGATCCCGGAGTTCAACAAAGCGTACCCGAACATCACGGTCGAATACACCGTCGTTAACCCGAACGACTACTTGCAAAAGCTGCAGAGCGGCATCGCGTCCGGCTCCGACGTGCCGGACGTCATCCTCGGCGAAACGGCGTACCGCGGCAAGCTGTTCGATCTCGGCGTGCTCGACAACCTCGAGCAGGCGCCGTACAACTTCGACCGTTCGCAGCTGCTCGACTACCTCGTGCCGCTCATGTCGAGCCCGAACGGCGAGCTCGTCGGCGTCGACCAGCAAATTACGCCGGCCGGCTTCGCCTACCGCCGCGACCTCGCGAAAGAGCTGCTCGGCACGGACGTGCCGGAAGAGCTGGAAACGCTGCTCGCCGATTGGGACGCGTTCATCGCGAAGGGCAAGGAAGTGCAGGAGAAGAGCGGCGGCAAAGTGACGATGCTGCCGGGCGTCGGCGACGCGTTCATCGCGCTGCGCGGCCAAACCGCTCAAACGTACATCAACGGCACGGAAATCGATTTGACGAAGCGGATGCAGGAGCCGATCGCGAAGCTGATGGAAATGCGCGACGCCGGCATTCTCGGCAAGCACGAGCTGTGGACGCCGTCGTGGTCCGCGTCGATGGCCTCCGGGGAGAACATCTTCTACCCGATGGCGCCTTGGGGACCGAAGTGGCATATCGCCGCGAACGATCCGGAAGGCAGCGGCCGCTGGGGTCTCGTGAAAGCGCCGGGCGGCAGCTTTACGCGCGGCGGCACGTCGATCAGCATTTACAAAGACAGCAAAGTGAAAGAAGCCGCTTGGGCGTACGTGAACTTCATGTACTTGTCCGACGAAGGCACGAAAATCGCGTTCGAGAAATTCGGCTTCACGCCGGGCGTGAAGGCGTTCTATGAAAACAACCAAGACTTGATCGAAGCGGGATCCGAGTTCGACGCGTTCTTCGGCGGCCAAAACCTGACGAAGTACTTCTACGAGAAAATCGTGCCGGGCGTCGTCGGCGAACCGCAAACGAAATACGAGTCGATCGTCGACGGAGCGTTCATGTCGCTCTACCCGCTCTGGACGAAGGATACGGGCATCGACGCGCAAGAAGCGCTCGGCATGTTCATCCAAGAAGTGAAGAACAAAGCGCCGGACGCCGCCGTGAAGTAACGAATAGAGACACGCAAACCGTAACCGCCGCCCGCCTAAGAGCGGCGGTTGCGGTTTCGCGATTTCCGGATAAACGAGGGAGAAACCATGATGGAAGGAATCCACACCGCGACGAAAGCGGCGGCGCCGCGGGCGCCGCGCAAGCGCTGGAACGCATGGCCGTACGTATTCGCGCTGCCGTTCGTTCTGGCGTACGCCGTGTTTCAACTGTATCCGGTCGCCTACTCCTTCTTTCTGAGCTTGCACGATTGGAACGGCGTCGGCGCCAAAACGTACATCGGACTCAAAAATTACATCGATTTGTTTACAAGGGATCCCTTGTTCTACAAATCGCTGTCCAATACGGTCATCATCATGCTCATGAGCACGCCGCTGACCATCTTGCTCGGCGTGACGCTCGCGTACCTGACGTTCCATCTCGCGAAGGGACGGCAATTTTTCCAGACGGTGAACTTCCTGCCGTACATCACGACGCCGGTCGCCATCGGCTTCATTTTCTCGTTCCTGTTCGATTGGCAGACGGGCACGGTGAACCAGCTGCTCGTCAAATCGGGCATCATCGCCGAGGGCGTGTACTGGCTGCAGGGCGAGTGGACGTCGCGCATGATCATCGCGCTGATGATCATTTGGCGGAACCTCGGCTATTTCATGGCGATTTACCTCGCCGGGATGACCGCCATTCCGCAGGACGTCTACGAGGCGGCGAAAATGGACGGCTCGAGCGGGCTGCACACGTTCCGCACGATTACGTTCCCGCTGCTGCGCAACATTACGGTGTTCCTCGTCGTCACCTCCGTCATCGGCGGGCTGCAGCTGTTCGACGAGCCGAAGCTGCTGTACGGCGGCTGGTCCGGCTCGGTGCAGGTCGGCGGTCCGGGCAACGCGGCGCTCACCGTCATCTGGAAATTCGTCGACGATTCGTTCATCTCGAACACGCGCTTCGGCTACGGCTCCGCGATCGCGTACGCGCTGTTCATGATCATCATCGTATTCTCGATTCTCAGCTATCGGCTGACCGCGGGGAAGGAGGAACGCCGATGAAAAAACTCGTCTGGCTGTTTTTAACGGCCGTCACGTTCGCGTCGCTCGTGCCGTTCTACGTCATGATCGTGATGTCGACCCACGTGACCGAAAACATTTTCAAAGGGCTTCCGCTGCTTCCCGGCGATTACTTATGGGAAAACCTGCGGACGGTGTTCTCGGGCAACTTTACGCAGGTGTACGCGAACAGCTTGATCGTCTCCGTCAGCGCGGTCGTTCTGGCCGTGCTGACGAGCGCCATGATCGGCTACTCGATCGCCAAGTTCAAGTTTAAGCTGAACCGAGCGCTGAACTATTTCATCATCGTCACGATGATGGTGCCGACGCAGGTCGGGATCATCGGTTACATTATCGAGATGAAGCATTTGGGCCTCGGCAATACGCTGTTCCCGATCATCTTGATTTGGGCGGCGTTCCCGTTCGGCGCGTTCTTCATGGTGCAGTTCATCAAGGACACGGTGCCGGACGAATTGATCGAGTGCGCGCGGATCGACGGCTGCTCGGAGGGCATGATTTTCTTCCGCATCGTCGCGCCGCTCATCAAGCCGGGCCTCGCGACGCTGGCGACGCTCGTCTTCCTGTGGTCGTGGAACAACTATTTGCTGCCGCTCGTGACGATCAATAACGACCGCTGGTATACGGTGCCGATTTTCGTCTCGAACCTCGGGATCGTGCATCGGACCGACTACGCCGCGCGCATGGCCGCGCTCGCGATCGCGACGCTGCCCGTGCTGCTCGTATTTTTGCTCGGCTCCCGGACGTTCATTAAGGGCATTACGGCGGGCGCGGTGAAAGGATAACCGAAGGAGGAATGGACATGACGGGGACACGCGAGCATTTGCCGCGCAAGCTGACGATCACGATGTGGGATTTTTCTTGGTACACGATGACGATGCCGGACGAGCCGTACCACGACCTCGGCGCCCGGTTCAAGGAAGCGGTCGAGCGCGGCTACAACACGATCCGCGTCTGCGCGATGCCGTGCTTCCTGTTTCCGAACGGCGGCGGGCCGCGGACGGAGCCGCTGCGGTTTTCGAACCTCGGCATGGTCGGCGTTCGCACGCGCTGGTACAACTGCCAGGGCGGGGCGGAGCTGGACGGAACCGCGCATCTGCTGAAGCTGTTCGAGGAAGCGAAGAAGCACGACTGCTATATTATCCTGACTTCCTGGGAATATCAGCAGAGCCCGAGCTTCTTGAAGACGCCGGAGCTGTTCGAAGAGCTGCTCGCCGTGCCGCCGGAGCAGCGATTCCTATACGTGGCGCGCTCGATGGACCGGCTCGTCTCGTTCGCGAAGGACGCCGGGTACGGCGACCGGATCGCGTACGTCGAGCTGCACAACGAGCTGGAGTACGGGCGGCTCAATCAAGTCGCGCTCGACGCGGGCGTCGCCGAGTCGAATACGTCGGGAATCATCCGCCGCATGAAGCCTTATGTGGAGGAGGCGATCGCGTATTTGCGAGAGCGCCATCCGGACGTGCTCGCGACGGGCTGCTACACGCTGAACGATCCGTACCCGAAGGCGCATGTGCCGGACAACGAGCAGGTCGCGCACTTCCATCTGTACATCAACGGCGTGCTGCAGGAGCTGATGGAGGCGACGGGCATTCGCAATCCGGACGTGCCGTTCCCGAATCCGCTCGTCCAGTCGCTGCTGCGGGAGGGCGCGCCGCCGTTCGCCGAGTACGATCTCCCGGAAGGGGAGGAGTGGCGGCTGCACGGCAATCCGGTCGGGCTGAAGCTGCTGTATCTCCACGACTGGGCGGACCCTGTGAAATGGGACTTGTACTTGTACGAACGGTACGGGGCGCACCGCCTCGCGATGCTGCAGAAGATCGACGAGCGGCTCGACGAAGCGGCGGAGTGGGCGATTGATCGCGGACTGCCGGTCGTCATCGGCGAAGGATACGTCGGCTATACGCCGCTGTACGCCCAATTCGAGGAAGGGCCGGTCGGCAAGTCGATCGCGGAATACGCCGTTCGCAAAGGGATGAAGCTCGGCTTCTGGGGCATGGTGCTGTGCTCGAACTGCGCGCCGCATCATCCGTTCTGGGCGGACGTCGAATGGCAACGGAAGTGGAATCGGTACATTTTGGAGAGTTAACTCGGAAGGACCGGCGGGCGCGCCGGTCCTTTTGCATTACGCGTCTAAGCCGCTGCCTGGCGACATACAAGATTTACAACCTAGTAGAAACATGGTATTAATATGAGCATTATCCATCTGGGGAAGGGGCTATTCGAAACCAATGAAGCCTTATATCGTAGCCGCGGATATCGGAACGACGAGCACGAAGGCGGTCGTCGTCGACGCCGACGGCGGCGTTCGCGCGTCGCTGTCGGTCGAGTATCCGCTCTACACGCCTGCCGCCGACCGAGCGGAGCAGGATCCGGACGAGATCGAGCGGGCGGTCGCCGAGGCGGTTCGCTCCTGCGTCGCGAAAGCGGGGATCGGGCCGGACGACGTGCGCTGCGTCGTGTTCAGCTCGGCGATGCACAGCCTGATCGCGCTTGACCGCGACGGCGCTCCGCTCACCCGGTCGATCACGTGGGCGGACAACCGCGCCGCCTCTTATGTAGACGTCTTGCGGCAGCAGACCGACGCTCATGCGATCTACGCCGCTACCGGGACGCCGATCCACCCGATGTCGCCGCTGCTCAAGTTGATGTGGCTGCGGGAGCATGAGCCGGAGCTGTTCGGCCGGGCGCATCGCTTCGTCGGCATTAAGGAGTATGTGCTTGGCCGATGGTTCCCCGACGCCGGACACCTCGTCGACCATTCGATCGCGAGCGCCACGGGCCTGTTCTCATTGCGGGACCGCGATTGGCACGGCCCGGCGCTGGCCGCCGCGGGCGTCGACGCGGACCGGCTGCCGGCGCTCGTGCCGACGACGCACGTGCTGGAGGGGCTCCTTCGCGCGGCGGCGGAGCGGCTCGGGTTAGCTCCGGGCACGCCGGTCGTCGTCGGCGCGTCGGACGGCGTGCTCGCGAACGTCGGCGCCGGCGCGCAGGCGCCGGACGAATTCGCCGTGACGATCGGCACGAGCGGCGCGGTGCGCGCGGTCGTGAAGGAGCCGCGCACGGACGAACGAGGCCGCACGTTCTGCTACGCGCTGACGGACGACCGGTGGGTCGTCGGAGGCGCGATCAACAACGGCGGCGTCCTGTTCCGCTGGGTGCGCGACCACCTCGCCACGAAAGAAGCCGAGGAAGCGCGCGCCGCCGGCATAGACCCGTACGAGCGGCTGACCGAGCTCGCGCAAACCGCGCCCGCCGGCAGCGGCGGGCTCGTCGTGCTGCCGCTGTTCGCCGGCGAGCGGGCGCCGTATTGGAACGCCGACGTGCGCGGCGTCTTCTTCGGCCTCTCGCTCGCGCACGGCAAGCCGCACATGATTCGCGCCGTGCTCGAGGGCGTCGGCTACGCGGTGCGCTCCGTCGCGGAAGCGGTCGAAGCCGCCGCCGGCAAGCCGAGCCGCATCGTCGCCTCGGGCGGCTTCGCCCGCTCGCCGTTCTGGCGCCAGACGATCGCCGACATCCTCGGCGCGCCGCTCACCGTGCCGGACGCGATCGAAAGCTCCGCGCTCGGCGCGGCGGCGCTCGGCCGCGTCGCGCTCGGCGACTGGCGCGATTTCGAGCCGGCGCGGGCATGGTCCGCGGCGTCGCATACGCACGAGCCGAATCCGCAGACGCGCGCGGCGTACGACGAGCTGTTCGCGATCTACGGCGAATTGTACCCGAGACTCGAGGGGCCGTTCCGGCACATCGTCGAATTCCAAAAGAAATAAGATGCATGATATTGCCTCTCCGGGGAATTCTCCCGGGGAGGCTTTGTTTTTATACCCGATAATTTTCTACCCTGCATCCGATCATCGTCACCTTACGCCTTTCTCCCGGCACGCCTACAATGAGAGTTAGAAAGACAAGAGCGATAGAGAACATGGGAGGTCACGAAATATGAAGAAGAACCATATGAAATTAGGCGTCGTCTTGACGCTATGCGCATCGGTGCTCGCCGCTTGCGGCGGCGGCAACGCGGGCCAAGGCGGCGGGGCCGCCGGGCAAGAGAAAGTGACGCTGACGATTTGGCACAACTGGGCGGGCCAAGACGCGAAAGCGGTCGCGATGCGCGGTTTGCTCGACGAGTTCGGCGCGGCGCATCCGGAGATCGAGCTCGAAATCGAGGGGCTCCCGACGGACGGCCTCAAGACGCGTCTGCGTACGGCGGCAGCGGCCGACGAAATGCCGGACTTGTTCGTCATGTGGCCGGACGCGATGACGAAAGAATTCGCCGCCGGCGATCTGCTTCAGCCGATCAACGAATTTCTAGACAGCAAGCCGGAGTGGAAGAATAACTTCATCCCGAACGCGCTGGACGGATACACGGTCGACGGCAGCATCTACTCCGTGCCGATGAACTTGGCGCCGACGTCGTTGATCTATTACAACCAATCGATTTTCGACCAATACGGCGTGAAGGTTCCGGAAACGTGGGACGAACTCAAAGCGGCGGTCGAGACGTTCAACCAGAACGGCGTCATTCCGATCGCGCTCGGCAACAAGGCGAACTGGGTCGCGCAGTCGACGATCTTCAGCTCCCTCGCCGATCGCGTCACCGGTTCGGAATGGTTCCTGAAGGCCGCGGCGCAGGACGGCGCGACGTTCGAGGATCCGCAATTCATCGCGGCGCTCGAGAAGATGCAGGAGCTTAGCGAAATGAAGGCGTTCCAAGACGGCTTCAACAGCATCGACGAGACGCAAATGATGCAGCTGTACGCGCAAGGCCAAGCGGCGATGTTCATCAGCGGCGGCTGGGCGCTGTCCAACCTCGTCAAGACGGCGCCGGAAGAGGTGCTGAACGCGACGAACATTACGATTCTGCCGTCCGTCGAAGGCGGCCTCGGCGATCAGAAAGCGACATCCGGCGTCGTCGGCACGGGCCTCGGCGTCAGCAAGAAGCTTGAAGGAGCGGAGAAGGACGCGGCGCTCGAGCTGCTGTACGCGATGGCCGGTCCGGAAGGCCAGAAGGCGACGCTCGAAAGCAGCACATTGGTCAGCTACAATATCGAGCTCGACGAAAGCAAGGCGCATCCGTTGTTCGTGAAGCTGTACAACCTGATGAAGACGACGCCGATCACGCCGGTGTACGACGCGAAGCTGAGCTCCGCCTCGGTCGAAGTCATCAACAACGGCTTGCAAGAGCTGCTCATGGGCGGCAATCCGGCGGACATCGCGAAGAAGCTTCAAGATACGCAAGCGAGAGAGCTCGGTAAATAATCCAATTCCCGTAATCCCCAGCCCTCCGTTCGGAGGGCTGGCTATCATTTGCTGAAGGAAGTGAACCGAATGAATTTGACGAAGCAGCGAAATTTCATCGTCCTGAGCCTGCTGCCGGCCATCGCCATTTATGTGTTGTTCGTATTCGTGCCGGTCGTCTGGTCCGCCTATTACGGCTTTTACGACTGGCCGGGAATCGGGGACAAGCGTTTCATCGGCTTCGCCAATTACGTCGAGATTTTCCATGACCCGATCTTCTGGCGAGCGCTGAAAAACAACCTGCTGTTCGTGCTCGCATCCGTATTCGGACAAGTGCCGCTCGCGCTCGTATTGGCGATCGTGCTCCATAAGAGCAATCTGGTCCAGCGGTTCCTGCGATCGGCCGTCTTCATTCCGATGGTGCTCTCCACGGTCGTCATCGGCATGATTTGGCAATATATTTATCATCCGCAAATCGGCATTTTGAACTCTTTGCTGGATTCTCTCGGCCTCTCCGGCTGGAAGCTGCAATGGCTGTCCGACCCGAACATCGCGATTTTCTCGCTGATGCCTCCGCTCATTTGGAGCTTCGTCGGCTTATATCTCATCATTTTCGCGTCCGCGTTCCAAAACATTCCCGGCGAAATTCACGACGCCGCGCTGATCGACGGCGCCGAGGGCGCCAGAAAGCTGTTTTCGATTACGATTCCTATGATCTGGACAACCATCCAAGTCGCGATCGTTCTGTGTATTTCCGGAAGTCTGAAATCGTTCGATTTGGTTTATATCATGACCAAAGGCGGTCCGGCCCACGCGACGGAGCTGCTGGCGACATACATGTACAATTCTACTTTCACATCGTACCGGTACGGCTTCGGCAGCGCCATTTCCACATCGATCGTGCTCATCAGCCTGCTTTTGATCGGCACGAGCCAGTGGTTTATGAGCCGAAGAGGGAAAAAATAAAGGGGAGGGGATCCTTATGGTCAATCATATGTCTGTCGCGGCAGCGCAGAAGGCGGCCAGGACGGCGCCGGATGCGTCGAAGTGGAAAGAGGCCTTGGTTTGGTCGGGTCTCGCCGCTTATGGTATTTTAACCTTATACCCGCTATATTGGCTCATCATCAGCGCATTCAAAGATACGATGGATTTCTTCAATCGTCCGTTCGGACTTCCGTCGGTCTGGCATTTCGATAACTTCGCGCGCGCCTGGGAAGCGTCGAAGATGGGCACGGCGTTCCTGAACTCCGTGATCGTTTCGGTCGGTTCGCTCGCGCTGACGCTCTTGGTCGCGGCCTTGGCGTCCTACGTGCTTTCCCGATTTCAATTCCGTCTGAAAGGGTGGGTCATGGCCTTCTTCGTCGTAGGCATGTTGATCCCGATCCACAGCACCTTGGTTCCTCTGTTTATTCTTATGAAGCAGATGTCGCTGCTGAATACGTATTGGGCGTTGATCCTGCCCTACACCGCATTCGCGCTGCCGACCGCGATTTTCGTATTGGCGGCTTACATGACGTCGATTCCGAAAGAAATCGAAGAAGCGGCGTTCATCGACGGTACGGGGCTGTGGGGCGTCTTTTTCCGTATGATTCTCCCGATGTCCGTGCCCGCGATTTCCACCGTGTCGATTATCAGCTTCTTGCATTATTGGAATGACTTCTCGTTCGCGCTGGTGTTCATCAGCAAGACGAGCATGAAGACGTTGCCGCTCAGCATCGCCATCCTGGCGGACAGCTCGCAGACCGACTTCGGCTTGACGATGGCCGCGATGGTGCTGGCCGTCCTTCCGACGATTGCGATTTATCTCTTGTTCCAAGAGCAAATTATGAAAGGCATGACGGCCGGAGCGGTGAAAGGGTAACGCGATTCGAAAAGGGAGGACCGAGCGATGAAGAGATGGCTGGGACAATCTTTGCAGCGCAAATTGAGCGTATTCATGCTGCTTTCTACGATCCTGCCGTTGCTCGCGCTCGGTTTATTTTCGTACCTTACCTCATCCCGCATCACGGAGCAAAACACGAGGCTGACCGGGACCGAATCGCTCGAGCAGATGACGACGAACGTCGGATTCATGATCCAAGATGTCGAGCACCTGTCCGTCTTTCTCATCAGCCAGCGGAACGTGCAGCAATTTCTCGCGCTCGAGCGGGACCAGCTGGCGCTGCGCTCGAACGTGGACGAGCTGCTCACGAATTTGCTGTTCGGGAAAGATTACATTTTCAATATTACGCTTTACCCGAAAAACGATGTGCCGAGCCTGTCCACGATGACGATCTACGAGTCCGAGTTCGACCGGCTGATTCGCGTTAGGGACGTCAAGGAGAAAACGTGGACGCCGTTGTACGAACTCCGCAATTTCTCCGGGACCCATCAGGTGGTCACGTTCGTGAGGCCGGTGCGCCGGTTAACCGGCAACGTCGAGACGATCGGGTGGCTGAGCATCACGCTGAGCGAAGCCGCCCTCTCCCGCAATTGGTCCGACCCGCAGCTCGGCGATGCGGAGATCGCGCTCGTCAACGAGGACGGCATGATTTTGTCGTCCACCGACAAAAGCGCGCTGCGCGAATCGTTCGCGTCGCTCGTCCCGGGCGCGCCGCCGATCCCCGCGTCGAACGGCAGCTTCCTCTTCGGAGAAGGGGCCGACAAGCTGACGGTTCTGCACCATCGCGTGCCGTCGACCGCTTGGACGCTCATCGGCACGATTCCGTACGCGCAGTACAGCCACCAAAATCGGTACATTTTGCAGCTGACGGCGGTCGTCGTCGCGCTGGCCGTCTTGATCAACGTCGGATTGACGCTGTTTCTCGTCCGGCGCGTCACGAATCCGCTCCGCGTCTTGACGAGGCTGCTCGCCAAGGTCGATCCGAACAAGCCGATGCACGCGTACCCCATCGATTCATCGGACGAAATCGGAAGATTGGCGCACAGCTACAATACGTTAGGAAAGCATATCGAGCGGCTGAAAGAGCAGCTGATTCAGAACGAATCGCGCAAGAAGGAAGCGGATTTGCGCGCGCTTCAGGCGCAAATCAACCCGCATTTTCTATACAACACCTTGTCTTCGATTCAATGGATCGCGCTGATGAACGAGGAGAACCGCATCGCGGAAATGGTGGGCGCGTTAGGCGACTTCCTCCGATTCAGTCTGAACAACGGGAAAGACTTTTGCACCGTGGGGCAGGAGATCGCGCATATCCGCAATTACGCGGCCGTGCAAGCGATCCGATACCCGGATAAATTCACGATCGATTATTCCGTCGACCCGACGCTCGAAGAGACGTACATGCTGAAGCTGCTGCTCCAGCCGATCGTCGAGAACGCCTTGGTGCACGGCATCCAGAAGAAGCCGGGGCAGGGCACGATCGCCATCCATGTCGAGCGGATCGGGCGGCGCATGTGCTTCCAAGTGCTCGACAGCGGCAAAGGCATGACGGAGGAGCAGCTGGCGCGGCTGCGCGGCAAGCTCGAAGCGCCGGACATCGAAGAGACGTCCCCGCCGGGCAGCGGGTACGGGCTGCGCAACGTGAACGAGCGCCTGCAGCTGCATTACGGGGCCGAATCCCGCCTCAAGATCGACAGCCGGCCCGAAGCGGGTACGCGCGTATCGTTTTCTATCCCTATCATGGAGGAACAACCATGAAAGTCATGATCGTAGACGACGAAGTGATCATTCGGACGGGGCTCGCGAAGGTCATCAAGTGGCGCGAGCTGGGGCTCGAGCTGCTGCCGCCGGCGGAATCCGGCGAAGAAGCGATCGAGCGCATGGGCGCCGAGCGGCCCCATATTTTGCTGACCGACATTCGAATGACGGGAATGAACGGGCTCGAGCTCGCCGAAGAGGCGAGGCGGCTGCTGCCGGATCTCGAGGTCATCATTCTGTCCGGCTACGACGATTTTACGTACACGCAGCAAGCAATACGCAGCCAAGTCAACGATTATTTGCTGAAGACGACCCGGCCCGAAGAGATCATCAAAGCGGTCTTGAAGGCGAAGCAGCGGATCGAACAGCGTTGGGCCGAGCAGAGCGACGATTATTTCAAAAAGAAAGAGGCGCGCAATCGGCTGTTCGAACGTTGGATCGTGAGCGGGGATTATTCGGGCATCGACGCGAAGATGCTGGAATCGGTGCTGCCCCGGTTGGTCGCAGAGGACGAGCGCGGCGCGGACGACGGCTTCCAGATCTTCTTCGCAGCCGGAGAAGGCTGGGAGAAACGGTCCGATGCGTCAAGCTCGCTGCTCTTGTTCGCGATCGAAAATATGCTTCACGATCTTATGACCTGCGAGACGCTGCTGCAGCCGAACCGAGTCGTGGCCGCGATCCGGGCCGACCGGGACGCGCGCGATCGGCGCGCGGCGTTCGAGAAAATCGAGGCGCTGCTCAAGTGCAAGCTGTTCGTCGCGTACGGCAAGAAGGTGCCCGGTCTCGCCTCTTTGCACGAATCGTACGGCACGGCGGAAATCGCCTTCGGATACATGGGCCTCGTGCCGGGGAACGTCTGCGACTACGCGGACATCGAGCATCGTAAGGGAGGGCAGGCGGCCTTCTCCAATCGCGACGAGGTCGAGTTGCACGGCATTCTCATGGAAGACGATTCGGTCGCGCTCAAGGAATGGGCGCAGCGATTCGTCGACGCGCTGCTCGGCGACGAACAATTCACGTTGGAGTCGCTGGAGGCTTCGATTCAGGCGGCGGCCGTCTCCGCTCAACGCTGGATCGAGAAGGTGTTAACCGTCACCGGGCGGTCCGGAAGCGATCTGCAGCTGCCGCATTTCCGTTTCGAAGGGGGACGGCGGCCGACGGACGCTTTGTTTCAATATTTGTATTCGGTTATGAAGCTGTTCCACCATACGCTGGCCGAAGGGCAAGCGGCGTACATTCATAAGGCGAAAGCGTTCATCGAGACGAACTTGGGCGGGGACGTCGGTTTGCAGCGCGTCGCGAAGCATGTGCATCTTCACCCGAACCATTTCAGCGAAATTTTCAAAAAGGAGGTCGGAATGACGTTCAGCGACTACGTGACGCGGCAGCGGATGCGGCGCGCGGAGGAAATCTTGGCGACGTCGCCGGCGAAAATCAGCGATGTCGCCGGATCGGTCGGCTACGAAGACGTCAAATATTTCGGCCAAATTTTCAAGAAACATACCGGAAAAACGCCGAGCGAATACCGCGAGAGGCCTTCCGCCAACTGAGGCCGCCCGGGTTGCGTCCGGATACGCAGGGGAGAGAAGAACCTATGGAATTGAATCAGCATTGGAGAATCCAGTCCTTCGACGTCGGGCAGGCGCGGCCTCTCGAGGTCGCTTCCGCAGGCCTAGACGACCGGTTTTGGATTACGGCGAAGGTACCGGGCGACGTGCATTCGGCGTTGATCGAACGGAAGATCATCGATAACCCGTATTTCGGGCATAACGACGCGAAGTGCCGCTGGATCGAAACGAAGGAATGGTGGTATCGGACGCAGTTCGAATACGCCAAGGGCGAGCGGGACGAGGACCGGCACGAATTGGTGTTCGAAGGGTTGGATACGTTCGCGACCGTGTACGTCAACGGCCTGGAAGTCGGCAAGACGAACAATATGTTCGTCGAATACGTCTTCGACGTCACGCGGATCGTCCGGAACGGCAAAAATACGATCGCGGTCAAATTCGATCCGCTCTATTTGCATCACCGGGATAAAGAGCAGTTTCAATGGTCTTCGTATACGAAGGAGCGGCCGTGGCTTCGCAAAGCGGCGATGAATTTCGGCTGGGATTGGGGTCCGCGGCTGGTAACGGTCGGCATATGGGGCAAGGTGCGCCTCGAACGCCGAACGAAGGCGAAGCTGGAGAGCGTCTTCGCGCGCACGGTTCGCGCCGACGAGCGGACGGCCGACATTCGCGTGGACGTCGAGGCGAAGTCGTACCGCCGCGGCTTGTCGAACGATTGCCGCGTTCGGCTGCTGGACCGCGAAGGCGTCGAAGTCGCCTCCGTTCGCGCGGATGTCGCGGAGGGCAAGGCGTCGGTCCGATTGGCCGTCGACGCGCCGAAGCGCTGGTGGACTCACGATCTCGGCGAGCCTTACTTGTATCGCATCGAAGTCGAATTGTACTCGGAAGGCGAGCCGGTCGACCGCCGGGCGTTCGACTTCGGCATCCGCACCGTCGAGCTGCTGCTGAAAGACGAGGAGGGGCGGAACGCGTTCGCCTTCGTCCTGAACGGCGTCCGGCTGTTCGCGAAGGGGACCAACTGGATTCCGGCCGACAATTTCATCGGCGCGATTCCGGAGGAGCGGTACCGCGATCTGATCGATCTCGCCGTCGAGGGGCAGATGAACATGCTCCGCGTGTGGGCGGGCGGCATCTACGAGAAGGACGTATTTTACGAGGAATGCGACCGCCGCGGCGTGCTCGTTTGGCAGGATTTCGCCTTCGCGAACGCGCTGTTCCCGGACTTCAACAAGGATTTCATGGACAGCGTTCGCGCGGAAGTCGCGCACAACGTGAAGCGGCTGCGCAACCACGCCTCGCTCGCGCTGTGGTGCGGCAATAACGAAATCGATTGGCTGTACGACATGAAGACGGCGGGCGGCGACATTACGTGTCCCTTCTATGGGGAAAGCATCTATCACGAGCTCATTCCCGACGCGCTCGCGGAGCTGGACGACAGCCGGGCGTATTGGCCGTCCTCGCCGTACGGCGGCAGCGACGCCAACGATCCCGACGTCGGCGACCGCCACAATTGGCAGGTATGGCACGGCTCGGTGTATCCCCGCAAGTTCGGCGAGCCGCCGATCTTGGACTATAGCATCCAAGGGGTCACGTTCAAAAATTACAAGAAGGACTTCGCGCTGTTCAGCAGCGAGTTCGGCATTCACGGCTCCGCTAACCGCTACACGCTGGAGAAGCATACCCCCGAAGGGGAGTTCTATTGGGGCAGCGTCGAGATGGCGTACCGGAACAAGGATACGAACCATCAGAAGGGCATTCTGCTGATGGAAGGATTTACGGGCATTCCGAAGGATATCGAAGAGTATATGAATTTCTCTATGCTCACCCAAGCGGAGGGCTTGAAGTATGGGATCGAGCATTACCGCAGAAACAAAGAGCGAACCAGCGGGGCGCTCGTATGGCAGCTGAACGACAGCTGGCCGGGGACGAGCTGGGCGATGATCGATCACGAGCTGCTGCCGAAAGCCGCCTACTTCTATGGAAAGAAATTTTTCCACCCGGTGCTGCTGTCGATCGACCACGATGCCGGTTCGCCGCTGCGGGTTTGGGTCGTGAACGACCGGCTGGAGCCGCTCGACGGCGTCTTGAAGCTGAAGGTATTCGACTTTACGGGCGCGTTGGTGTCGTCGACGGACATCCCGGCGTCCGTCGCCGGGAACGGCGCGGCGTGCTTGTTCACTGCGACGGAAGCCGAGCTGTTGAACGGCAGGGCGCCGGAGGACGTCGTCGTCACGTTGACCGCGGAAGGCTTCGACGCCCCTGCGAACGTGCTGTATCTGCGCGATCATAAGGACTTGCGCCTGCCGGCGGCGGAGCTGATTGTTACGGTCGACGAATCCGAGCAAACGGTGCGCGTCGCGGCCCGCGGCGGCCTCGCCCGCATGGTCAAGCTGGACGTGCCGCGGGGCAACCTTAGGTTCAGCGACAATTTCTTCGACCTGCTGCCGGGCGAGGAGAAAATCGTTCGGATCGCAGACCCGCGCGGCGGAAGCGTCGATTTGAAGGGCCTGCGGGTATCCGCGATCAACGCCGCCGAACCGACACAGAACTAACGGTGCAAGAGAGATAGAGGGAGAGGGAGAAACATATGGGTACGATCATTTCTTATCCGAAGGACTTTGTTTGGGGCGTATCGACCTCCGCATACCAAATCGAAGGGAGTCTCGACCGGGACGGGCGCGGGCCGAGCATCTGGGACACGCTGTCGGCGATTCCGGGACGCATTCACGAAGGGGACGACGCGAGCGTCGCTTGCGACAGCTATGTGCGGTACGAGGAAGATATCGCGCTTATGAAGGAGCTTGGCGTCAAGGCGTATCGATTCTCCGTGTCGTGGCCGCGCATTTATCCGACCGGCGACGGCGAAGTAAACCCGGCGGGCGTGGAGCATTACAAGCGGTTCGTGCGCAAGCTTAGGGAGAACGGCATCGAGCCGTTCTGCACGCTGTACCACTGGGAGCTGCCGCAGGCGCTGCAGGATCGGGGCGGCTGGGAAAACCGGGAGACGGTCCATGCTTTCGTGCGGTTCGCCGAGACGATGTTTCGGGAATTCGACGGGCTTATCGAGAAATGGATGACGTTCAACGAGCCGTGGTGCACGGCGATCAACGGCCATCTGCTGGGCCGCCACGCGCCGGGAATTATGAACTGGCAGTCCGCGATTCAAGTGTCGCATCACCTGCTCGTCGCGCACGGTCTGACCGTGCGCCGGTTCCGGGAGCTCGGCGTCGCCGGGGAAATCGGGTATGCGCCGGATATGTACTGGTATGAGCCGTTCTCCCGCAAGCCGGAGGACGTCGAGGCCGCGAAGCGGGCGTTCGGCATCTACAACTGGTACGTGGAGCCGGTCTTCACGGGCCGGTACCCGGAGGAGATGGCCGCCTGGCTGAAAACCAAAGGGGCCGCGCCTGTCGTCGAGCCGGGGGATATGGAGATCATTAGCGAAAAGATCGACTTCCTCGGTCTCAATTTTTACGGCGGCAACATCGTTCGGCATAAGCCCGGCAACAACTATCTGGATTTGGAGCATGTCGATCTCGGCTACGACAAGTCGGACAAAGGCTGGTTCATCTTCCCGGAGGGCTTGTATTTGATGCTGAACTGGCTGACGGACCGCTTCGGGCAAATCCCGATTTACATTACCGAGAACGGAGTCAGCTACAACGATGTGGTCGAGGACGGCCGGGTGCAGGACCAGAAGCGGATCAAATTCCTGGAAAGCCACATCGCGGAAATCGGGCGGGCGATCGAATCGGGCGCGAACGTGAAGGGGTATCTCACCTGGTCGTTAATGGACAACTTCGAGTGGGCGTTCGGCTATTCGTGCCGGTTCGGCCTTGTGTATGTCGATTTCCGGACGCAAGCGCGCATTCCGAAAGAAAGCTTCTACTGGTACCAAAAGCTGATCCGCAAAAACTGGCTGCAGCTGGAGAGCCGGTAAGGGCGCATGAGGGAGGAACGCGGGATGAAAATCGGGTTGATCGGCCTCGGGAAGATGGGATACAACCTCGCGTTGAATTTCATGGATCACGGGCATGAGGTCGTCGGCTGCGACGTGAACCGGGACGCCGTCGAACGGCTCGCCGCCGATGGGGGCGTCGGGGCGCGCTCGATCGCCGAGGTTGTCGAACAGTTGCCGAAGCCGAGGAAGGTGTGGGTGATGGTGCCTGCGGGCGAGCCGACGGAGCAGGCGCTGGCGGCGCTCTCCGAGCTGCTCGAATCCGGCGACATCGTCATGGACGGCGGGAACGCCAACTACAAGGACTCGATCCGCCGCGCCGAGTCGTTCGCCGCGCGAGGGATCGCGTTCCTCGATGTCGGCACGAGCGGCGGCGTCGACGGCGCCCGGCGCGGCGCCTGCGCGATGATCGGCGGCAGCGCGGAAGCGTTCGCCGCCGTCGAGCCGCTGTTCCGGGACATTTGCGTAGCGGGCGGATTCTTATACGCCGGACGGTCCGGCAGCGGGCATTTCCTCAAGATGGTGCATAACGGCATCGAGTACGGCATGATGCAGTCGATCGCCGAAGGCTTCGATCTGCTGGAGAAGAGCTCGTTCGAGTTCGACTACCCCGCGGTGGCGTCGATGTGGAATCACGGCTCCATCATCCGTTCGTATCTCATGGAGTTGACGGCGAACGCCTTCGGCAAAGATCCGAAGCTGTCCGGGCTGAAGGGCATCATGCAGTCGTCCGGCGAAGGCAAGTGGTCGGTCGAAACCGGCCTCGATTTGCAGGCGGCGACGCCGGTCATTGCGCTGTCGCTCATGATGCGGTACCGGTCGCTGGAGGAGGACACGTTCTCCGGGAAGGTGGTCGCGGCGCTTCGCAACGAATTCGGCGGCCACTCGGTCGTGCGCTCCTCGTAACAAACAATACAGCGGTATCCAGGATGGAGCACTCGTCCTGAGATGCCGCTGTTTTTTTGTTAGGGCAAGATTACAAATCTTTCCGGCCGAACGCCCGGCATCCCAGCCAAAGCAGAACCGCGGCATACCCCGCCGTGTACAGAAGGAAAGCATTCGAGGGAACGCTCGCTATCGAAAAGGGCCCCATGTCGGCTGTCATCAACCCGGCCCAATCCGCTCCCCCCACGACCTCGTAGATGCTTCTTCGGTAGACCGAGTCCGTGGGCAGGAGCAGCCCGGTAAGGAGGAAAAATTTGTCCAAAGCGGGGTGGGAGCCTTCGTAGACCGTTAACCCTTCGACCAGTCCGCTGAAGAGAGCGAGCCCGTACAGCAGAGCGGCGCAAATCCCGTTCCCCAGCATCGGCAAATAGACGGACCCCAGCATCGTCACCGAGAGGAGCAGGAGCGGCATCCAGACGAACAGCCCCAAGCCCTGCAGCAGGTCATCCGCCAGGATGGGAAGTCCGGCCACGCTGTGGACGGTCCAAACGACGGATACGAACAGGACGGCGCTGTACGCGGCGATCCAGACGGCATGGCCCAGCCATTTGGCCAGATACAGCTTCCAGCGAGGGATGGGGCGGGCGGCGACGGCCAGCAGCAGGCCGTTCTCCTGCTCGCCCGTGACGGTGCCCATGGTCGAGAACAGCACGAAGAAGGCCGCAAGGAATTGCGCGAAAAACAGTCCGATCATCATCAGCACCATGCCGCTCAACAGCCGTTCCGCGGGGGAGATAGGATTCAGTCTATCCATGCCGGTGATCTCCCGCACCCCGAAAGCAAACAGGACGAGAAAGACGAGGGTCAGGATGATCGTGACCAGGAATACCCGCTTGCGGGTCAGCTCCTTGAAGGTGGCGGAGATATACATGGTCATTGCGGGACGCCCCCTTTGCGGGATTGGGCCATCCGGAGGAACCAGGCCTCGAGGCTGTTCGGCTCGGGGCCGGATTCGTACAGCGTCAGGCCGCTCCGGATAAATAGAGAACATAGGTAGCCGGCTTGTTCCCGGTCGGTTACGCGGGCGGACAGAAGGGCGTTGCCGCTCGCATCGGCCTCGACCAAGCGCAGCGGGGAGGGGAAGGCGCCTCCGACGGCGCCGTTCAGCTCCGAGAGCGTCTCCGGAAGCCAGCCGCCGAGCCGAAAGCGCCAGGCAACGCCGCCGCCGTCGCCGGCGCCGCCGAGCAACCTGTGCAGCGGACCCGACGCCAGCAGCTCGCCTTCGTAGAGGAAGGCGGCTTCATCGCAAAGCTCCTCCACATCCTCCAACAAGTGGGTATTGAGGAACACCGTCACGCCTCTGGCCCGCAGCCGCTTGAGCAGGCTGCGAATTTCGTAGCGGCCCACGGGATCCAGCGCCGACGCGGGTTCGTCGAGGATCACCAGCTCGGGATCCAGCAACAGGGCGACGGCGAGGCCGAGGCGCTGCTGCATCCCTTTGGAGAAGCCGCCGACCCGGCGATCCGCTGCATCCGGCAGGCCGACCAGTTCCAAGGTGTCGCGGACCCGGCTGCGGAAGGCGGGCGAGCGCGACTCCTGCGGGGACAGCCCTCCCAGCCGGCCATGGAAGCGGAGCACCTCCGCCGGGGTCAGCCACTCTTGAAAACGGAACAGCTCGGGCAAATACCCGAGCTTGCGCCGCGCCTCCGGCCGGCCCAAGGGCTGCCCGAGCACGGAGGCCCGCCCGGAGTCGGGGCGGTGGAGGCCGGCGAGCATTTTGACGAAGGTGCTTTTGCCGGCTCCGTTCGGTCCCAGCAGGCCGAAGATGCAGCCCTGCGGCACCTGCAGGGTAATGCCGCGGCAGCCGCCGCGGCCGTTGTAGGTTTTGGTTAACCCTTCGGTGTCGATCATCATCATGGCCGGATAAGCTCCTCCGCCGCCCGCAGGAAATCGGATTCCGCCGGAAAATCGTCCATATCGCCGCTCAGCAGTCCCATCCGTTCCCCGTCGAGCCAGAACAGATACCGTCTTCCGCCGTCTGCGGTCATGATCGCGTCATGCCCGCCGAGCCGGAGGTTGACGGTCGCGCCGTCGGGGGTCGGAACCGGGAGGGTGGTCCGCCAATCGCCGATGCCGGCCAGTTTCGTCCGCAGGCTGTCCGGCAGCACGGGCAGCCCCAGCACCGCCTCCCGAACTTTCGCCGCATCGATGCCGTCATCCATCGCGAGCTCCGGTTTGCCGTATTGGAGCAACCGCACCCGCTTGCCTGACAAAGCGCCCTCCGTGGAGACGCCGTCCGGGACGTAGAGCCGGATGACTTTGCCGTCCGCCTCGTCGGGCAGGGTGGTGGCGCCGCCCAAACGGGTGAGCAGCCGGTTGACCGCCTGCACGTTCAATTGGAACGTAAGCGTGGTAGCGGGCTGGTAGATAGGATCGCTAGAGTTCTCCAATCGGAGCAGGGGGGCGCCCATTCGCCGTTCCGCTTCGTCCCAGGGAATAACGCGGGCTTCTCCGCCGCCGGACTGGGTCAAGGTCCCGTATTGGGCCAAGCTGAAGCTCCGATCTCCGTCGGGCGAGCCGCGCTCCAGCAGACTGGAGATGGCGGCCATGTCGTCCGCCGTAATCCCGACCCCTTCCACGTGTTGAATGCGGAACGTTTGCATCATGGCGGCCAGCGCTTGGTCCCCCAGAGATGTCGTAAACAAGCCGATTGTCACGACGGCTGCGGCGACGCCGGCGGTCAGCCGCCGAAGTCTGCGTTTCCCAGGCCGCTCTGTATGCCAAGCGGCATTCGCCCCTGCCACGTATATGTCGCGGAATGCTCCCGTCTGTTTCATCTCAACCGCACCATCCTTTTCATCATGATCTCGATTCTTTTCCGTTCGCGCCTCGATCCCCGTTTCGTCCGGACGCGGATTCCCCTCCGCCTGTCTCCAAAACGCCGGAACCGGCTCCCGGGCAACCCGCTGTTCAAACCGCTCCCAAGCCCGGTCCGTATCAAAAACCGGATCCCCGTCGGTCCGCTTCGCTCCGTCCGCCATGATTCCGCTCCTCCTCCTGCCCGTATTTCTTCTTTAGGCGTTCCTCCGCCCGGGCCAGCAGCGTGCCGACAATCTTCGGGTTGACCTCCAGCCGGCGGGCGATTTCTTCGTAGCTGTACCCTTCCTCCCGAAGCAGAAGGGCGGTCCGGTCCCGGTCCGAGAGCTTCTGCAGCACCCGGCGGACGACGTCTTTTTCCCACTCGCGAATGACCTCCGCCTCTCCCGAAGGGACGGCGCCTTCCGACCAAGCCGCCACGCGGGCGGTTTCCTTTTCCAGTAACGTCTTGCTCGACGACCGCTGTCTCAAATAATCGTATCCGATCCGGGTCAGCACCCGGTGCAGCCACGCGCCGACGGCCTCCAGCCGTTCCGGAGGGTTCCGGTACAGCCGTAGGAATACCTCTTGGGCCAAATCCTCCGCTGCCGCGTAATCGCCGGTCAATGCATAGAGCTTCTTCGCCACCCCGGGGTAATGCTCCCGGAACAAGCGCTGGAACTGCGCGGGTATCTCTTCCGCCATGCTGCCGCCGTCCCCCCTTTCGCTTCACTTATAAGACGGTTGCCGGATCGGTTTTGTATCAGGGGAAAAAGGTTCAAGCGGGAACTTTCTTCCGTCTGCGCTCGTCATGGAAATGAGGTACCGGATCGTGCGACAATCTAACGTATCGGCTCGTCAAAATAGTTTCCTCGATTTCTTATGTAAAGGATAGCGCAAGAGCGGACGCGGCGGTCGAATGTGAGTACTGATCCGAGGGGGGCGTACAGCCGTCAATCCGTCGTCTCGTTGCTCAAGGATCAGAGCGGCCGCCGGTATAGCCGATATCGATTCATATCCGTGCGTTGGAAGGTGCGTGATGTCCTTGCCGAATCCCGCTGCAGACCCCGTGTCGGAACTGCTGCAAGTCTTACTGGAGGGTTTACAACAAGTGCTGGGAGAGCGCCTGACGGGCGTTTATTTGCGCGGTTCGCTCGCTTTGGGGGATTTTGACCCTGAAACAAGCGACATCGATTTTTTGGCGGCGACGGCGGTTGCCATTACGGAGAAACAATTTTCTCTGCTGCAAGATCTGCATGCTCGAATCGCCGATCGCCCGAACCCGTACGCCAAAGAACTCGAGGGCGCCTACATCGACGTGCAATCGCTAAGACGTTATCGCCCGAACGAGAAGTTCCCTACGATTGCCCGGGGGGAGTCGTTGCAGTGGGCGGAGCACGGAGCGAACTGGGTGTTGGAGCGGTGGGCTGTTCGCGAGCACGGGATATCCCTTTGGGGACCGGAGCCCCGCACGTTGATCGATCCCGTTTCGACGGAGGACATTCGCCGGGCTGTATCCGTTCGTTTGCAGGATTGGTCGGAGTGGGCGGAGTGGGCGAGCGATATGGAACACCCGGCATGGCTTCTTCCCCTCAGCCACAAAGCCTACGTCGTCGAGACGATGTGCAGGGCCTTGTACACGCTCGAAACAGGCGGTTTGTGCAGCAAGCGGCATGCGGTCGATTGGGCGTGCGCGATGCTCCCGGATCCGTGGAGGCGCCTCGTTCGGCAATCAAGAGCTTGGTCAACGAACCTTGCGATTCCCGAACGGAGCGTCATCAGCGAAGTGGCGCGGTTTGTACGGTGGGCCGCGTCCATGGCCGATTGAAAATGACGCTGACGAGGCTGCCGACGGATCGATCGGCAGCCTCGCGCTGTGAACGGCAGGGTTGTCGCCGGAGCTTACCTAGCCCGTCTCCTCCTGTTCTTCGTCCGCCGGATCCGCTGGAGCTCTCTCCACCAACGGTCGATCAGCCGATGCCAATTGTAGAAAAGCGTGCTCCTCGGGGCCGAAGGAACCTGCCCGAAATCCGGGTCGCCATACACGTCCGCCCCGAAAACATGGACAGCGTCATGGAGCGACGACGTCAGCAAAAACCGGCCGAGCTCATCGGACGACCTGAACGACGATAAATTGGTAGCAATACGATTTTCGGCTTCTTGCAGGCTGCTATTCCATCCGGGATGCATTTTGATTTCGGCGGGAACGGCGGACCAAGGTTCGACGCTGCTTGCGTCCAGTCCTTGCGCGCTGTACCACCGCAGCGATTTTCGCAGAAAATTTCGGTGGAAACGAAGAAATTCGAGGCCATCCCCGGGCCGGACATTCATGTTCATGTTGCTGTGCCATTCAGCATGCTCGTCAAGAAGGGACTGCGGGTAATTCGGGATCCTCGCCATAAGCCCTCACCTTTTTTAATACAGCTATATTCTAGAGTAGGCGACGATTCTTGGGCGTTCGACAATTGCGAGGAATGGGTAAAATGTTTGGATCAGGAGGATGAACAGAGAGAACGCACGTATAATTTTCTACGGCTTCATCGTAGGTACTGTTCTTATGACCATGCCGATTCCTGCGTTCTTCTTTTGGAAGGACGTGACGGACGTGGTTGAAACCGTGTTCCGCTACGTAGGGTTCGTTTTTTTTGCAGTCTGCGGGATCACCGTGATGCTGCGGGTGATCGGAACCTTTGTCGGGAAATAACAAGAAGAAGCTGCCCGCGGCGCGACCGCCGGGGCAGCTTGCATACACGCGAGGGCGTTACGTCGCCAGCGCCCGCCGCAGCATCGGCGTGAGCGGCGACCAGTGCACCGCTTCGAGCGCGTGCAGCGCCCTGGTGCAGGCGACGTAGAGGAGCTTCACATCCTCCGGCAGCGCCGGGTCGTATTTGCGCTCCGACGGGTCGGCGAGCAGCACGGCGTCGAATTCCATCCCTTTGCTCAAATACGCCGGGACGACGCTGACGCCGCCCTCGTACCGATCCGCCTTCCCTTCGATCCAATGGGCATCCTCGACGCCATAATCGACGAGGCGGCGGTGCAGCGCGCGGCAGAGGGACGCCGTCTTGTCGATGACGGCGATGTTGGCGTGGCCTGCGGCCCGCAACGCGGCGATCCGCTCCGCGACCGCGGCGATGCCCGCCTCCTCGCTGCCGCAGGCCGACGCTCTCGGCGGCTCGCCATGCCGCAGCACCGGCTCCGCCGGCGTCACGTGCGGATTGTCCCAATGCGCGAGCACCTCGTTCGCCGCCGTCATAATTTCGACGGTGGAGCGGTAGCTTTTCTTGAGCCGCTCGACGGACATCGCGCCGGGGAACACGCCGTCCCGCAGCGCCTCCCAATCCGTGAGCCCCCGGTACGGGTAAATCGACTGTGCCAAATCGCCGAGCACCGTCATCGACCCGCCGGCGGAGAGGAAGCTAAGCGCGTGCATCTGGAATGGCGAGAAATCTTGCGCTTCGTCCACGATGATGTGGCTGAACGCGCGCGTTTTGCCGAGACCGTAAAACCGGTACGCCAAATAAAACAGCGGCGCGATGTCGTCCCACTCCAACTCTTGTTTGTTTTTCTCTTTGCGCTCTTCGAAGACGGCCGCGATCCGCTCCGCCGTCCCCGATTCGCCGTTCCCGAGGCCGTTCCATTCGAGCAGGCGGGCGATATTCGACGGCTTCGCCATAATGCCCCGGTAGAACGAAACGATTTCGACGCTCCGGACTTTATCGACGTACTCGGCCAGCTTGCGATCGTACTGCGCCTTCACCTCCGCGACCCGCTGCGCCGTCTCGGCATATTTCCCCTGCTTCACCCGGGATTCGAGGACGCGGGTCGCCTCCCGCAGGCAATCGTCTTTCCATTGCGTCAGCGATTGGAGGAGCCGCTTGCGCCGCTGCATGTACGGATAATGTCGGAAATCGACGTGGAACTTCCGCCGGACGTCGTCCGCCGTCATTCGGTGCGCCTTGCTGAGCGCAAGATCGATGTCCGGAACGGTCGACTCGATGCGGCGCTCGATGTATCGGTCGAGCAGCTTCTTCATCGCCATCGATCCGCGAAGCTTCGAGGCGAGCAGCGCCGTCTCCCGTTCGGGGCCGTTCGCGCCCGTCTCGAGGAAGTACGCCGTCTTCGCGGACGCCTCCGCGAAACGGTACCCTCGCGGGAGCGGAATATGCTTCATGAGCGCTTCCTCCCACGTCGTCTGCACGACGCCTTCGATGCCGAGATCTGGGAGCACGTCGGAAATGTAGTCGATGAACAGCCGGTTCGGGGCGATGATAAGGAAGTTGTCGAACGCGTTCCGGTCCCGATGCGAATAGGCGAGGAACGCGAGCCGGTGCAGCGCGATCGTCGTCTTCCCGCTGCCGGCGGCCCCTTGCACGATCAGCGCTTGGTCCGCTTTAGCGCGGAGGACGGCGTTCTGCTCGGCTTGGATCGTCTCGACGATGTCGCGCAGCTTTTGTTCGCCGCGCTGTTCGAGCCGTTCGATCAGGAGCCGGTTCGTCCCGGTTTCCGCCGTCATGTCGTTGAAGCGCGTCAGCTCTTCGCGTTCCATCTCGAACTGCCGCTTTCTCGACACGTCGAACAGGAGGCGCTTGCCGAGCTTGACGTCGACGGGCACGTCGCGGAACCGGTGCTCGTAGTACAAGTTCGCCATCGGGGACCGCCAATCGAGCACGATCGGATCCATCGTCGCGCGGTCGTACAAGCCGAACCGCCCGATGTACGCCCGTTCCCGGTCCGGCTGGTCGTGCTCCTGGAAATCGACCTTCGCGAAGAACGGCCTCGCTTTCGAGCGGCGCAGCTGGTCCACCTCTTTCTGGCGCAGCGCGTTCAAGGCGAGCTCGGTAAAGTCGTCCGTCGGCCGGATGCCCCCCTCGCTCGCCTCGATGTGCCGTTCGATATGTCCTCGCACCCGCCGCAGAAAGTCCTGCTCGGCCGCAAGCTCTTCCTCATAAGACATCAACAGGTCGTCGCCTCCCGTTTGTGAACCTCCGAAATGCAATCGCCCATGCGATTGCTGGGCCATTTATCATAATATAAATTTGAATTCTTTTCCAGTCCCTCGTTCAAAAAAATAAGCAACCCCGAACCGGAATCAGCCTATCTCGGTATAGGATTCGGTGATTACAAATACAGTTTATATAACATACCGGAGCGGAACCGAACGGGGGGAAAGGGATGACGCGGAGCATGGCAAGCGAAGGGATGGGGGGCGAGCACGCCAGGGCGACATTCCAAGCGTTGGCCGATGCGCTGATTCCGCCCATGTGGAGAACGAACCATGCGTTCTGTGCACGAATCGTCCCGGGGGCATTGCACTTGGACATCGATCGATACCTCATGATGCAGTTAGATCATTCTCAATTCGTACCCCCCGGCGCGGAGGGAGCCGTGCTTCCCCTCTCGATCTCGACGGCGAGGCTGCTGGATATGGGGGCGGAGGGGCTCCCGCCGGAAGGTCGCTTATTTTCCGCATTGCCGCGCATCGATAGGCTGCTTGCTCTTCAACGTTTGGATCGGCTTCATATTCCGCTTTCCGCCGCCCCGCCTCCTTTTACGGATAACCCCGCACTGATTCGCACGATCGTGAACTCGCTGCACCAGCTAACGCTTTTCGGATACTACTCGGAGTGGTTCGGTTACGGGACGACGCGTCTGAACGCTCCGCAAGACCGGAAGCTGGAATGGTTCCCGCCAGGGTGGAGCTGGAGCGAATATCCGGGCCCTTCCCTCGGTTATCGCGCATTGCGCGGATTCGTATTGAAATATCCGCATCGCAAAGGAGAGACATCGCATGGGTGAACCGGATGTCATCGTGATCGGTTCCGGCGGCGGAGGAGCCGTGATCGCGAAGGAGCTCGGAGAGCGGGGGGTGAACGTGCTGGTATTGGAGGCGGGACCGTGGTACGGCAACAGCAAATGGCCGAAGCCGAACGAGCTCCCGGGCGGTCGCGAAAGTTCGAACGAGGAAGATTTGGATGTCGCCTTGCTGAAGGCGCAGTATACCGAGCTGGAAGGGGATATGAACGAGTTAATCACGGGCAAGCTCCGCTGGGGGCCCGCCGATCGGGCGCGAGCCCCATGGTTTCGAAACCTGACGGAGAACGGGTTCGTCTGGCAGTCGGCCGGAGTAGGCGGAACCACGCAGGTATATCTTGCGAACTCCCCGAGGGCGTTTCCCGGTTCGATCGACGGCGTATGGCCGATTTCCTACAAAGAATTGATTCCTTACTACGAGAAGGTCGAGGCGACGCTTCCGGTCGAGTTCTCTCCGACCGCCGCCAAGGAGGAAATGTTTTATTACGGCGCCCGCAAAGCCGGATGGCGGCTCATTCCGACGTTGGACGTCGCGGAGCCCGGTTATCGCCCCCAGCCTAACGCCATCCTGCCTCCCAATCCGAACCTGATGAATCGGAACGTCCCGTTGGAGCGCTTGTCATGGATGACCGGTTGTACCTTAGCCGGCCACTGTATCAACGGATGCCCGCACGGACCGGAGACGGACAAAATCGCGAAGCGCTCGACCAACGTCAGTTATCTCCCTTTGGCGCTGCGAACCGGTTGCGTCGCCGTCAGGCCGAATACGTACGTCGTACGGGTGTTGACGGAGACGCACCCGACGGAAGGGTTGCGTGCGATCGGCGTGCAGGTTCGGGACACTTGGACGGGCGAATCGGACGAGATCAGAGCAAGCGTAGTGGTGATGGCCGCCGGAGCGATTGAAAGCCCTCGTTTGTGGTTGAATTCGGATTTGCCGAGGAACCCGTGGGTCGGGAGAGGCTTAACGAACCATTATATGGATTTTGTCGCGGGAATGTTCGAGGAGCGCGATCTGCGCTCGATTTTGGGGGAGGCGGAGATCAATCCCTTCGTTGGCCATACGTCGGGAGCAAGGCTCGATTATCCTGGCCTCGGCACCTTGATGGTTACCGGGGTCGGGCCCGGACTGTTTTCGACGATGGGTTTCGGATTTACTCAGGCGGGTTATAGTTTTACCAGGAATCATGCCGGTTCGCCCTGGGACAGTCGAGGCCGCATCGTCGGGCCTGAGCTGCAGCACTGGATGGAGCATTACCGGAAGACATTGAGCATCACTATCCTTACGGACGACGAGGTTCTGCATCGCAACGGGATCTCCGTCGATCCGACGAAACGCGACGAGCACGGACCTGCCCCGGTCGTTCATTATGCGCCGGGACCGCAAGCCGCCCGCAGACGCGAAGCTTTGGTGCGGATCGCCGCGGATCTGCTCAGGAAAGCGGGGGCGAAGAAAGTGCATCGGACGGATTGGCCCGCCTCGCTGATGATTCATATCGAAAGTACGATGCGGATGGGGTTTGTCGTGGACCATACCTGCGAAGCTTATCAAATCAAGCGGCTATACATCGCCGATAATAGCGTCCATTATAATTCGTTGGGAAGCGCGAACCCGACGCTTACGACCCAAGCGGTCGCTACCCGCACGGCGGAAAAAATATGCGAAGCGTATTTTTAGAGCATGTGCACGTGAATACCGGCGAATCGCCCGGCGGCGCCGAGCTCATCGGAACTAGTGATGCGATTCACAGCCTCTTTCGCTCTCTGCCGCTCCATCCCGGGGTGTATTTTTAGCTTACCTGCAAAAGCAGACCGCAGAGCCTTTGAAGGCAACCAAGCGGTCTGCTTCATTATTCATCTACTTAGATTTTTGTCCGCTGTGCTCCCTGTCGTATTCGTTCGAAAGCTCTTCAAGAGATTTAATGGGACCATGCGGGTTTTGGGCTTCTTTCCGGCTTCTCACTTCATTGATTTTTGTCTGTTTGGATCTGGTCATAAGATACTCCTTTCATTGTTATTTGGAAATTGTCGGATTTCCATCCACATATGATGATACGCTCCCACGGATAATATTCACCTACGGCAGCTGCAGCTCCGAATCTCCGTTCGCTATCGCCTCAAGCGTGTCTGGGTCAACAAAAGCAACCAAAGCAACGATCGCGGCGATTTGGCGTTTATTTCGCAGCGAATACTCCTTCCTTGTACACCAACGTGTACATCATCCCCGCATCGGTCATTTGCGCCTGGGCGATGTCATCGTTGACCAGGGCGACATTGCGGCCGTTCGCATCGATCTTGTACAACCCCGGCTCATAACCTCTGGACACATAATATAAGCCGGTGGTTCCTGCATAAAACGAACTTGCCGGCTTGTCGCTCAGCTTCGTTTCTTGCCCGCCGGCGATATTGTATTTGTAGAGTTCCCCGACGTGGGAGAACCTTCCGCCCGTGACGGTCAAATAGTAGAGGTTCCCGTTAAAAATCTGGACAGAACCCACCTTCCGCGCCGCCAGCGTCCGATCGCCGGTCCCGTCCAAGCCGACCTGCTTCAAATGTCCCGTATCGGCATCGATATAGAAGATGCGGTCGTCCACGATCCAAAACTGCTTCGCCGGCGAGGTCAGTTCGACCTGCGACCCGCTCTCGGGATCGATGCGGTACACCGCGCCGCGATCCCGCAGGTCGTCTTCCTTGAATCCCAGCGTGTACAAGTAGCCGTCTTTTACGTATAGTGGCCCGCTGGCTCCGTAGCTAACGCCGTCGTCCCGGACGTCCCGGTAAATGCCGTACACGAAGCCTTCCTCGCCGACGAGCGATTTTTCGCCTGTTGCCGCATTCAACCGGTACAAATTGTCCGCCGCCATGCCCATAAATCGAAAATCGGCAAAATAGATATGTTCTCCGTCTTTCGTTAAATCAACGATCTGCTTGGCTCCTAACACTTCCTTCAGGGCGCCCTGTTCCACCTTGTACAGCCTCTCCGCGCCCATCGTCAAATCGCCGTAGTGCAGGTTGACGTACAATTCGTTATCGAGCTTCATCACGCCGGCCAGCCAACCGTCCGCCGGGCTCCATTGCTCCAGCGCGACGATCTTGCGGGAGGATCGATCCGCGAAGCGCAGCGCTTGAAGCTCATAGCCATCGTTCGTCGCCGTTACGTAGTAAAGCTCATCCCCAATGACTTGGGCGTTGCTGAATGCCGGCGTTCCCGGCACCTGAACTTTGGTTTCCTTCTGCCCGTCCGGTTTCCGGTACAACTCCTCGGTTACGCCGTTGTCGCGATAGGTGATTTTCGTATAATAGGTGGCGTTCCCGTACCTCGCAATCGGGTTGAGCGGCGTCGCGTCATCCTTCGGCTTCCGGGCGTCGGTCAGCTGCGTCTTGATCGGGCTTTTGACCGCCGTCGTTTGCGGGTGCTGCAAATCCACCGATACGTCGCCGAGCAAAATAAGTCCGTCGAGCCAATCGATCTTCTTGTCCAGCGCCTCGGCTGCGCTTCTGAGCGGCAGGACGATGCGGCCGTCCACCTTCTGCGGCGCTACGTCCATCGCGACCGGTTCGCCGTTGACGACCATCGTCCGGCTGTTCACCGTAAACCGGATCGTCTTGCCCGAGCCGTGATTCACTAACACGACGTCGTTCGGACGCTGCTGATCCCACCGCACTTCCCAGTAGCCGCCTCCGCGGTCGACTTCCGACGCGAGGTACCCCATCAGCCGAATCGGGACCAACACGCGTCCGTCCTTTTGCACCATGTCGTACGGTTCGAGAATATCGGTTTTCTCGCCGCTGACGAACACCTTCCCGTGAAAATCGAACGGCACGATCACCAAACGATCGAACGCTTCGTCCAGCGGAAGCTTGCCGGGCGCATCCTGCGCGACGGCGGATGAAGCGCCGCCGACGAGACAGGCGCTTACGAGGAGAGCCGATAAGAGCTTTTTCATATAAAAAATTCATTCCTTCCCAGTGGGCTGCGCTTGCTATGATTAGACGGGGAAGAGTCCCGAATAGTTTCGCGAGAAGGAAACCCAAAACATCGGCGCCGCAAAAATAAAAGGGTTACCCGAAACGGGTAACCCTCCTGAGCATGAACTAAGCGGTCACCGGCGACTTCACAAGCCGCAGAAACTCGCGCATAAAGCCTGGCAGATCGGGCCATGCATGGCCGGTGACGAGTCGGCCGTCGACATGCAGCGTTCCTTCCGCGTATTGCGCGCCCAGCCGTTCGACATCGAGGCGGCATGCGTTGTATGCGGTCATCGTGCGTCCTTCGAAATAGGAAGCATCCTGAAGCGCGGCGAACACCTGCACCGCATGGCAGATGGCTCCGACCGGCTTGTCTTCCTCGAGGAAATGCCGAAGGATCCGGGGCAGATGCTCGTTCGAGCGGATGTACTCCGGCGCGCGCCCGCCGGGAATGACGACGCCGGCGTATTCCGACGGCTCCACGTCCGCGAACGCGATATGAGCTGGCAGCAGATGCGCAGGCTTCTCGGTGTACGTCTCCCAGCCTTCCACGAAATCGTGGGCGACCGTGTGGAGCGTTTTCTTGGACGGCGCGGCGATGACCGGTTCGTACCCTTCCTCTTGAATCCGGAAGTAGGGGTAGTAGACCTCTAATACTTCCGCCGCGTCGCCGGTCAGAATGAGAATTTTCTTCGACATGCAATCACTCTCCTAATTAAAGTGCTGTGCCGAGCGTTCAAACATTCCGTTCTGACTTAGGTGCATGACCCAGGAAAATGTTACCATGCGGGCGATATTTTGAGAATCGTCCTTTCGGACTGTTGGAGCGTCGGCCTTGAGACCTATTTCTGCACGGGATGGAAGGGGGCGATCCGGATGATTCTGCCGACGAAAAGGAATTTCGTCCGATGACGTTGAACCATTATGGAAGTGTATGGGCCCGTCCGAACGAGGGAACAATTTCCGAAAAACGTGAACAGGAACATGGAGGCGTTACGAATGAGTCAGCGGTTTCGAATTACAAGGTCGTTCCAAGAGGAAAACCCGGATCTGGCGATCTCTTTGGAGGAAGCCAAGCGATATTTCGCGGCTAAGCCCGATTTTGCGTATGCGCCGTCGTATACCGTGAAAGGGCCGGCCAGCACGATGACGATCGAGGGCGATTTCTTCATGTGGAGCCACGGCGAGGCGCAAATTCCTTTCCGACATTACATGGGGGATTTGTATGTAGCCGTTACCAACGAAGCCGTCATTCCGAAAATGATCGAAATCGCCAGCGAACTGAGGGCCGACTTGACGGAGGGGTGAGAGCCGCGATTCACCCCTTCGGCCGCTTTCGGTACTCGCTCGGCGCTTCGCCGGTCGTTCGCTTGAACAGCCGGGAGAAGTAGTACGGATCGGCGATGCCGACGGCTGCGGCGATTTCTTTGATGCCGAGCGTCGTGACGTCGAGCAGCTCGGATGCGCGGCGCATTTTGAGCCGTAAGTAATATTCTACCGGCGGGAAGCCGGTTTCCTCCTTGAACAGTTGGTTCAAATGCTGCGGCGACAGCCGCGTCTTCTCCGCCAGCTCCCGCAGCGTCAGCCTGCCGTCGAGCCGGTCCTTCATGACGGCGATCGCCGTCTCCAAATAGGCGCTCGTCCTCTCCTCGCGCCGCGTGCGGCCCTGTATGGCCCCGATCGCGGCGATCGCGAACCGCAGCGCTTGGGACACGTACACGTGGTGCGCCATCGAATACGATTTCTCCGTCAACGTTTCGTAGATGTCCTGAAACCGTTCCAGAAATCGGTCGGCGTCGGCGGCGGGCAGCTGGACGGTCCGGTCCAGCAGCCGAAATTCCGCGAGCAGGGCGCCGGCTTCATCGCCCTTCAAGTGGAACCAGTAGATGCTCCACGGATCGTCCGCGTCCGCCCCGTACGCATGCGGCGCCGCCGGGGGGAGCACGACGAGCTGGCGCGGCCCGACCGCCATGTGCGGACCGCCGCCGCTGCGCACCCAGCCGCGGCCGTCCGCGCAATAGATGACGATGTGCGCATCGCTGCCTTCCCGCCGCTCCCGGTAATGGCGCCGCGCCTTCGGGAAGACGCCGATGTCGGACACGTACGCCCCTCGCGTCAACGGATGCCGCGACAGCGCCTCCGCCGTATAATCGGGCAGCAAATAAAGCCGCTGCTGCGCAAACCCTTCCGGTATGCCCCGCGTGTCCTCCATTCGCCTTCGCCATCCCCTCAAAAATCCGAATATGATGCAAAACGATATAATGTTGCACAGTACTGATGTCATGGTGATTTGTATAAATCAGAATATCGTCCATTATAAACCGCAGATCGTCAATTGGAAACCGCCTCTCCCCTCGGTAAAGTGAAGCTAAACGGAGAAACCTCCAACATTACCGCAACGGAAAAGGGGTCATCTCGCATGAGCGATACGAACGTGAAAGCCGCCGCCCGCGTGAGCGTATGGGAAGAGAAGGTCGACATCCCGACGTACGAGGTCGGCAAGCCGGACAAAAACCCGATGTTTCTGGAGAAACGCGTATACCAAGGCAGCTCCGGCAAAGTGTACCCGCTTCCCGTCATCGACAGCATCGAGGACGAGAAGCGGCCGAAGAGCTACCGCATCGTGTTCCTCGAGAACGAATATGTGCAGATCCAAATCATGCCGGAGCTCGGCGGCCGCATTTACCGCGCGCTGGACAAGACGAACGGGTACGACTTCGTCTATTACAACCGCGTAATCAAGCCGGCGCTCGTCGGGCTGACGGGGCCGTGGATTTCGGGCGGCATCGAGTTCAACTGGCCGCAGCATCACCGGCCGAACACATTCGGGCCGACGGAGTGCGCGATCGCGGAAAACGACGACGGCAGCGCGACGGTATGGATCAGCGAGGTCGACCGCATGTACGGCACGAAGGGGATGGCCGGCTTCACGTTGTACCCGGGCAAAGCGTATCTCGAAATCCGGGGGCAGCTGTTCAACCGGACGGAGCAGCCGCAGACGTTCCTCTGGTGGGCGAATCCGGCCGTCGCCGTCAACGACGAGACGCAGTCGATCTTCCCGCCCGACGTGAACGCGGTGTTCGACCACGGGAAGCGGGACGTCAGCCGGTTCCCGATCGCGACGGGCACGTATTACAAGGTCGATTATTCGGCCGGCGTGGACATTTCCCGCTATAAGAACATTCCCGTGCCGACGTCGTATATGGCGTACAAGTCCGACTTCGACTTCGTCGGCGGCTACGATTACGGCAAGGAAGCGGGCATTCTGCACGTGGCGAACCACCATATCGCGCCCGGGAAGAAGCAGTGGACGTGGGGCCACGGCGATTTCGGCCGGGCGTGGGATCGCAACCTGACCGAAGAGGACGGGCCGTACATCGAGCTGATGACCGGGGTGTACACCGACAATCAGCCCGATTTCACATGGCTGCAGCCGTACGAGGAGAAGACGTTCAAGCAATACTTCATGCCTTATAAAAAATTGGGTCAGGTCAAAAACGCGACGATCGACGCGGCGGTCTATTTCGAGCTGCAGGACGGCAAGGCGATCTGCAAAGCGTACGCGACCGGCGTGCAGGACGATGCGCGCATCGTGCTCCGCACGGAGGACCGAACGTGGATCGACGAGCGCGCCGCGCTGTCGCCGGAGCGGACGTTCGAGCGGGAGATCGACGTTCCGGGCGGGCTCGAGGCGCATCGCTTCACGCTGACGGTGTACGACAGAGACGGGCGCGCGTTGGTATCGTATACGCCGAAGAAGCCGGACGTCGAGCCGATCCCGGAATCGGCGAAGCCGATCGATGCGCCGGAGGCGCTGCCGAACAACGAGGCGCTGTACCTTGCGGGGCTGCATTTGGAGCAGTACCGCCACGCGACCCGCAGCCCGGAGCCGTACTACCTTGAGGGGCTGAAGCGCGATCCGGGCGACATAAGGATCAACAACGCGTACGGCTTGCTGCTGCTGCGCAGGGGGCGGTTCGCCGAGGCGGAGAGCCGCTTCCGCGAAGCGGTGCGCACGGCGACGCGGCACAATCCGAACCCGTACGACGGGGAGCCGCACTTCAACTTGGCGCTGGCGTTGAAATACCAGGGCCGCCTGGAGGAAGCGTACGCCGCCGCGTACAAGTCGGTGTGGTCCGGGGCCTGGCAGGACAAGGGGTACTTCCTGCTCGCGCAGCTCGACGCGATGGCGGGGCGCTGGGAGACGGCGCTCGAGCACGTCGAACGCTCCCTCATGCGCAACTACCGCAACCCGCTCGCGCGCAACCTGAAGACGGCGGCGCTGCGGAAGCTCGGGCGCCGCGCGGAGGCGGAGCGAGAGGCGGAGGCGGCGCAGACGATCGACATCGGCGACTTCGGATCGCGGTTCGAGCGGCTGCTGCTGGCGGAGGCGGCGGGCGACGAACGGCTGGCGGCGGAGCGCCGGGCGCAGTTCGAGTCGCTGCTGCGCGGCGACGTGTTCAACTATCTGGCGCTGGCGCAGCAGCTGCTGTCGGCGGGCCTCTACGACGAAACGATTCGCCTGATGGACCTGGCGCCGGAAGGGCCGGCGGGCATCTATCCAATGACGCTGTATTACCGGGGTTACGCGGCCGGCCAAGCGAACGATGCGGCAGGGGAAGCCGCCGACTACAAGGCTGCCCAAGCGGCGCCGCCGGATTACTGCTTCCCGAACGCGCTCACCGATGTCGTCGTGCTGGAGCGGGCCGCGAACGCAGACGCGGACGACGCGAAAGCGCGGTATTACCTGGGCAATCTGCTGTACGACAAAGGCCGAGCCGAGGAGGCGATCGCGCTGTGGGAAGCGTCGGCGCGGCTGAACGACGCCTTCCCGACCGTGCACCGCAACTTAGCGCTTGCGTACTACAATAAGCTCGGCGAAGCGGAACGGGCGCGGGCGGCGCTGGAGCGAGCGTTCGCGCTGAACGCGGAAGACGCGCGCGTCTTGTTCGAGCTCGACCAGCTGTACCAAAAAATCGGCCGCTCGCCGGAGGAGCGGCTCGCCTTCCTAGATCAATACCGCCCCGTCGTCGAACGGCGAGACGACTTGTTTACCGAATTCGTCAAGCTGCACAACACGGCGTCGCGCCATGAGGAGGCGCTGGCGATGCTGCTGTCGCGCCGCTTCCATCCGTGGGAGGGAGGCGAAGGCAAGGTGACGTCTCAGTACGTGCTCGCGCTTGTCGAACTGGCGAAAGCCGGCATCCGCGGCGGGAAGCATGCGGAAGCGGCGGTGCTGCTGGAGCGGGCGTTCGTCTACCCGGACAATCTCGGGGAAGGCAAGCTGGCGGGGGCGCAGGAAAACCATATCCACTACTGGCTCGGCGCCGCGTACGAGGGGATGGGCGATCTCGAGAAGGCGCGGCAAGCGTGGAGCGCCGCCGCGGTCGGACTCGACGAGCCGACGAGCGCGATGTATTACAACGATCAGCCGCCGGAGATGATTTACTACCAAGGGCTGGCGCTGGGGAAGCTCGGGGAAACGGAGCGGGCGAAAGGCAAATTCAACAAGCTGGTCGACTACGGGGAGCGCCATTTGTTCCAAAGCCTCGCCATCGATTATTTCGCGGTATCGCTGCCGGACTTCCTCGTCTTCGACGAAAACTTGGATCGGAAGAACGAAATCCACTGCCGCTTCATGCTGGCGCTCGGCTACGCCGGGCTCGGCCGGAAGGCCGATGCCGGAGAGCAGTATCGTAAAGTGCTGGAGCTCGAGCCGTCGCATCAAGGCGCGCGGTTTCACCGGTAACACCAATAAGGGAGGCGCCCGTGTCGAACGGGGCCTCCCTCTCGCTTTATACCGGGACGAGCAGCGACACGACGGTGCCGCGGCCGCGCTTGCTTTGGATGCGGATGCCGTACGCTTCGCCGTACAGCAGCTTGATCCGCTTGTCGGTGTTGACGATGCCGATATGGCCGCCGGGCTCCCCGTCCGCGCGCAGCATGTCCCGCACCTCCGCGAGCCGCTCCGCCGTCATGCCGACGCCGTTGTCGATAACCGCGATGCGCAGCCCTTCGGGAAGGCGCGACACCTTGACCTTGAGCGCGCACGGGCCGTCCTTTTCCTTGATGCCGTGGTAGATCGCGTTCTCGACGAGCGGCTGCAGCAGCAGCTTCGGCACACCGTAGACGCAGTCGTCCGGATCGTAATCCCAGACGACGTCGAATTTGTCCTTGTACCGGGCCGTTTGGATATGAACGTAGTTCATCGTATGGCGAATTTCTTTCTCGAGCGGCACGATTCGGTTCGGCCGGTCGAGCGAATATTTCAGCAGGTCCGACAGATGCTCCAGCATCCGGTTCGCCTCGTTCGGCTTGCCGGTCAGCGCGAGCACCTTCCAGTAAATCGTCTCCAGCGTGTTGAACAGGAAATGCGGATTGATCTGCGCCTGCAGCGCCGTCCATTCCGCCGCTTGGAGCTTGTACTTTTTCTCGGACAGCTGGATTTTCAAATAGTTTTGCTCGATGAAGTTCATGATGATTTTTTGCGTGATAAAGTCGTACTCGTTGTTGGTGCGCAGCGGCGCGGTTTCAGGCAAAGGCTGTCCCCGTTCGGCGGATTTGATGATCGAGATCATCTTCCGGATCCGGTTCACGTTGCTGCGGGTCAGCAGGAACGTCAGCGCCACGCCGACGGCGAACGACACGACGATGAGCAGCAGCGTATACCGGCTGAGGCGCGACGGGACTTGCCGCAGCTCTTCCTCCGGCGCGACGGAGACGTACCGCCAGCCGAACGGAGCGGATGTCATTCGGTCGACGGCGTACGAGCGGCCGTTCGACGTCAGGCGGAACGCCGCCGTGCCGGACGCGAACGCCGCGGTCTGCGCCTCCGGCACGATGGCGCCCTCCCGGTTGCGGAACAGCAGACGCCCGTGCGGGTCGAGCACCAAAATCGTATGCTCATCGTACAGCTCCATGTTGCGCAGCTGCTTTTCGATGTACTCGTTGTAGACGTTCAGCACGAGAACGCCGTACGGTCGATGGTGCACGGAGGAGTATAAATTTTTGTATACGGTCGTCACCCGAATCGGCTCCTCGAACGAATAGCGGCGAATCAATCGGGACTCCGTCCAGATGCCGGTTTCGGCGCGGTTCCGCTCGAAGCTGTCCCTCCAGGCGACGTCGTGGAACTGATCGAACTTCGCAAGACCGGTGCCGCTCGCCAAAAACTGACCGTGATCGTTATACACGTATACGTAAATCGACTCGATATACGGTCTCGCGTTCACCGGCGCGTTGATATACTGGATCGTCGATTTCATGAGCCGGAGATGGTCGAGCGTCAGCGTCTGGGTGCGGAGAATTTCCTCCAGGCTGTACAGCAGCTCCGGGGTCGCGAAGGCGACGCTCAGCGACGTCATTTCGTTCATGACGGTTTCCATCGCGCGATCGATTTGCTGGAACAGCATGCCGTTGTTCCGCTCGATTTCGCCCTCGACGTACCGATTCGTGAACGTGACGGCGAGGCTGCCGAGCACGATCGTCGGAATGAGCAGCGGGACGAGGAACAGCATCAAATTTTTGAGGAAAAACTGCTTCCTCATGGATGCGCCTCGGCGGAGGGGATGTGCCGGTTGCGATAATCGCGCGGGCTGACGCCGTGAAACTTTTTGAACGTCCGGGTGAAGTTCTTCGCATGGCTGTAGCCGACCAGCTCGCTCACTTCATAGGTCTTGTAGCGAATGTCCATCAGCAGCTCGGCCGCTTTCGTCATGCGCAGCGATACGATATAATCGGAGAAGTTTTGCCCGGTCTTCTCTTTGAAATATTTGCTGAGGTAAAACGGATTCATATGCACGCGGGCCGCGGCCTCTTCGAGCGTCGCGTCCTGATAATGCCGTTCGGCGTACGCTTTGACGGCGGCGATCACCTTTTGCGCGTAAGGCGCTCCGTCGGCTTCTTCCGGCTCGGCGGTCCGCCGCTGTTCGTCCAGCTCGAGCTTCAGCTTCGAGAAGACGGCGTACAGTTCGTCGTATTTCGTCGGCTTCACGATGTAGCCTTTCACGTCGTATTCCAGCGCCTGTTTGGCGTATTCGAAGTCTTTGTAACCGCTTAAGAAAATGATTTTCACAGGACTTTTGGTCTCGTACAGCGACTTCGCGACCTCGAGGCCGTTCAACACCGGCATCATGATGTCGCACAGCACGACGTCGACCGGCTTCTCCGCCATGAAGTCGAGCGCTTTTTTCCCGTTCTCGCATTGACCGACCAGCTCGAATCCGATCTCGCTCCACGGAAAATATTGCGACAGCCCGTTTCGGATTTCTACTTCGTCGTCTACTAATAAGAGTTTATACATGGAAGCAGTCCTCCTCTCGAAGTGGCTTCGAGTTTAGCATACTTGCTTTCGGGTGGGAAGTATAGACGCCGCATTTTAGAAAAATACGCCGCATTTGCGCCATTGTTAAATGAGGATACCTTTTTTCGCAAACTAGACAGATCCGCATCCGTAAATCCTAAACGAGATGCCTTTGGGTAAACGCTTACAAAGCTTATGATGAACGAGGGCAGAAAGAGAAGCAACCAAGGAACACGAAAAAAGGGAGGAACAACAATGAAACGACAACTTCGACGGGGAATTCTTTTGTGCTTGATCGGCGCGCTTGCGCTTGTGTTCGCGGCCTGCTCGTCCGGGCAGCCGGCGGCGGAGGCGCCCGCGCAGGGCGACGCGTCGGGAAGCGCGCAAGGCAGCGAACCGGCGGCGGCGGAGAAGGAGAAGGCGACGCTCCGCTTCGCATGGTGGGGCTCGGAGGTGCGGCATAAAGCGCTGCTCGCGGCGATCGACAAATATATGGAGTTGAACCCGCACGTCACGATCGAGCCGGAGTACAGCGGGTTCGAAGGGTATTACCAAAAGCTCGTCACGCAGTTCGCGGGGGGCACCGGCCCGGACCTGACGCCGCTGTCCGTCGACTGGATCAACGAGATCGCGGTGAAGGGCGACTTGGTCATGGACTTGTATACGTTGAAGGATCACATCAATTTGGCGGCCTTCGACCAAGCGTTCCTAGAGCAATATGTCGTGCACGGCGGCGAGCTGGTCGGTCTGCCGATGGGCGTCAACGGCATGACGATCGCGTACAACCGCGCTTTCTTCGAGAAATTCGGCATTCCGGAAGATACGGTGTGGGACTGGGCGAAAATTCATGAAATCGGCAAAAAGGTGCACGAGCAGGATCCGAACGCGTATTTGCTCGGCATGTTCGATTACCGCGGCTTCCTGCAGCCGTACGTCAACCAGAAGACGGGCAACCAATGGATCAACGAGGACAAGACGCTCGGCTTCGACGAAGCGGCGGTCGCAGACGCGTTGGCTTACTACAAAAAGCTGCTCGACGACGGCGTACTGCAGCCGGTGGAAGAGAGCAGCTTGTATCCGGACGTGACGGAAAACCTGCAGTGGCAAAACGGCAACATCGGCATGATGTTTACGCTGGCATCCGCGATGGCGAAGGTGAAAACGCATGTTCCGGACATCGGCGTCGCCATGTTCCCGATTCCGGCCGACGCGAAAACGTCTGCCGTGCTCGTCAACCCGAGCAACCCGCTCGCCATCAACAAGAAGACGGCGCATCCGGAGGAGGCGGCGAAGTTCGCGAGCTGGCTGCTGACCGATCCGGCGGCGGCCGAAATTTTGAAAGACGTGTACAGCGTGCCTGCCGCCGCGGCGAACGCCCAGGCGCTGGCGGACAAAGGGCTGATCGACGCGACGACGCAGCAGGCGGTCGAAATCGCGCTGCAGCGTCCGGGCAATCCGGTCAACGCGCTTAGCAACAATCAGGAGCTTGCGCAAATTTCGATCGACATCATGGAGCAGGTCGCCTTCGGCGCGATGACGCCGGAGCAGGGCGCCGCTGAAATCGTGAAGCGGGTGACGGCGAAGCTGAAGGACATTCAGTAAGCGAATTTTTCAAGACATAGATAGGGTGGGGGTGCCATATGACTCAGCAAGCCGCTGCGATGACCCGGACGACGAGGAAACGGAGCGACCGCAAGGGCTGGATCGGTCTCGCGTACATCAGCCCGTGGATCGTCGGCTTCCTCGTCCTGACGCTGTACCCGTTCCTGGCTTCCTTGTACTACTCTTTCACCGATTACAGCATGGTGCAGGAAGCCCGGTTCGTCGGCCTGAAAAACTATATCGACATTTTTACGAACGACCCGCTGTTTTATAAATCGCTGAAAGTCACGTTCCTGTACGTCGTTATGGCCGTCCCGCTGAAGCTCGCCTTCGCGCTGCTCGTCGCCATGGTGCTCAATGTGAACATGCGCGGCATCAACTTCTTCCGAACCGTATATTATCTGCCTTCCATCCTGGGAGGCAGCATCGCGGTTTCGGTGCTGTGGCGGTTTCTGTTCATGCGGGAAGGGCTCGTCAACGCGGCGCTCGCGAAGGTCGGCATCCCGCCGCTTAATTGGCTCGGCGATCCGGAGCTGGCGCTGTTTACGATCACGCTGCTGCCGGTCTGGGAGTTCGGCTCTTCGATGGTGCTGTTCCTCGCCGGACTGAAGCAGGTGCCGAAGGAGCTGTACGAAGCCGCGAGGGTGGACGGCGCGTCCCGCGTGCGCATTTTCTTCAATGTGACGTTCCCGCTGCTGACGCCGATCGTGCTGTTCAACCTGATCATGCAGACGATCAACGCGTTCCAGCAGTTTACGGCAGCCTTCGTCATTACGGACGGCGGCCCGATGAAATCGACGTATTTGTACGGACTCATGCTGTACGACAACGCGTTCCAATTTTTCAAAATGGGGTACGCCTCCGCGCTGTCCTGGATTTTGTTCTTGATCATTTTGGCGTTTACGATGCTTCTGTTTAAAACCTCCGATCGATGGACGCACTACGAGGACGGGGGGGACGGCAAATGACGATCGGACTTTCGAGAAACGTATGGACCGCCTTGTTTTTGAGCGTATTCGGCATCGTGTTCATTTACCCGCTGCTGTGGCTCGGTTTCGCTTCGGTGAAGCCGAATACGGAGGTATTTTCGTCGATCGGGCTGTGGCCGTCCGAGTTCGTGTGGGACTCGTACGCGCGCGGCTGGCAGGGCGTCGGGCGGAGCAGCTTCGGGAGGTTTTTCCTGAACACGTTCGTCATGGTCGTGCCGGTCGTCGTCTTGACGGCGCTCTCCAGCGTCGTCGTCGCGTACGGCTTCGCCCGGTTCAACTTCCCGTTCAAGCGGCTGTTCTTCGTGCTGATGATTTCGACGCTCATGCTGCCGGACGCGGTCGTCATGATTCCGCGGTACATCTTGTTCCGGGACTTCGGCTGGCTGAACTCGTATTGGCCGTTCTATGTTCCGGCGCTGCTCGCCGTCAACGCGTTCTTCGTGTTTCTGCTCGTTCAGTTTTTCCGCGGCATTCCGCGGGATTTGGACGAAGCGGCGGTGATCGACGGCTGCAATTCCTTCAGCATTTTGGTGCGCGTGCTCGCGCCGCTGTCGGTGCCGGCGATCGTGTCGGTGTGCATATTCCAGTTCATTTGGACGTGGAACGAGTTTTTCAACGCCTTGATTTATATCAACAGCGTCACGAAATTTACCGTATCGCTCGGCCTGCGCATGGTGCTGGATAACGAAGGCGCCGTGAACTGGAACCAGGTGATGGCGATGTCGGTCGTTACGATCGTGCCTTGCATCGTCGTCTTCTTCCTGGCGCAGAAGCATTTCGTGGAAGGGATCTCCACGACGGGGCTGAAGGGGTAATTCGGACGCGGAGGAGGAGGTGGCTGCGATGACGCGTCGTCAGCCGAATGTGATCGTCTTTTTTACGGACCAGCAGCGCTGGGACACGACCGGGGTGCACGGCAACCCGCTGGGGTTAACGCCGAATTTCGACCGGTTGGCGAAGTACGGCACGCATCTCGAGTATGCGTTCACGTGCCAGCCGGTGTGCGGGCCGGCGCGGTCGTGCCTGCAGACGGGGCTGTACGCGACCGAAACCGGCTGCTTCACGAACGGCATCCCGCTGCGCGAGGAGCTGCCGACGATGGCCCATTATTTTAACGAAGCGGGCTATGATACGGGGTATATCGGCAAATGGCATCTCGCCGTGACGCGCACCGAGCCGGTGCCGGAGCGGCTGCGGGGCGGCTACCGCTATTGGCTCGCCGCGGACGCGCTCGAGCATACGTCGGACGCGTATGACACGGTGCTGTTCGACAATGCTGGCGCACCGGTAAAGCTGCCGGGTTATCGGGTGGACGCGATGACGGATGCGGCGATCCGGTACATCGACGAGCGGAAGGACCGACCGTTCTTCCTGTTCCTGTCGTACCTCGAGCCGCATCACCAAAATCGCCGCGACGACTACCCGGCGCCGGACGTCTATCGGGACATGTACACGTCCCGCTGGGTGCCGCCGGATCTCGCCGCGCTCGGCGGCACGGCGCATCAGCAGCTCGGCGGCTACTACGGCATGGTGAAGCGGCTCGACGAGGCGCTCGGGCGGGTGACCGACGCGCTCAAGAGCCTCGGGCTGTCGGAGGATACGATTATTCTGTTTACGTCGGATCACGGCTCGCATTTCAAGACGCGGAACGACGAGTACAAGCGCTCGTGCCACGAGAGCTCGATCCGCGTGCCGGCCGCGCTGTACGGCGGCTGCTTCACGGGCGGCGGCACGATTCGCGAGCTCGTCAGCCTTGTCGATTTCCCGCCGACGCTGTTGGATGCCGCCGGGCTCGGCGCGCCGGAGCATATGCAGGGGCGCTCGATCGCGCCGCTCGTGCGGCGGGAGGCGGCCGAGTGGCCGGACGACGTGTTCGTGCAGATCAGCGAGTCGCAGGTCGGCCGCGCCGTCCGCACGAAGCGGTGGAAGTACGGCGTCACGGCGCCGGACGCCGACCCGCTGCGGGACCCGGGGGCGGATCGATACGTGGAGGAGTATTTGTACGACCTGCACGCGGACCCGTACGAGCTGACGAACCTCGCGGGCGCCGCGTCGCATCGGCATGTCGCCGACCGGCTGCGCGAGCGGCTCGTCGCGCGCATGGTCGCGGCGGGCGAGCGCGCGCCGGTCATCGAGTCGGCGCCGCCGCGCACAGCCGCGCAGCGCAAGGCGGCGCCGGAGGAGGCGCACGAGTAGGTGCCGTCCGGGGCGCGCGCCGCACCGGCGGCAGCGCCGCGCGTTTCGACCAGCCGCGCCGGTCCGCCCGCGCCGCTGCGATTCCAACGCCGCCGGGCGTGGACCTCCCGGTGAAGATGGGAAGGGTGTACGCTAATTATGAGAAGGGTCTTCCCAAAAGAAGGGAAGACCCTTCTCATGTTGGGCTGCTCGGAGTCGGTGAGAGGCGGTCGGCCGCGCAAGATGGGAAGGGTATACACTAATTATGAGCAGGGTCTTCCCAAAACAAGGGTAGACCCTACCCATGTTGGGCTGCTCGGAATCGGTGAGAGGCGGTTGGCCGCGCAAGATGGGAAGGGTGTACACTAATTATGAGAAGGGTCTTCCCAAAACAAGGGAAGACCCTTCTCTTGTTGGGCTGCTCGGAGTCGGTGAGAGGCGGTCGGCCGCGCAAGATGGGAAGGGTGTACACTAATTATGAGCAGGGTCTTCCCAAAACAAGGGTAGACCCTACCCGTGTTGGGCTGCTCGGAGTCGGTGAGAGGCGGTCTCGCCGCGCAAGATGGGAACCATGTTGGTTCGCCGGGAGTCGGTGAGACGGGGTTGAGCTTGCCGCCGCGGCAGCGGTCTGGGGATAACCTACGCAGATCGGACAAATGTTGATAAGTCGTCCTGTGGATATGTGAACATCTTGTTTAAGATTCGGGTTTCCAAGGAGAATGTTATAGACAATCAGTGGATAATTATGTGGATAATGTTGGTGATGTGCAGAAATCGTGGATAGGAGGAGCAGGAGACGGATTGCTTTTAAGCGAAATGGAGAGGGAGTACTGTTCAGGGGTATTGATATGATATGAGAAGCAAAGGTATTGCAGTCATACTGGTTCTCGTGTGGTTGCTCGGCTGCCAGCAGCCGCCGGAGTCTCCCGAGCCTGTCGATAAGAGTCAAGAATATGCATTGTGGTCGGGGAGAATTGATCATTACGCTGAAGTGTTAACGCGGGCGAAATCTTATTTGGAAGAGGATCGAGTCGACGAGGCAGCCGTTTTATTAAAGGGCTTTACCATCAGTCATAACGAAAGCAAATTGTACGATCGGATCCGAGAGGAGGTTTTCTTTTACCTAGCGGATTATTATGGGGAGGAGCAAGCAAGCCTACTGAAGCGTATTGAAGGAAATCTGCATGAAACGGTGAATCGACTGCCTTCTTTCCTTGAAGCGGCGGAATCCGAGCGAATGGCTGCACTGGAGACATTGTTGGGGGATTTTCTGATTGGAGTCCCCAGTTACGGAAGGCTCGGTCAACCGGCGTCTAACCATGACCTGAACCTTAGCAACATATTTGTATACCCTAGTCATATGAACGAAAGCCATACGACGGAAGAAATCGAACAACTGATTCGAGACAAATTCGAACAATCGGAAACCATCGTTTCATTCCTAACGCTCGACCAGTAACACATCAAATCCTGCGAGACCGCGGCGTTTAACGCTGCGGTCTTCTTTTCATTTTGACCGCAAAGCGCGGCGGCGTTCCCCGGGAAACCGACGAAGCCGGCGTCGAAAACGTCACTTTCTATTCATTCTGACAACATGTTTGCCGCGTATTGACAGTACAAAATCGGCGGTGATACGATTCATTCCACAAACCCGACTATGCGCATCGGGATTATGGGAAAAGCAACCGGACCACCGGAGACACCCAATATAACGAACTTATCAAGTAAGGTGGGGGAACGCATGGAACGCATGAATCAGACAAATCAAACGAATCAACAAAAGAATCAACAAACGAATCGACCGAAACGAGTCTGCTTGCTCATAAGCGCGCTGGCCGCGGCGGCGATGCTGGCGACGGCTTGCGGCGGAGGAACGGCGGCGACGTCGACCGACGCGGCGCAGCCGGGGGCGTCCCGAACGGCGGCCAAGGCGGTCGAGCTGCTGAACGTATCGTACGACCCGACGCGCGAGCTGTACGAAGAGTATAACGCGGCGTTCGCGAAGCATTGGGAGGCGGAGACGGGCCAGAAGGTGAAGATCAACCAATCGCACGGCGGCTCCGGCAAGCAGGGGCGTTCCGTCATCGACGGGCTAGAGGCGGACGTCGTGACGCTGGCGCTCGCGTACGACATCGACGCGATCCAAGGAGCGGGCTTGATCGCGGAAGGGTGGCAGGAGCGGCTTGCGGATAACAGTTCGCCGTACACGTCCACGATCGTATTCCTCGTCCGCCAAGGCAATCCGAAGGGTATCAAGGATTGGAACGATCTCGTTCGCGACGACGTGGAGGTCATTACGCCGAATCCGAAAACGTCGGGCGGCGCGCGCTGGAACTTCCTTGCGGCGTGGGGTTACGCGCTCGAGCAGCACGGGGGCGACGAAGCGAAAGCGATGGAGTTCGTAAAAAAGCTGATCCAAAACGTGCCCGTGCTCGACTCCGGCGCCCGCGCCTCGACGACGACGTTCGTCGAACGCGGCATCGGCGACGTGCTGCTCGCCTGGGAGAACGAAGCGTTCCTGTCGATCAACGAGCTGGGACCCGACAAGTTCGAAATCGTCGTGCCGTCGCTCAGCATCCTGGCAGAGCCGCCGGTGGCGGTCGTCGACAAGGTTGCCGAAAAGCGGGGCACTTCCGAAGTCGCGAAGGCGTATCTCGAATACTTGTATTCCGAAGAAGGCCAAGAAATCGCCGCGAAAAACTATTACCGGCCGCGCCTTGCGTCCGTGGCGGAGAAATATAAAGACCAATTCCCGGAGATCCGCCTCCTTACGGTCGACGAAGCGTTCGGAGGCTGGACATCGGCGCAGGCGAAGTTTTTCGCCGACGGCGGCGTATTCGACCAAATTTATCAGCCGTGACGGCGTTTGAAATATCGACGCTTGGAGGGAGCTACTGTTGAGCAAAACGAACGGGATCGATGCGGCGTGGCTGCGGCGCATCGCGGAAAGCTTATCCGGAATCAAATACGGCAGCGTCCACATTACGATACACGACGGAAAAATCGTGCAAATCGAACGAACGGAAAAACGCCGATTCGACAATCCCGCCAGACCGACTGGAGGAGAAGGGACTCTTGAAAAATAATCTCGTGCAAAAAAGCATTTTACCCGGCTTCGGGATGACGATGGGTATTACGGTAATATATCTCAGCGTGATCGTTTTGATTCCCCTGTCCGCCGTAGCGCTGAAAGCGGCGAGCGCCGGCTGGGCGGGGCTGTGGGAGACGATCACCGACGCGAGGGTGCTGGCGTCGTTCCGCGTCACGCTCGGCGCCTCGTTCGCCGCGGCCGCCGTCAACGTCGTCTTCGGCTTCTTGGTCGCCTGGGTGCTGACGCGGTACACGTTCCCCGGCAAGCGGTTCGTCGACGGTCTGATCGACTTGCCGTTCGCCCTGCCGACCGCCGTCGCCGGCATCGCGCTGACCGCGATTTATTCGCAGAACGGCTGGATCGGCCGCTGGCTGGAGCCGTACGGCATTAAAATCGCGTTCACGCCGCTCGGCATCACGACCGCGCTTATCTTCATCGGGCTGCCGTTCGTCGTCCGGACCGTCCAGCCGGTGCTGCTGGAGCTGGACGGCGCGGTCGAGGAGGCGGCGGCGAGCCTTGGCGCGAAGCGGTGGACGACGTTCCGCAAGGTGCTGTTCCCCGAGCTGCTGCCGCCGCTCATTACCGGCTTCGCGCTCGCTTTCTCGCGAGCGATCGGCGAATACGGCTCCGTCGTGTTCATCTCCGGCAACATGCCGATGAAGACGGAAATCGTGCCGCTGCTCATCATGACGAAGCTGGAGCAATACGACTACGCTGGCGCGACGGCGATCGCGCTGCTCATGCTGGTCGTCTCGTTCGTGCTGCTGCTGCTCATCAACTTCCTGCAGTGGCGCAGCCACCGCCGGTTTACATCCAGTTAGGAGGAATCAGCAATGGGCGGATACGTATCTAACGCCGGCGGCGGCGTCTCGCTGGAGGCGCGGCCGCCGCACTTGACGGAGCCTAAATTCGTGCGATGGCTCTTGATCGGGATCGCGCTGCTGTTTTTGGCCGTCGTGCTGGTGCTTCCCCTGATCGTCGTCATCGCGGAATCGCTCGCGAAAGGGTTCGAGGTGTACCTCCAATCGATCGTCGACGAGGACGCGCGCTCGGCCGTTCGGCTGACGCTGACGACGGCGGCGATCGCCGTGCCGCTGAACACCGCGTTCGGCGTGGCGGCCGCCTGGGCGATCACGAAATTTCAATTCAAAGGCAAGCAGCTGCTCGTCACGCTGATCGATTTGCCGTTCGCGGTGTCGCCCGTCATATCCGGTCTCGTGTTCGTGCTGCTCTTCGGCGCGCAAGGGCTGCTCGGGCCGTGGCTTGCGGCGCACGACGTGAAAATCATCTTCGCCTTGCCCGGCATCGTGCTGGCGACGATGTTCGTCACGTTCCCGTTCGTCGCGCGGGAGCTGATCCCCGTCATGCAGGCGCAGGGAAGCGGCGAAGAGGAGGCCGCCGCCAGCATGGGCGCGAGCGGGTGGCGCATCTTTTGGAACATTACGCTCCCGAATATCAAATGGGGCTTGTTATACGGCATTATTTTGTGCAACGCCCGCGCGATGGGCGAGTTCGGCGCCGTCTCCGTCGTCTCCGGCCATATTCGGGGGCAGACGAACACGCTGCCGCTCCATATCGAAATTTTGTACAACGAATATCAGTTTACGGCTTCCTTCGCGGCGTCGTCGCTGCTCGTGCTGCTCGCGCTCGCCACGCTTCTAGCGAAGAGCGCGTTGGAATGGAAGCATCGGCGGGAACTCGAGAGAGGAAACAAGGGGGACGAATCGCATGCACATTAAGGTAGAAGGACTGACCAAACGGTTCGGCGGCTTCGAGGCGTCGAAGGGCGTAACGTTCGACATCCGCGACGGGCGGCTCGTCGGCTTCCTCGGGCCGAGCGGCGGCGGGAAGACGACGATTCTCCGCATGCTGGCGGGGCTAGAGACGCCGGACGCCGGCGACATCTGGTTCGACGGCCGGCGCGTGAACGACGTGCCGCCCCAGAAGAGGGGCATCGGCTTCGTGTTCCAAAACTACGCGCTGTTCCGTCATATGAACGTGTTCGATAACATCGCGTTCGGCCTGCAGGTGCAGAAGCGTTCCAAGGCGGACATCCGCCGCCGGGTAACGGAGCTCGTCGAGCTGACGGGTCTCGCCGGCCTCGAGAAGCGGTACCCGCATCAGCTGTCGGGCGGGCAGCGGCAGCGCGTCGCCTTCGCGCGGGCGCTGGCGCCGGAGCCGGAGCTGCTCCTGCTCGACGAGCCGTTCGCCGCGATCGACGCGAAAATCCGCAAGGAGCTGCGGACGTGGCTGAAGGAGATGATCCGCAAGGTCGGCATCACGACGATTTTCGTGACGCACGATCAGGAGGAAGCGGTCGAGGTGGCCGACGAAATCTTGATCGTGAGCGGCGGGCGCATCGAACAGCAGGGAACGCCGATCGAAATTTACCGGCAGCCCCGCACGCCGTTCGTCGCGGGCTTCGTCGGCGAGACGAACGTGCTCGAGCAGCCTGCGGCGCTCAAGGGCTTCGAAGAGGTGGGGGCGTCGGCGAAAGCCGTCGTGCGGCCGGAATTCGTCGAAATCGTCGGCACCGGGACCGCGCACACGCATCCGCATGCGGCGGAGCGCGGCGTCGTCCGGAACGTATATTTCCGAGGGAAACATTGGCAGGTGGACATCGAGCTGGAGGCGGGCATCGTGACGACGTACCGCTCTGCCGAACACGCGCCGCTCTCCCCCGGCGACGAAGTATGGACGCTCGTTCACCGCATCTATACGTTCTCGGAAGGACGCTGCGTCGTCGTCGAGAACGGCATGAAGGTCGATCCGATGCCGGTGTATATATAAAGAAGAACGAGGCTGCCGTCCGGCAGCCTCATTCCTGTTCATCGGCGCTCTCGTATCGGTTCATCGCCCCGAGCGGCGGCGCGTACACATGCAGGGAAACGGCGCGCGTCTCTCCGTCGTTGCGCATCCGATGGATGACGCCCGCCGGAGACGGCATACACTCCCCGGGCGAGATCGCCTCCGCCCACGTCCGCTTCAGCCTCCCGTCGTCGCCGCAGCGATACAGCACGTTCGTCAGGCGCCCCTCCGCGACGATCGCGCAGCCGACGGACGCGCCGTGATCGTGCACGGCCGTAGCCGCTCCCGGCGGCAGATGAATGACGATCGCTTCGAACCGGTCGTCCGCATAGACGACCGCTCGGCCGTAAGGGTACCGCCCCGGCGGCTCGATATGCGGCTGCGTGAGCGCCGCGGCGTCTTGAAGGTCCTTCAGCGCGGAGCGAATCCGCTCGACGGTGAATGTCTTCTCCTCCTGAAACCGTGCAGAAATCCATTCCCGCAAATCCATACCCCGTTCCTCCCGATGCACCTATAGTCAACCGACCGCCGGCAGGTCGTTATGTACCATACGTATTGCGCCGGACGCCGGGAGGTTCCGGCCTTGTCCGAAGACGCGCCGCTGCGCGGCGGCGGCGAATGTCGTGAAAACCGGGCGTTCGCCCAAGGGTAAGTGTCAGACCGGAGGAAAGCCGCCGTTGCGCCCCGGGAACCGCCCGGGCTACAATAAGGGAAGAGCAGGACGGGGAGGAACATTGTTCCAAAAATATTTTATCGGGGGACAACCGATGAATCGGGAATCGATCGTAAGCTATTGCATGGACAAGCGCGGGGCGAGGGAGGATTATCCGTTCGGCCCGGAGCCGCTCGTCATGAAGGTGGGCGCGAAGATGTTCGCCCTCGTGTCGGGGAGCGATCCCGTCCACATTTCGCTGAAATGCGACCCGGACACGGCGATCATGCTGCGGCAAGAATTCGAAGCGGTGAAGCCGGGGTACCACTTAAACAAAGCCCATTGGAACACGGTCGTCGTCGACGGCTCGGTGCCGGAGAAGGACCTCTGCTGGATGATCGATCATTCGTACGCGCTCGTGTTGAAATCGATGCCGAAGCGGGAGCGGCTTGCGTTCGAGGAAGAAGCAAAGTAAAAAGACGGTTCGAGGGGCAGCCCTCGGAACCGTCTTTTTCACTGATGACGCTTATAATCCCTTCGTCTTATCGTCATTATAAGACGAGGTGAAGATCGTAACCAAAAACATCGTAAGGACCAGCATCACGATCCAGAAAACCATGGAGAAAGACACGGCTCGGACCTCCTTCTGAGAATCTCTATGCCCTACATTATAACCCCATAGCGCGGAAAAGGGAAACGACCGTTCTGTGAAAACTTTTCGCTTTACAAGACGGGCTTATTAATCTTATAATTCCTATTAATATACTAGGGATTAAGATAGAGCGGGTGAAACCATGGATATCACGACAGCGATCATCGGTTTGTGCGTAGGCTTTCTAGTCGGTCTCACCGGCGTCGGAGGGGCGGCGCTGCTGACGCCGGTTCTCGTGTGGATCGGCATTCCCACGTCGGTGGCGGTCGGGACGGACTTATTTTATAACTCGATTACGAAATTATTCGGCGGTTTTCAACACTGGCGGCAGCATACGGTTCAATGGAGAATCGTCGCGCATCTCGCCGCCGGCAGCATTCCCGGGGCGATCGTCGCGGTCGGCTTGCTGAAGCTGTTCGACCAGTTCTTCGACAATCAGGAGCATATTATGAAAACGGCGCTCGGCATCATGCTGGTCGTCGTCGCCGCGGCGATTTTGCTCCGTCTATTCGGATGGAAGTCGGAGAAGGAAAACAAATGGCAGACGATGCCGTTCGAGAAAAAACGGTGGATCACGATCGCGATCGGCTTCGCGCTCGGGTTTATCGTCGGGCTGACGTCGGTCGGTTCCGGCTCGCTGTTCGCCATCGCGCTCATCTATTTGTTCCGGATGAAGTCGTCCGAGGTCGTCGGCACCGATATCGTCCACGCGTTCTTCCTCGTCACGGTGGCGGGTGCGCTGCATGCGGGTATGGGCAACGTCGATTATATGCTGGCGTTCAATTTGTTGATCGGCTCCATTCCGGGCGTGCTGCTCGGGAGTGCGCTCAGCGCGAAGGTGCCGTCGAAGCCGCTCCGCGCGGTCGTCGCGACGATCATTCTGCTCAGCGGCATCAAACTGATATAAGATCGATTGGATAGGGACACCCTAATCGGAACGAGGCCGCGCCGGACAGGCGCGGCGGATCGGCGAGAGGGGTGTTTTTATTATGTACGATTGCATCATCGTCGGCGGCGGCATCGCCGGCCTGCAGGCGTCCATACAGCTCGGCCGGTACCGGCGGAAGACGCTCGTCATCGACCGGGGCGACGGGCGGTCGGCGATGTGCCGCAGATACCGCAACGTGCTCGGCTACCCGGACGGCGTGAGCGGCGAAGAGCTGCGCGAGCTGGGGCGCCGGCAGGCGATCGGGTACGGCGTCGAGTTTCTGCGCGGGGACGTAACCGAGGCGGGGCGGATGCCGGGCGGGTTCCTCGTGCGGTGCGAGACGGAGAACAGCTTGCCGACGGCGTACGAAGGCAAGACGCTGCTGCTCGCGACGGGGGTGAAGGACCGATTCCCGCAGCTAGAGGGACTTCGGCCGTGTCTTGGGCTCAGCGTGTTCATTTGCCCCGATTGCGACGGCATCGAAACGCGCGGCAAGCGCACGATCGTGCTCGGCTCCGGCGACGCGGGCGCGTCGATGGCGGCGGCGCTCACGTATTTCTGCGACGATTTGGTGTATGTGAACCACGACGGCAAGCCGGTGTCGGAAGGGCTGGACCGCAAGCTGCGCGAACATCGGGTCGACCGATGCGACGGCCCGATCGAGCGGGTGCTCGTCGAAGGGGACGAAGCGGAAGGGCGCTTCAAGGGCGTGCGGCTCGCGGGCGGCGTCGAGCTTGCCGGCGAGCGCGGCTTCATCGCGTTCGGCGGCAACGACGTGCGGACCGATTTGGCGCGCCAGCTCGGCGTCGAACGGATGGAGAACCAGCATATCATTACCGATCCGCGCACGAAAATGACGAGCGTGCCCGGCGTATGGGCGGCGGGAGACGTGGGCGTTCATTCCGAGCAGCTGACGATCGCGATGGGGGAAGGGCAGCAGGCGGCGATTTGGATGCACAAATGGCTGCTCAAGCAGGAGAAGGAAGCGTCTGCGCCCGCCCCCGCCTCGGCGCATAGCTTGGCGATGGCGGGCAAACCCTAAGCCGGCAGGCACATGACAGGAGGTTGAATCGCAGATCATGAAGAACGACGCGAAGGTGACGCACGAAGAGAATGAAATGAATCGGATGAGCGGCACAGAAATAGCGCTCGACGACCAAGGTCCGGGCGGCCGCAACGTCGTGTCCCGGAACGAAGGAGTCGCCGGCAAGGAGGCGCTCCGCTCGATGGCGCTCAACGAGAAAGACAAGCGCAAGCTGACCGACCTCGAGACCGGCGACGAGAGCGATCCGGATTTCGAGCGGGACAGCATTCCGCGCGGGCCGTACCCGTACACGTAATCCACGAGGCCGATTACGGCTCCGCGCGCGCGGCGGCGCCTCGCAGCACGTCCGCGAACTGCTCGAGCGCCGCGACGCCGGCCGGCGTGACGGCGTAGATGCCGCGGCGCTCGCGGCGGAACCAGCCGTACACGTTCCGCCGCAAAATCGACTGGGCCATGTCGCTCGCGATCAGGTCGCGCACCTGACGCGGCGCCAGCGGCCCGTGAACATGAAGCGCTTCCGCGCAGCGGAGCGCTTTTTCTCTGTAGGCGGTGACGAGCTTGCGCCCCGTCGCGCCTCCGGCGTTGTAGTCGCCCGAGCGCTCGCGGAACTCGTCCAGCAGCTTCGCCGTGCGGCGTCCGGGCGCGCGCGGGGCGATCGCGGCCGCGCCGGCCGCGGGCTCGCAGTGCAGCTCGACGAGGGCGGGCTTGCGCTTGTACAGCCTTACCGTCAACAGGCCGACGCCGATCAGCTCGCACAGCCGCCGCAGCTCGGAGAGGGCGAACGCGTTCTTCCGGTCCGACCGTTCCGCGGCGACGTACACATGCGGCGTCGTCGCGCGCCGCTCGACCGCCTGCAGGAACAGCGACAGGTTGAAGCGCTTCTTCAGCTCTACGACGACCGGCCACGGCTCGCCTTCGCGCACCGCCACGACGTCGCAGCCCCGCACCTCGCCCCGCACCTCGTACCCGCGGGCTTCGAGCCATCGCTTCACGGGGGCGTACAGCTCCGTCTCCGCCTTCGCGCGGCGCCCCGCCTTCTCGGACTCGGGCTCCGCTTCCAATCTCAGCTCCGCCGCTTTCTTGGCTCGCTTCGGCTTCGCGGTCTGTCTCGCTTCCTCCGCCGCATCCGTTCCCGCCTTCGCCTTCCGTACCTTGTCTCCCGCCGCAGCTCCAGATTCCGCGAGAACCTTTTTCCCCATACCTGACTTCTTCCTTCCGAGCCTTGTTTGTCCCCGTATTATAGCATGCCTCCCCGCGCGGGTTCCCCGAAATTTGTACGAATTTTCAGGTCAAGGTTTGCCCTGTGGGCGCATAGACTGAATTACGCACGAAAAACCAAGGTACAGTGAATGCCCCTCCGCCGCCCAGGTGCATTGCTGCTTTTCCAGCGTCCGAGAAGGAGGTTATGCTATGGACATCCTAAAGCGTATCTCGCAATTCCGAAGTGAAGAGGAACATCTTGCGTGGTCCGGCACATTCGCCGAGTACCTCGAACTTGTCCGCGAGAAGCCGTATCTCGCCATGACCGCCCATGCCCGCGTGTACGAGATGATCAAAAGCGCCGGCGTCGAGAACGTGGACGGCCAAAACCGATATATGTTTTTCGAGAAAGAAATATTCGGTCTCGAACGCGCGCTGGAGAAGCTGGTCGAGGAATATTTCCATTCGGCGGCTCGCAGGCTTGACGTGCGCAAGCGCATTCTGCTGCTGATGGGACCGGTGTCGGGCGGCAAATCGACGATCGTCACGTTGCTCAAGAAAGGGCTCGAACAGTTCTCCCGTACGGAACGCGGCGCCGTTTACGCGATCGAGGGCTGCCCGATGCACGAGGAGCCGCTGCACCTCATTCCGCACGGCCTGCGTCCCGAAGTCGAGAAGGAGTTAGGCGTCAAAATCGAAGGCAGCCTGTGCCCGTCGTGCCAAATGCGCCTGAAAACGGAGTACGACGGAAAAATTGAAAACGTGCGCGTCGAACGGGTGCTCATTTCCGAGGAAAACCGCGTCGGCATCGGCACGTTCTCGCCGTCCGATCCGAAGTCGCAGGACATCGCGGATCTGACCGGCAGCATCGACTTCTCGACGATCACCGAGTACGGCTCGGAGTCCGACCCGCGGGCGTACCGGTTCGACGGCGAGCTGAACAAGGCGAACCGCGGCCTCATGGAATTCCAGGAAATGCTGAAGTGCGACGAGAAATTTCTGTGGAACTTGCTGTCGCTGACGCAGGAGGGCAATTTCAAAGCGGGGCGGTTCGCGCTCATCAGCGCGGACGAATTGATCGTCGCGCACACGAACGAAACGGAGTACAAAGCGTTCATCGCGAACAAGAAGAACGAAGCGCTTCAGTCCCGGATGATCGTCATGCCGATTCCGTACAACTTGCGCGTATCGGACGAAGAGAAAATTTACGCGAAGCTGATCGCGAACTCGGATATGAACCATGTACATATCGCGCCTCATGCGCTCCGCGCGGCGGCGATGTTCTCGGTCATGACGCGCCTGAAGGAATCGAAGAAGCAGGGCATGGACCCGGTCAAAAAGATGCGCATGTACGACGGCGAAGCGATCGAAGGGTACAAAGCGGCGGACGTGAAGGAGATGCAGAACGAATTCCTCGACGAAGGCATGAGCGGGGTCGATCCGCGCTATGTCATCAACCGGATTTCGTCCGCGCTGATCCGCCACGACATGACGTGCATCAACGCCCTCGACGTGCTGCGCGCGATCAAAGACGGATTAGACCAGCACCCGTCGATCACGAAGGAGGAGCGGGATCGGAACCTGAACTTCATTTCGCTCGCGCGCAAAGAGTACGACACGATCGCGAAGAAGGAAGTGCAGAAGGCGTTCGTGTATTCGTTCGAGGAGTCGGCGAAGACGCTGTTCGAAAACTATCTCGACAACGTCGAGGCGTATTGCAACTGGACGAAGATTCGCGATCCGCTCACCGGAGAAGAGATGGATCCCGACGAGCGGCTGATGCGGTCGATCGAGGAGCAAATCGGCATCTCGGAGAACGCGAAGAAGGCGTTCCGGGAAGAAATTCTGATTCGGATGTCGTCGTACGCCCGGAAAGGGAAGACGTTCGAGTACGGTACGCACGAGCGGCTCCGCGAGGCGATCGAGAAGAAGCTGTTCGCCGATCTGAAAGACGTGGTGAAAATTACGACGTCGACGAAGACGCCGGACGAAACGCAGCTAAAGAAGATGAACGAGGTTATCAAACGTCTGATCGACGAGCACGGCTATTGCCCCGTTTGCGCCAACGAGCTGCTCAGGTACGTAGGCAGCCTGCTGAACCGCTGACGGGCGGCAAGGCGGACCGGATCCGCCTTACCAGAACGACTTGCGCTTATGCCGCTCCTTCCGCGATACTTCCGCGGCGGGGGCTTTTTGCTTTTCGCCGTCGGCTTCTTGGCCGGAGGCGGCGTGTTCGAAGGCGCCGCCCGCCTGCGACATGAACGGCAGCGGCAGCGGCTCGAGCTTCCAGACGGTTTCCTTATCGGGGCGGCCGCCGGACGCGGCCGCCTTGAGCAATCGGAGCTCCGACTGCATGTCTTCGATCATGTGGAGCAGCCGGAGCTGATTGCGCACGAGCGCGTGCAGCAGCTTCCGGTCCTGCTCGTCCCACGCGGAGTCCCCAGGGGCGGCGGCGGCCTCCTCCTCGCCGAGCAGCATCCGAAGTTCCGCTTCCGTCAATACGTCTCTCAACAATTCCGTTCCCCCCAACCGGCTGTCCTAGCGATTCAAACTACTTCCAATTTACCACAATCCGGCGAAGGTAGAAACTTCCGATTATTGTGAAAATACGGGCAGCGGCTCCGCCATCTCCTCGAGCGTCAAATCGTACGCATACGCGGTCAAAGCGGCGTCGCGTCCGACGTATCGGATATGCCACGGCTCGTAGGCGTAGCCGGTGATATCCTCCTTATCCCGGGGATAGCGGATGACGAAGCCGAATTTGTAGGCGTTGTCCGCGAGCCAGCGCCCCTCCTTCGTCGCGGCGAACGCCGGGACGAGCCGGTTGCCGACGCTGCGCGCCGACACGTCGAGGGCGAGCCCGGTTTGATGCTCGCTTGCTCCCGCGACGGCGCTGTAGCGCTCGGCATGATCGCGCCCTTTCGTGCGCACGTTAAAAGCGAACAGCGCCTGCTGCGTCTCGAACGACCGGTAGCCGGACACGCCGACGAGCCGGACGCCGTCCCGCTTCGCGGCGTCGAACAGCTGCTCCGCCGCCCGGGCGGCCGGTTCGCGCAGGAGCCGCTTCTCGTGCGCGCCGTCGAAGGCGAACGGAATGTCCGGCTCGGTCAGATCGTCGGGCGCGTAATTCGGCGGCAGCGGGTGCTCGCGGTTGACGACGACCGCGATGTCGGCGGCCGTGCGCTCGTTCGCGAACCGCAGCGAGGGCTCCGGCTTCGCGGCGGCGACCGCCGCCGGGTGCGTCGCGGCGAGCCGCTCGTGCGCGAGGTCGGCGGCGCGGTAGGCGGCGAACAGCAGAAGCGGCGCGAGCGCCGCGATCAAGAAGCGGCGGTACGTGGGCTTGGGCATGAGGTGCATTCCCTCCATTTTTTTGATCATGGTTATCGGTTTTTTGCGGTTTTAGGTCGGTCGTCTGCTTGCTATGAATGTATGCGGCTTGTCCTTGTGATAGAATGGATTGCGGTCCCGCCCTGTTCCGGTCGGGAGACGGGAATCCGAGGAGGAACCAATTCATGCGGCATTGGAAAACGATACTCGCGCTGGCGCTGCCTTCGATCTTATCGTTCGCGACGATGACGGCGTCGGGCACGATCAACCTGATTTTGGTCGGGCAGCTGGGCGCGCTCGTCATCGCCATCGTCGGCGTCAGCAATATTATTATGTACAATGCCTGGGCACTCTTTTCGGGGCTCGGGCATACGATAAATTACTTGGTCGCGCAGAGCTACGGCGCAGAGCGGATGGACGAAGGCGTGCGGCGCACGTACGTCGCTTTGCTGGTGGCGCTCGTCATGGGCGGGGCCGTATTCGTCGTCGGCTGGTTCGCTTCGGCGGTGATTTTGACGCTGATGGGCGGGAGCGAGGCGTTCGTTAAGGAAGGGACGCCCTATCTGCAGCTTCGGTTCGCGGCGATGGCTTGCTCGATTCCGATCTTCGTCTACCACGGGTTTATGCGCGGCGTCGGCGACACGCGCACGCCGATGCTGCTGACCGTACTCGGCAACGGCGTCATGATCGCGCTCACGTACGGGCTCGCCTTCGGACGTTGGGGGCTGCCGGAGCTCGGCCTCGCCGGGGCGGGCTGGGGCATGCTGGCGGGCGAAGCGATCGGGCTGCTCGGGTGTTTCTACGTTTATTATGTGCGCATGGGGCGCCGCTTCGGGACGAGACGGCGCATGAAGCCGTCGCTGGCGGAAATCAAGCTCGTGTCCGCGGAGAGCGGCAAGCTCGGGCTGCAGGAATTCGCCATGAGCGTCGCGATGCTCATCTTCACCCGGTTCGTCATGGAGCTCGGCACGACGGCGGTCGCGGCGAACGAGGTCGCGCTCAACGTCATGTCGTTCGGGTTCATGCCGGCGTTCGCCTTCGGCGCGACGGCGACGATTCTCGTCGGGCAAGAAATCGGCCGGGGCGCGCCGGAGCTCGCGCGGAAGCTCGGCACGCACACCGCGGTGCTCGGCAGCTTGCTCCTGCTGCTGCTCGGAGCAATCGAATTCGTCTTCGCGGAGCAAATCGCCCGGTGGTACTCTCATGACCCCGAGGTGTACGAATTGACGGCGCACCTGATTCGCGTGGCGGCGTTCCTGCAGCTGTTCGACGGGTTCTACAATTTTTACGGCGGGGGCCTCCGGGGCATCGGCGATACCGCGTTTTTGATGAAGACGGCGGTCGCGCTCAACTGGCTGCTGTTTTTGCCCGCGGCGTATTTGTCGGTGTTCGTGTTCGATTGGGGCAGCTACGGCGCTTGGGTATCGCTGTACCTATATATGACCGTGTTCGGACTGACGCTGATGGTTCGCTATTACCGCACGGATTGGTCGCAGGTTCGGATGAAACAATTGGCAGGCGATTCCGGGAAATAATAGAGTTGCGCGCGGCTGAACGGTGGTTTATAATCGTGAATCATATTGCATAAATATGCGAATGCAGGAGGGACTTATATTGGGAAATAAAGAGAAAAAACCATTTTGGCTCACAATTTTGGCAATTATTGCCTTATCTCTGGTCGTAGCGGCATGCGGGCAAAACAACGCCGGCGACGCGACGCAGGGCGGCGAAGTGACGCAGCCGGCGACGGAGGAGCCAGCGGCCGAGGAGCCTGCGCCAACGAACCTGCTCGAGACGATCAAAGCGTCGGGCAAGCTTCGCCTCGGCACGAGCGCGGACTACCCGCCGTACGAGTTCCATAAAATCATCGACGGCAAAGACACGATCATCGGCTTCGACATCGAGATCGCGAAAGAGATCGCGGCCGACCTCGGCGTCGAGCTCGTTATCACCGACATGGGCTTCGACGGTCTGCTTACGGCGCTGCAGTCGGGCAACATCGACATGGTCGTCGCCGGCATGACGCCGACGCCGGAGCGCGCCGAAGCGGTCGATTTCTCGGACGTGTATTACACGGCTATTCAGAAAGTCATCGTTCGCGCGGCGGACCAAGCGACGTACACGACGATCGAGTCGCTCGCCGGCAAGAAAGTCGGCGCGCAGCTCGGCGCGATCCAAGAAGGCGTCGTTACGGACCAAATGCCGAATTCCGAGCTCCGCGCGCTTTCGAAGCTGCCGGATCTCATCCTGGACTTGAAGGCGGGCAACGTCGAAGCGGTCGTCGTCGAAGAGCCGGTCGCGAAGGCGTATATCGCCGCGAATCCGGAGCTCGTGTTTGCGGACATTAAGCTGGAGCAGGATGAAGCGGGCTCCGCGATCGCGCTGCCGAAGGGCTCCGCCGAGCTCGTCGAAGCGGTGAACGCGACGCTGGCGCGACTCAAGCAAGAAGGCAAAATCGATCAGTTCGTCACGGACGCGACGAACGCGATGGAATAACGGAAGGCGAGGGGGCAGCGGAACACCCGCTGTCTCTTTTTCCGTCTTAGGAGGGGAAGCCGGTCATGCCGGAGAAGCAGAGCACTTGGGATACGCTCGTCGACATTTTCACAAAATATCAAACGTTTTACTATGACGGCCTGAAATTTACCGTGATGCTCGGCGTCGCCAGCATCGTGTTCGGCGTGCTGCTCGGCACGGTCGTGGCGTTGCTGCGGCTGTCGCGTATCGCTCCGCTGCGCTGGATCGCGGCTGCGTACATCGACTTCCTGCGTTCGACGCCGGCGATCGTGCAGGTATCGCTCATTTATTTCGGGGGCACGCAGCTGTTTCCGGCCATTCCGGACATGATGGGGCTGCCTTCGATCTTCTTCTACGGCGTGATCGCGCTCTCGATCAACTCGTCGGCGTATGTCGCGGAAATTATGCGCGCGGGCATTATGTCCGTCGACAAAGGGCAGATGGAAGCGGCGCGCTCGCTCGGCATGCCGCACGGCATGGCGATGCGGCTGATCATTATGCCGCAGGCGGTGAAGAACGTCATTCCGGCGCTCGGCAACGAGTTCGTCGTCGTGATGAAGGAGACGGCGGTCGTGTCGATCATCGGCGTCGGCGAGCTGATGTACAAAGCGGGCGTCATTCGAGGCATTACGTACAAAGGGCTTGAGCCGTATTTGATCGTGACGCTGTTCTATTTCGTCGTCATCTTCACGCTGTCGAAGCTGGTCGGACTGCTGGAAAGGAGGATGCGCGCCGGTGATTAAAGTAACGGGATTGACGAAGAGCTTCGGCAAGATTCACGTGCTGAAAGGCATCGACACGACCATCGCGAAGGGCGAGGTCGTCGTCGTCATCGGGCCGAGCGGCTCCGGCAAGAGCACGTTCCTGCGCTGCTTGAATTTGCTCGAGACGCCGACGTCCGGCGAAATCGAGTTCGACGGTTTGCCGCTTACGGGGCGCAAGACGGACATCAACAAGCTGCGCGAGCGGATGGGCATGGTGTTCCAGCAGTTCAATCTGTTTCCGCACTTGAAGGTCATCGACAACATTACGATCGCGCCGAAGAAGCTGAAGGGCATGCCGGACGCGGAGGCACGGGCTTTGGCGATGAAGCTGCTCGCCCGCATCGGGCTGCAGGACAAAGCGGAGGCGTATCCGTCGCAGCTGTCGGGCGGCCAGAAGCAGCGCATCGCGATCGCGCGGGCGCTCGCGATGCAGCCGGCGGTCATGCTGTTCGACGAGCCGACGTCGGCGCTCGATCCGGAGATGGTCGGCGAGGTGCTCGACGTCATGCGCGAGTTGGCGCGGGAAGGGATGACGATGGTCGTCGTCACCCACGAGATGGGCTTCGCTCGCGAAGTCGGCGACCGCGTTGTGTTCATGGACGGCGGCGTCATCGTCGAGGAGGGGCCGCCGGAGCGGCTGTTCGCCGATCCGCAGCATCCGCGGACGAAGGAGTTTTTGCGCAAGGTGTTGTAAGGCAGGCGCATATGGCGCATGGTGCATCCCCGGGCGGGGCGATGGTTGGTCCATCGCTTTCGCTGCGGGGATGTTTTGCGTTGGCGGGAATAAGCGCAAAGCTGCGCTTAATCGCCGCGGCGCGGCCTGCCTGAGGCGGAATAAGCGCAAAGCTGCGCTTAATCGCCGCGGCGCGGCCTGCCGGAGGCGGGATAAGCGCAAAGCTGCGCTTAATCGCCGCGGTGCGGCCTGCGCAACGCCCCCCGACGAACAAGACCGCCCGCCCCTCGGGGACGAGGAGCGGGCGGTCGATGCGAGCAGGGCGCCGTCCCCCTGCGGCGGGGTCATCAGGCAAGAGCGGCTTCAACGGTCAATCGGGCCGCGCGTTAAGCTTCCGCCTGCTGGACGGCATGGTCCCAGCTCGGGAAGTAATACAGCGCGTTCCGAATGAGCTGCGGATGGGACTCCTTGATTTTCTTCTTGGACAACGGGTTTCCGTTCCGACGGAGCCGCCTGATTTCCTCAATGACGTCCAATGCGGTCATATCCGCTTCCATTGGGTTCACCTGCCTCTGTTTTGGAAAATGGAGGTACAGAAACAGTATTCCCTTATGCGCGAAATGTAGTCAGAAAATTCCAATAAGTGCACTGCCGGCGCCTGCCGCCTACGTCTCCTCCTGTCTCATGAAAATAAAGTTGTAGACTGAGTAAATAAAGTGTTAGACCGTGAAAATAAAGTTCTAGACTGGCAGCGGTGGCGTTAAGCTAACTGGGCAGTAGTGCGGTTTCGACGAGGAGAGAGCAATTATGGAACTATATCGGTTTGACAGAGGAGTTTCCAAGCCAATTTATGCGTTTAACTCTTTGCAAGCTTCGATCACGCCGATCGTGAGAAGTGAGCATTCTTTTCAGGTTGGTTGCATTCATCTGGGTGAGGAAGGTGTTATAGGCTACCATCAAGCAACAAACCCGCAACTGTTCCTTGTTATTCAAGGCGAGGGCTTTGTAACAGGGGAAGATCGTGTCAAAGTTCCGATAAAATCAGGTCAAGCAGCTTTCTGGACGGAAGGTGAGTGGCACGAATCAGGCTCAAAGATGGGTATGACTGTTGTCATAATTGAATCTTCTCAACTTAACCCAAGCCAGTTAATGAAACATTTGAAGTGATGCTTGTCATTGAACCACCATCGGGGACAAGAGCGCAGCGGCGGACCAATCAACCGCTACGTTTCGTTAACGGGCCTAGCCATTGAACAAACGGGCAGGATATTTGAATGATTTCAAAGAAATAGAATGCAAGGAAACTTGGAGTATGAAAAATTACATTAGTGAAGGGATGAATTATGGCATCAGAGGAGAAGTTTCATGTAATAAGTGCAAAGTATCAGGGATGGGAAAACGAGGGCGAGGATTTTTATTTTCCAGTAAATTTTTACAGTAAAGAAGAAGCCATTGCACAATTTGTATCTGTAGAAAAATTTACAGTAAGAAACAACAGAATAGTGCCTTACACAGCATATGAATATGATGGAAATACGTTTTATACAATTATTTATAGAGGCATTGTTGATGAAAGTGAACTTAAGTATTATTGAATTCTAATCAAGCCGAAAGAACGTCCTTGGAAACTTTAAGCTAACGGAGACAAGAGTGTAGCGATGGAGCCGTCCATCGCTGTTTTTCTTTCCGGCCGACCGCTCAACTATCTGGGCAGTTATGTTGCATACAAAGAAAAGGGCATACTTGATGAAAAGAATCAATAAGGGGTTCAGAAGTTTGAATAAATGGAAAAAAATATTGCTTTTCATGCTGTTGATAATAAGTCTTGGTTTAAACGTATGGCACGCCATAGACAAGAAAGATCAGATTAACAAATCATTTACCAAGTACCAATCGGAACTGGTTCGTGCAACCAATGCTTTCAGCGAAAGCTTCAAAATTGATGCGGACCAAAAATATCACTATCGAGTCGCATCAAATGAGGCTTTGGCTTCGGCGGAGGCGGTTTTTTCAAGATTGGGGGACATCGACCCAAACTTTGCTTATGATGCCAGCGGTAAGGTGTATTATGTGATTCCTTACGAGATGCGCTGGCTTTTAACAATGTACTGGAGTAAACCGACGGATGAACAAGTGGCAGGAAAGATTAATGAAATCCTCCAAATATACGCTAAGCACTTACAAGCAGTCAGGGTTCAGGACCCCAACTCTGTAAGAAATATCTATATTGATATTCGTCATGAGATTGAAAAAGAAGGACTTCTACAAGGAGACATTGACCTTCCACCAAGCCTTTATTAATTACGCTATCGGGGACGTTTGTTGAATGACAACAGCGGCGGTCTAAGACTTTATTTTTTAAGTCTTGGACCGCCGCTGCTTCTTTAATGGATCAGTCTACAACTAATTTTTTAAAAGCTGACGGATTCTTCAACTCAAAAACGCGCTAATTCAACGACTCCAGTCCAACACTTTATACCTCCGGCTCGGGCGCCGCGCCGCTCAACACCACGGCGCGCGCTTCCGCGTCCCAATGCACGGTCCAGCCGGCGAGCACCGCCATATCCCGCAGCGGCACCATAAGGGCGCCGTTCACGAGGCGCGCCGGCGAGGCGAGCGCGGCTTCTTCGCCGTCGACGAGCGCCGTCGGCGCGCCCGGCTGCAGCGCGATGACGCTCGACTCGAAGACGACGGTCGCCGTGCGCGCGGCGGCATCCCACTGCACCGTGCCGCCGAGCAGCTCGAAGCATTCGCGCAGCGGCAAGTACGTAACCCCGCGGTACACAAGCATCGTCCGCCGCAGCTCGTACGCCGCGCCGTCGATCAGCAGCGAGGCGGGGAACGGACGCAGCAACTCGTACCCGTGCTTCGCGGCCAGCTTTTCGAAGGAAAGCTCCGACGACGTGATGACGACCTTCGTGCCGACGGCGATTTGTTCGAACAGCCACTCGATATCGTCGTTATGCATCCGAATGCATCCGGCGCTTACGTATTTCCCGATCGAGGAGGGGTTGCTGTTGCCGTGGATCGCATACGTCGTCCCTTCGGTTTTCCCGACCCGAAGCCCCAGCCAGCGGCGCCCGAGCGGATTGGCGGGGTCTCCTCCGGGAATTTTCTCCTTATAGTAAGGGCGATCGATGATCTTATTCACGATCGGGAAAGTCCCTTCGGGCGTTAGCTCCTTGGTCCTGCCCGTCGCGACGGGAAACACGCGTTCCAACGCGCCGTCTCGGAAATAAGCGAGCTCGTTCGTCGATTTGTTGACGATCAGCAGGGCATCGTTCGAGGAAACGCCGGTCGAGCCGAGGGCCGGGGCGGCCAGGCCGAACAGCGCGATAAGCAGCGCCATTGCCGCGGCGATCGAGACGCTGCGGCGAATTGTCGATAAAATCAAATCGGCACCTCCATATATTGGTAAGCGGGCGGCCTTAACCAATATATCGAGGGGCGCTTGGACTTTATGCCTACTCCTTGAGCCGGCGGCAGCCGCCGGAAAGCCCGGCATGCAAGAGCCTAAGCTGGCCGGCCGGAGCTGCAGCAAATTCCGCCAACGAACCGGGAGCTCTGTCCACTCCCCGCTGTCCGGAAGGACATAGCATAATGGGAGCACTTCACTTTTCAGCGGATAGAGGAGGCCTCGACATGGCGATTTCGAAGCAGAAGGCTGCAAGCCTGACAGGAAAACGGGTGTACGCCCAAAAGCGCGACGGCACGGTCGTCAGCGGAAAGCTGGTTCGCATACAAGGGGACCGCATTTATTTGCAGCAAAACGGCGGGAAAAAAGTGAAAACGAAAGCGATTCTTCCTTTGGCGCTGTTCGATTTGCTCGCCATCGGAACGTCGCCGTACGTGTACGGTCCGTATCCCTACGGCGGCTATCCGTACGGGTACGGTTACGGCCACGGGTACGGCCACGGGTACCATCCCGGCCATTATTACTAAGCCCTGAAAGACCTAAAGAGCCGTCCCCATCGCGCAGGCGAGGGAACGGCTCTTGGCGTTGCGAAGCGCTGTTCAAGCGTTTCGTCAGCGGGTAAGCTGGTCAAGTAGGGTAAATGTCGTCGGCATGCTCGTACCGCAGCTTCTCCGAAGCGATTTTCCCGCTTTCCTTGAATGCGGGCTGCTCCTGTTTCAACTGGAGATCGTTCTCGTTGCTTTCTTTCGCGGAGGTGGCGGGCGCCGATTTCGTCTCCGCCGTCATGTCGTCCGCTCGTTCGTTCGCGGGTTTCATCGCCATGGGAAGTTCGTCCTTTCTACATGTGGGGATGTTTCTCGGTGGATTTTGCCCAACCCGACCGGCGCGTATTCCCGGGCCGGAACAGTAGGTATGTTTCGCCTCGGTTCCCCCTATAATGCTAGTAGCTTTGACTCGAAGTGGGGGATCGGAATGGAACGACGGACGGGGGTTCCGGGTTGGGCGGCGGGATGGACGCTGACAGGCGCGGCGATCGTCGCATTAGCCTCGGCGCTGCATCCGCTCACGTTGGATCCGTGGCATGCGGACTTGCCGATCCGGTTCATCGCCGAGCGCCGTACGCAGTGGGTGTGGGACCATGCGCTGATGGCCGTCGGCATCGTCTTATGGTTAGGCGGGCTCGCGATCGGCTTCGGGCACGAAGGCCGGACGAGGCCGCTTTCTTTCGCCGCCGCCGCGCTCTCCGTCTGCTCGATCGCGATGTGGCTGACCGCGCTGTCGATCGAGCTCGGCGGCTTGCCGATCGCGGTAGACCGCATCGACGCTCATGAACATGCCGGAACGCTCGCCGCCAGCTTATTCGCGAACGGCTTGCTGCTCGGGTATTTCGCCATGATTCCGGCGTGGCTGGCGGTCGCGCTCGGCTCCGGGACGACATGGGGGGCGCTGAGCGGCGCGCTCGGCATCGCCGGCATCGTCTTCACGCTGTTCCAACCGATCGCATGGGTGCTCGCGCTGACATCGGCACTGCCTTTCGGGTGGACGATACTCGCGGCTTGGCGCTGGAGATCATACAACAAAACGAACCGGTAGGAAGCTATCCGCTTTCCTGCCGGTTCGTGTTTACGGGAACTCACCTTCCGGCGATCCCCTTATTAAAGGCATAAGAAGCCAGCTGCACCCGGTTTTGGAGATGCAGCTTTTCCAAAAGATGTTTAATATGCGTCTTCACCGTATTTTCCGTAATGCAAAGCTGCTCGGCGATCTGTTTGTTCGTATTGCCGTGCGCGATGTACGCCAGAATCTCTTTCTCTCGCTCCGTCAACAGATGATCGTCTTGCTGCCCTTTGCTCTCCCGGAATTGGTACAGCATTTTTCCGGCCATTTCTCTGGAAACATCGTCCTTGCCCTCGAACAGCGAATCCAAATAATCGATCCAATGGTCCGGCTCCATATTTTTCAGCAGATACCCTTGCGCTCCGAACTGAATGGCGGCGAACAGATCGGCGACATCGTCGGAAACGCTCAGAATAACGATTTTGATCAAGGGAAATTGCTGTTTGATGCGGCGCGTCGTTTCCAGACCGTTCATGCCGGGCATGTTGATATCCATGAGAATCAAATCGGGCAGGAGCTGACCGCTAAGCTCGCATGCCTCCGCCCCATTGGCGGCCTCGCCGACGACGAGATACCGGGGGGAGAGCTCTAGAATCGATTTCACGGCGTTTCGCGCCAAAGGATGATCGTCGACGATCAGCACGCGATACGGATTCATTTGGCGGATCCCCCTCTGCGCCCATGGATGAACATCGTCGTGCCTTGCCCTTCCGCGGAGGAGAGGGCGATCGACGCTCCGATGCCTTTCACTCTTTCGTTGATCAGCGTCAAGCCGTAGGAGTTGCCGGCGGGGGAAGCCGGAGGAAGCCCCTCCCCGTTGTCCTTGATCGTCAACGACCATTCGTTCGGGTCGGTCGCGAACCGGATTTCCGTTCGCGTCGCGCGGGCATGCTTTCGTATATTCGTGAACGCCTCCTGCACGATGCCGAACAACAGCACTTCTTCCGCTATGCTGAAGTAACGCTCCTCGACCCGAAGGTCCTCCGCCACCTCGATCCCCGTGACGGTTTGCCATTCGGCCAGCCATTTGCGGAGCCGAGCGGGCAGGGAGCCGGCCTCTTCGGGTTTGGAACGAAGGTTGAATATCGCTTGGCGCAAATTCTGATCGATTTCGGCGACGGCCGCCCTCGCCTCGTCCAGCTCCCCTTTTTTCAGCTTCACATTCAGAAAAAATAACGTCTGCGCGATATTATCGTGCAGCTCGCTCGCGAGACGCTCCCTTTCCTCGTAAACGGCGCGCTCGGTTTGGGCGGCGGCGAGACGCTCGTTCATCCGTTCGATCTTTCGGAACATCCACGTCGCGAACAAGTACGACAAGATCAGAGAAATGATCGTGATATACACGTTGCCCGCTTCCATGGACAAATGCGCAAGCAGCCAATCGTGCCGAAGAAACTCGAACCCGCCGATGATGACAGGCGGGAGCAGGATGGTCAGCAGTTTTAGAGTTCGGTATGTCAAGGAAACAACTCCCCCCGGGAATTCAAACGCGTATGCTACATTTTACCGTCCGCAGCCGACCCGAAAATCACCCGTTCGGGTGATTTCCGTTTCGAAGCGCCGCGATATACTTGTGCAGGGAACGTCGTTCAAGAACAAGTATATCAAAAACCTTGGGGCAGCCCGAATCGGATAGAGGGAAGCAGGGAGAGAATGCAAATGATGAAAAAGGCAGCGTGCCTCTTAGCGGGGAGCGTCGCCGCGCTCGCGTTATTCGCGGGGACGGCCGTCGCGCATGTCACGGTATGGCCCAAAGAAGCGAACCCGGGAGCGTACGAAAAGTTTACGGTGCGCGTCCCGAGCGAGGCGGAGGACACCCCGACCGTGAAAGTCGAAGTGCGCATTCCGGAAGAAGTGAACATATCGAGAGTCGAACCGAAACCGGGGTGGACGTACACCTTGACGAGAGATGCGGAGGATAAAGTGACCGGCATCGCTTGGACGGCGGAAGGCCAGGGGCTGCTGGCGACGGAGTTCGCGGAGTTCAACGTCTCCGGGAAAATCGCCGACGATGCGGAAGCGTTGATTTGGGAAGCCCATCAGTACTATGGAGACGGGAGCGTCGTGGCATGGGCCGGACCGTCGGATTCGGATCTGCCCGCATCGGTGACGACCATCGTTCCAAGCGAGAATGCAGGCGGCTATGACGAACGGGAAGGATCGCTTTCGCTGACCTTGTCGATCGTCGCCGTCGTGCTAGGGGCTCTATCCTTGGCGATATCTTTAAGGAAAGGCCGACCGGCCAAAACATCATGAAGAGGCGAGAGGAAATATGAAACGAATCGCAATAATGATCGTGCTGCTGTCGATGCTGTTCCCTGCCGGAGCGTTCGCCCATGCGACCCTGAAGCATGCTGCGCCGGGCGACCAAGAGGTCGTGACGCAGCCGTTGACGGAAATCGTATTGGAATTTAACTCGAGAATCGAAAATTTGAGCACGTTGGCGCTTCTTGACGGTCAGGGGCAGGAAATTCCCGTGCAGACGTCCGTCGGCAAGACGACGCTGACCGGGACGCTTCAGGAGCCGCTGTCGAGCGGACAGTACCAAGTGATCTACAATATCGTGGCGGCGGACGGCCATCGCATCGAGAAGGAGTATTCGTTCACGGTAGACCTTCCTGTGCAAGAGGAAACGACGGCTCCGGAAGATAGCGCAGCGACGGAGGAAGGCGCCGAGACGCCTCAAGCGGAACGGCAGCCGTCCGAACCCGAACCTGCGCAAGAGCCGAGCGGGGATAACAGCTTGTACTACTATTTAGGCGCAGGCGCCATCTTGTTCATCGTCGCGCTCGCGTTCGTAAGACGGAAGAAATGAGAAAAGCTGCCTTCGCGCATTGCCGAAGGCAGCTTTTTACTATAAAAATCGTCGATGATGCTTTTTCCCGTCGTACGTGAAGACGATTTTCTTATCCTCGACCATCGTCTCGAGATGGACCGTGCGCCCCCACAGCTGATGCACGTACGGGAGCGTGCGCTCCAAATATTTCACATCGAGCTCGACCCCGTCGAACTCGTGCTTGAGGTACAGCTCGCCGTTCGTAATATAGTCTCCGTCGTACACGCGGATGACCGGGAAGCCGCCGTTGACGCGCGAGGCGACGAGCTGGTCGCGAACGCGCTCCCACGATTTGTCGGTAATGAGCCATTCCTGCCCGCGCTTCTCGAACACGTACAGGTCGAGCTCGTCGACAAGTTCCTTCGTTAAGTAGTTCCGGAGGAACGACTGGTCGGAGTTCAGCTCCCGCACCTCGAACATGTACTCCCGGCCGAACCGTTTCTCGATATCCTCGAATATTTTGTACCCGAGGTAATACGGGTTGAGCTGATGACGGGACGGCACGACGACCGACGAGTTGAGCTTCGAGTACTCGATCGTCTCCTCCGGCGTCAGGTCGAGCTCTCGCAGAATGCGGATGTGCCAGTAGGAAGCCCAGCCTTCGTTCATGATTTTCGTCTCGATCTGCGGCCAGAAATAGAGCATTTCCTCGCGCATGACGGTGAGGATGTCGCGCTGCCACGGCTCGAGCCCGCGCGCGTACTGCTCGATGAACCAGAGCAAATCTTTCTCCGGCTCCGGCGGGAAGCGCTTCTTCTCCGGCTCTTCGGCCGCGTTGCGCTTCGCTTCCTCGTCGAGCTCCCACAGGTCGTCGTACGGCGAATCCGGCTCCGTCGACTTCGCCGCGGAAGCCGCCGCGTCCTTGCGCACCGCCTCCGGGCGGATCGGCCGCGTGAGGCTCGGGTCGATATGCTCCTGGATGCCGAGCACCGCGTCGAGGAACCGCTCGACCGCGTCGGTGCCGTACTCGATCTCGTAGCTGCGGATGCGCTCCGCCGTCGCCGCCATGCTCTCGACCATGTCGCGGTTCGTGCGGGAGAAGCGGACGTTGTTCTTGAAGAAATCGCAGTGACCGAGCACGTGCGCGACGATCAGCTTGTTCTGGATGAGCGAGTTGCCGTCGAGCAGGAACGCGTAGCACGGGTTCGAGTTGATGACGAGCTCGTAAATTTTCGAAAGGCCGAGGTCGTAGTGCGTCTTCATGCGATGGAAGCTTTTGCCGAAGCTCCAGTGGCTGAACCGGGTCGGCATGCCGTACGCCCCGAACGTGTAGATGATGTCCGCGGGGCAAATTTCGTAGCGCATCGGGTAGAAATCAAGCCCGAAATTCCGCGCGATGTCCGTAATTTCTTCGATCGCCGCTTCCAGCTGTTTTTGTTCCTCTGCGAGCATCGATTGCCTTACCCCCCCGCGGTCTCCTTTTTGCCGAAAAACGAACGCAGCGCCTTCAGCACTTCGCCCTTCTCCTTAATGATGCTGTACATGAAGCCGGGCTCGCCGATGTTGCGGTACGCGGACATGAGCGTGCTGCTTCGATTGTACTGGTTCACTTCGCCGTAGCCGAACAAATTGCTCCGCTTCAGCAGCTCTTTGATGAGCTTCACGCAGCGCTCGTTGTCGCTCGTCAGATTGTCGCCGTCGGAGAAGTGGAACGGGTAGATGTTGTATTGCGACGGCGGGTATTTCGTGTCGATCAGCTCGAGCGCCTTCTGGTACGCGGACGAACAGATCGTGCCGCCGCTTTCGCCCTTCGTGAAAAACTCTTCTTCGGTGACGACTCTCGCTTCGGTGTGGTGGGCGATGAACACGATTTCTACATGCTCGTATTTGCGGCGCAGGAAGCGGGTCATCCAGAAGAAAAAGCTGCGCGCGCAGTATTTCTCGAAGGAGCCCATCGAGCCGGACGTATCCATCATCGCGATGATGAGGGCGCTGGACTCCGGCTTTTGGATCGTCTCCCACGTCTTGAACCGCAGGTCGTCGGGCGTAATGCCGCCGAAGCCGCGGACGCCGCGCGTCGCGTTGCGCTTCAAGTTCTCGAGCAAAGTGCGCTTGCGGTCGATGTTGCTCATCATGCCCTTCTTGCGCACGTCGGTGAAGCGGATATGCTCGGTCTGGACGATCTGCTTCTCTTTCCGCTTCAGGTCCGGCAGCTCCCAATCCTCGAACAGGACGTTCTCGAGCTCCTCCATGTCGACTTCGGCCTCGTACACGTCATCGCCGGGCTTGTCGCCGGCGCCGCCCTCGCCGCTGCCTTGCTGCGCCGGCTGCGGGTCGCGCCCGAGCACGTCGCCGACCTTGCTGTCGCCGTCGCCTTGGCCGACGTGCTTGCTCTTGGTGTAGTTGAAGCGGAAGCGGAATTCGTCGAGGCTCTTGATCGGAACCCGCACTTGCTTCCGGCCGTCCGACAAAATGATGCTCTCGTCGGACACGATGTCGGACAGGTTCCGTTTTAACGCGTCTTTCACGCGCTGCTGATGCCGGGATTGGTCTTCGTACCCTTTGCGGTGGAGCGACCAATCCTCCCGGGAAACGATAAATAACGGCTCCGTCATCGATGCACCCCCGTCGATTGGGTCTTGTAAATCAATATATGCGGGGGGGACGGGGGTGATGAATGGGGAAGGCGCGATTCGTTATTGTCCGATCATCTCGCGGTATTTGCCCGGCGTCATGCCTTCGAGCCGCTTAAAGACGCGAATAAATCCGATATCGGTTGCGTAGCCGACTTTGTTCGCGACCTGCAGGAGGGTTAGGCTCGGATCGGAGAGATAGCGCTTGGCTTCCTCCATCCGCTTCTCCATAATATAATCGGTTAAATTCATACCGTTTTGTTTTTTGAAGAAGGTCGATACATACTGCGGGGAGAGCCCGAAGTGCGTACTGATCGAGGTGAGGCTCAGACCGTTCTCGGAGGCGTGCTGCGCGATATAGGCCCGGATCTCGTCGTTAAGCTGCGAGCTCTGTCCGCTTCTCGCTTCAAGTACATTGTCGCAAATAATCTTGCACAGCTCCTGAATGTTGCGCAGCATTTCGCGCGCGGAGGTGCAGCTCATAATATGCTTCACGGGATCGGTCCCCCCGAATGCATCCCGTTCGTCGATCTTGAGCGCGCCGAGCACCTTCATGACTGTGCTGAGCAGGTCGAAGAACAAGCATTTACCCATCTCCGGCGTGAGGCCGAGGGAAACGATGTTATGCTCGTATAATTCATTCAGAAGCTCGGCGGCCTGATCGTATTTCCCGCTTTTCAGATAGCCCATCAACTGGATTTCCGTTTCGATCGGGTAATGGTAATAGGCCGTCTCCAGCTTCACCAGATCGTCGAAATAAATAACGGAATTGATGCCGTGGATAATCCGGTAATCCAGCGCGCTGAGCGCTTCTTCATAGCAAAGCTTGACCGAGCTGACGCCTTGATGGATCGAGCTGGTGGCGACCGTAATCTTCAAGCGGAACCGGTTCTCGATCACTTGCTTCAAATCGTCGATGAGCTCCGCTCTAGCTTTTTTCGCAGCCTCCGAAGGGCCCTCTACGCTGAGCAGAACGGCCAGCCGGTTAATGTCGGTTTCGACCACATAGCCGTTGTCGCCGATTAATTCGGTATTCAGATTCATTAAGACAAACCGGACAAGCGCCCATTCCTCCTCGCTATCGCTGCGCCCGAATTCCGTATGATCGTCCACCTCGAAGAGCAGCACGCAGAAATACTCTGTCGGAAAGCGGACGCCCATGTAGTCGAACGTGCTTTCCTGCAGATCGTTCGGGTCGATCTGCCCCTTCAAGAGACGGGTCAGAAAGTGCGCCCGAACGACGGGCAGATGGCCGCGAAGCTTCTGCTGCAGCTCTTCGCTCTCCAGCATCTTCTGCTTGATGGAGGATTGAATGAATTCATAGTCGTTTCCGCCCGGCGCCGGTTTTCCTTTCCCGCTAAGCAGCGTCTCCACAATGTTCCTGATCGGGCTGTAGCTGCGGTAGGCCATCCATAGCGCTGCGCCCGTACCGGCCAGCAGAACGACGACGAGCAGCGTGAACGCCCACCCCTTGAGCTCGTTCACCCGGCGCAGTACGAGCTCCTCCGGCATGATCGACACATATCTCCAGCCGCTATCGCCCCGCGTGTAGGAAAGCATCATGTTCCGACCGTCCATGCGATAGCTCTCGTAATGACTGCCTGCATCCGTTTTGTAGATAATATCGCGGGGCAGCTCGCTTTGCGGGGCGGACAGCAGCACTTGACCGGCATCGTTCACGATAAAGATCGAGCCTTCGCCGGCCCAATCCGTACGCTTCAAGATATTGAAAATTTGCTGTTCGCCGATTTGGACGACGAGGGTCGCACGGCCGTTATCCATTTCGCCGAGGGGCAGAGTAAAGGCGCAGGTGATGACGTTCTTCGGTATGGCGGTATCCATGACGGCGGCCGACGGCCAGCAGGTTCTGTAGTGGGAGCCGGTGAAGAACCGATCCCGCGCCTCCTCGGCGGTCAGGTCCCGATAGGGTGAGATGTGGGTCAAAAATGTATTTGTATCCGTTTTCAGCGTTGGTGTGAGAATGACATCCGTTTTGTCGAGCCGGATAAAGAAGTTGTCCACGATATCGTCGCCGAAGCGCATGTTGCGGAGAGCGGTGACCGCCTCCGAATATTCCAAATAACGCTCGCCGTCATTCAAATTCCAGAGCGTTTGGAGCTTGGGATGGGTGGAGATTTGGGAGACGAGCCGGTCGATGTCCTGCATCTGGTTCTCTAAAATTTCGCCTGCTTGCTCCAACAAGGCAAGATTGGACCGGTTCGCATTTTGAACCATCGTTTTCTCCACATTGGCATAGAGAAAGACGAAGATCGTAACGGGAATAAGCAAAATGAGGAAGTAGGACAGCCAAAGGGTGAGGAATACATTTTTCCGGCGTTTCAGCAACTCCGCTCCTCCTTTGCGACCTTTTGTGATCCATGATCGTTCAAATCTTGAATGTGATAAATATGGGTGCGATTTTAACACAATCCAGACGCTTAGACAATCATCGCAGGCGGAATGCGAAGAACAGTTTACCCGATTATACCGGTTTATCCCGGGATGTGAAGATCGGTTAGTCTTCAAGGGCAAGAGATTATGGGCAGAGGTGCCCGCATGCTCTATAGTGAAAGGGCGAGGGAGCTCACTCGTAACTATCCGAAGGAGGGTCAACTCCGTGGTGAACAAATACAAACCCGCATCCTCGATCGCCATCCTTACCCTATTGACCGTTATTATGAGTGCTTGTACGGGCGGTTCGAATACGAACGATACGAACGACTCGTCGAACGCGGCCGATCAGCCGCCTTCCGAGCAGACGCAAGATGAACTTAAGGCGCAGGCGGAGTACCCCGAATCGATCACCTACTGGACGGCGCTCAACTCGAACGTGGCGGCGACGATGAAAAGCTACAATGAAATCGCCGCTTATCGGGAGCTGGAGAAAATCACCGGCACGAAGGTGGAGTTTCAGCATCCGCCGGTCGGACAGGAAAAAGATCAGTTCAACCTGATGCTGGCCTCGGGCAAGCTTCCGGACGTCATCGAATACAACTGGAACGCCGCACCCAAAGGCGCGGACAGCCTGATCAAGGAAAAACGAATTATCCGCTTGAACGAGCTGATCGAACAGCACGCGCCGAACTTGACCAAGCTTCTGAACGAAAGGCCGGATCTGCGCAAGCTGATCACGACCGACGAAGGCAATATTTACGTGATGCCCTATTTACTTGGAGACGAGAAGCTGTCCGTCGTGAACGGCCCGGCCGTCCGGAAGGACTGGCTGGATCAGCTCGGCCTCGAAATGCCGCAGACGTTAAGCGATTGGGAGAATGTCCTGACCGCCTTCCGCGATAAAGACCCGAACGGCAACGGGAAGAAAGACGAAATTCCTCTGCTGTTCACCATCAGCCCGAACCATGAAATCGAGCTCAGCCATATGCTTGTCGGCGCCTGGGGCATTACCAATGAATTTTACCAAGAAGACGGCAAAGTGAAGTTCGGTCCCATCGAGCCGGAGTACAAAGAATTTCTGGCGACCATGGCCAAATGGTACAAGGACGGACTCATCGACAAAGACTACGCGACGACCGATCCCAAGCTGAAGGACGCGAAGGTGACCGGTAACCAGGTCGGGATGATGAATGTATACGCCGGCAGCGGCATCGGCCGCTATATCCCGCTGCTTCAGGAGAGCAACCCGAGCGCTTCGCTCGCGGGCATTCCGTATCCGACAGCGAAAGAGGGCGAGAAAGCGCTCGGCCATTATACGTATCCGTTCACGGGCATCGGCGCCGCCATCAGCGTCACCGCGGACAATCCGGAGCAAATCGTGAAATGGCTCGATTATAAGTACGGCGAAGAGGGACATCTGCTGTTCAACTTCGGAATCGAAGGCGAAAGCTACAACATGGTCAACGGCTATCCGACCTATACCGATGCGATCCTGAACAATCCGGATAAGTTGCCGATTTCGCAGGCGATGGCGAAGTATTTCCTCGCTTCGTTCAGCGGTCCCTTCGTCCAGGATAAGCGCTACATCGAGCAGTTCTATAAGCTTCCCGAGCAGCGCGACGCGCAGCTGGCGTGGATGCAGGCGGATCACTCCAAGATTATGCCGCCGATCACGCTGACCGCAGAGGAGAGCTCGAAATCGGCTTCGATTATGAACGACATAAAAACGTACCGCGACGAAATGTTCAACAAATTCATCATGGGAGCCGAGCCGATCGAAAACTTCGATAAATTTGTGAACGTGATTAAGGAAATGGGCATTGAAGAGGCAATCAGCGCCCGTCAAGCTGCCCTTGACCGCTTCAACAACCGCGAATAGTTCGACTTGCCGGGGTTCGGCGGGGGCGAAGCCGCCCTCTTCCGCTCCCGCTGCGACCGGCATGCTCCGCGGAATCAGACAGGCAGGAGGGCTAACCCGTGTCCATCGTAATCCCAAAACAGGCCGAGGGAACCCCCAAGGTCGATAAGAATAGCTTTAAATACAGAGCTTTGCGCGACCTGGCCGCGAACAAATATGTGTATCTCATGCTGCTTCCGGTAGTCGCCTATTATTTAGTCTTTTATTACATGCCCATGTATGGATTGCAGATCGCGTTCAAGGACTTCTCGCCGGGGCTCGGGACATGGGAGAGTCCGTGGGTCGGCTTCAGGCATTTCCAGGACTTCTTCGACAGCTATTATTTCTGGCGGATTTTGCGCAACACGCTTCTGCTCAGCTTATACGAACTGCTCTTTGCGTTCCCGGCCTCGATCGTTCTCGCTCTGCTCCTGAACGAGCTCCGCAGCGCCGTATTCAAGCGGACCGTGCAGACGATCACTTATATGCCTCATTTTATATCCATTGTAGTAATCGCAGGCATGATGGTCGATTTTCTCGCCCGCGACGGGCTGATCAACAACGTGCTCGGCTGGTTCGGGGTGGAGCCGATCGCATTTTTGCAGGAAAGCGGCTGGTTCCGCACGATCTTTATTTCGTCCGGCATCTGGCAAAGCGTCGGCTGGGGCTCGATCATCTACCTGTCCGCGATATCCGGGATCGACCCGTCCTTGTACGAAGCGGCGAAGGTGGACGGCGCAAGCCGGTGGAAGCAGACGATCCATATCACGCTGCCCGGTATCGCCTCGACGGTTATCATCTTGTTGATCCTGCAGATCGGGAATTTCATGGCGGTCGGGACGGACAAAATTTTGCTTCTGTACAACAGCAGCACCTACGAAACCGCCGACGTCATCGGCACGTTCGTATACCGCAAAGGGATACTGGAATCCAATTTCAGCTACAGCGCGGCTGTAGGCTTGTTTAACTCCGTCATCAACTTCATTCTGCTCATAATGGCCAACGCCTTGAGCCGCCGCACAAGCGAAACAAAGCTGTGGTAGAGGAGGGTTTCGCGATCCATGAATCATCGGACTTGGGGAGAACAGCTGTTTGATTCGTTCAACGTCGTCTTTATGCTCGCGCTGTCGAGTATCACATTATATCCGTTCTGGTATATCCTGATCGCTTCCGTCAGCGATCCCTCATGGGTGGTGCAGACCCGAGGCCTCATTTGGTTCCCAGAAGGCTTTACGCTGGAGGCATACAGACTTGTCTTCGAGAATCCTTCCATCATGAGCGGGTATGTAAACACGATTCTGTATGTCGTCGCGGGAACCGCGCTCAATATCCTGATGACTTCGCTTGGGGCGTACGCCTTGTCCAGGCAGAACGTGATGTGGAAAAACCCGGTCATGTTTCTCATCGTGTTCACGATGTTCTTCAATGGCGGACTCATTCCGACGTACCTGCTCGTGGAAAGCATCGGGATGCTCGATACCCGGTGGGCGATGATCATTCCGAGCGCGATGAGCGCGTTCAACTTGATCATTATGCGGACCGCGTTTCAAGCCGTGCCGGTTAGCCTGGAGGAATCCGCCAAGCTGGACGGCGCGGGCGATTTTACCGTTCTGTTCCGGATTATCCTTCCGCTATCCATGCCGGTCGTCGCCGTCATGATCCTGTTCTACGGCGTAGCGCATTGGAACGGATGGTTTCATGCGCTTATTTACTTGCGCGACCGGGAGTTGTATCCGCTTCAATTGATTTTAAGGGAGATTCTCATTACGAACAGCACCGATTCGATGCTGACGGGCGCTGCGGGCGGGGACCGGATGCCGATCGGCGAAAGCATCAAATATGCAACCATCATCGTGGCGACCGTACCGATTCTGTGCCTGTATCCGTTTCTGCAGAAGTATTTCGTTAAGGGCGTCATGATCGGGGCTATTAAAGGCTGACAATTTCCAGTAATGGGGTGTTGGATCATGAAGGAAAGACGGACCCGGCGGCTGAGCTTCATCCTTTGCGCCGCACTGCTGCTGTCGAGCTTGATGCCGGCTGCGGCTTCGGCCGAGGAGACGGCGGATGCATTCGATTCGCTTCGCGGCAAATGGTTTGACGTGTTGACCGGCGGCACCCTGGCCGATACGGCAGATCCGGACCAGGCCGGGCAAATCCGCCTGATCGAGGAGAAAGCGGAAGCCGCCTGGGATTCGCTGCAGACAGGCGACGCGCGTATCGCGTGCGATTGCCTATGGCTTGATTTGACCGGCACGACGTTATCGGGCAACAATGTCGTCGCTTACGACCGCCTCCGCTCGATGGCGCTAGCTTATAAGACGCCGGGAAGCGGGCTGTACGGGAACGATTCGCTGCTCTCGGCCGTCATCGACGCTTTGGACTGGAATTATGCCAACCGCTACAACGAGCATACGGTCCGGTACGGCAACTGGTACCACTGGGAGATGTCAGGGCCTCAAAATCTAATGGATACCGTTATTTTGCTCTATGATGAGCTGTCATCCGAACAGATCGGCAGCTACATGAGAGCGGTCAAAGCGTTCTCGCCCGATCCGAATCTGACCCGGGGCGTGGTCGCCACCGGAGCGAACCGCGTCGAGAAGGCCTGGGTTTATATGCTCCGGGGCATCATTGTGAAGGACGGCTCCGAGATCGCTCTTGCGCGGGATGCGCTTAGCGACGCTACCGGTACCGAGACGTCGACGAACGGGCTCAACAACGTATTCGCCTATACGACCGTTCCGGAGGCGGACGGCATGCATGAGGACGGGTCCTTCCTTCAGCACGGGCCCCATCCGTACATCGGGAACTACGGCACGACCTTCTTTCAGCTGATCGCGAACGCAGTCTATCTGCTGAGCGGTTCCCCCTGGGAAGTGACCGACCCGCGGTCGGCGAACGTGTTTCAGTGGGTGTACGACAGCTTTGCCCCTACTCTGTATAAGGGCGGGCAGATGGACATGTTTCGCGGGCGATTGATTTCGAACGCGGGCGTCCAAAGCCATGTGGCCGGGCACCGAGTCATTCAGGGCGTGCTGACGACGATGATGTTCGCGCCGCCCGACGATGCGGCGGCGTTCGCCGGCATGATCAAATCTTGGGTGACCGGAGATACGTTCCGCGATTTTCTCGTGAACGCTCCGATCTTTTATTCGGCGAATGCGAAGAAGCTCATCGAGGATCCGGCGATCGAGCCTTACGGCGACATGGTCATGAATAAGATCTATACCCAGTCCGACCGCGTCGTCCACCGCCGACCGGACTTCGCGTTCGGGATCAGCATGTCGTCATCCCGCGTATTCCGCTACGAATCGATTAACGGGAACAATCTGCACGGCTGGCGGACCGGAGACGGCGCGACATATTTGTATAACGGCGATCTCGGCCACTATGACGAGGACTATTGGCCGACTGTGGATCCGTACCGGCTATCCGGGATCACGGCGGACGCACAGCCGCTCGCAGACGGCGCGGGTCAGAGCACCAAGACGCCGTACAGCTGGGTCGGCGGCGTATCGGACGGAGAGTTCGGCGCCGCCGGTATGCAGTTTCAACCGTACGGCACGAGCTTGACCGGGTACAAATCATGGTTCATGTTCGACGACGAAATCGTCGCGCTCGGCGCGGGCATTACGTCCGCGAGCGATTACCCGGTGGAGACGATTGTGGAGAATCGGAGAATCGACGATGCGGGCACCGCCTTGCTCACGGTGAACGGCCAGCAGCAGCCAACGGATGCGGACGGTGCGGAGCAGTCCTACATGAACGTGAGCTGGGCCCATCTGGCAGGTTCTGAAGCAGGCTCGGACATCGGCTACTATTTTCCCGCCGGCGGCACGGTGATAGGCAGCAGAGAGGTGAGAACCGGAACTTGGGGCGCGATTCAGGGACCGGCCGAAACGGTGCCGATTACGCGCACCTACCAGAAGCTGTGGTTCGATCACGGGACCAAGCCTTCCGGAGCCGCTTACGAATATGTGCTGCTCCCGAACAAGTCGGCCGAGGAGACGGCGCGGTATGCAGAGCAGTCCCATATCCGGGTGCTCGCCAATACGGCGGAGGTTCAGGCCGTTCAGGAGACGGACAGGGGCATCGCAGCCGCTAACTTCTGGACGGATAAGACCGCGACCGCCGCAATCGACGGAACGCCGTGGATATCCAGCGCTTCCAAGGCTTCCGTCATGACGAGAAGGATGGCGGATACGCTGGAGGTCACGGTTTCCGATCCGACCCAGTCCCGAACGGAGCCGCTTTCGGTTGAAATTCATGAGGCGGCCGAAGGCGTCGTCTCGCAGGATTCCCGAATCCGGGTCCTCCAGCTGCGCCCCACGGTCAAGCTGGCGGTCGACGCGGCCGGCGCGAAAGGAAGCTCCTTCCGGATCAAGCTCGCCTTAACGAGTCCGGACGGCGACAGCGAACCGCCGAGCGCGCCTTCGCAGCTGTCCGCGACGCCGGTATCGAAGAGCGCAATCCGGCTGAGCTGGGCTCCTTCCAGCGACAACCATAGTGTAGCGGGTTACGAGGTGTACAGAAACGGCGCCAAAGTCGGCGTCGCGTACTCCCCTTATTTTGTGGACGAGGGCTTGGCGCCGAATACGGTGTACCGTTATGCCGTGTCGGCATTGGACACGGCCGGCTTGCGGTCGGGAATGAGCGAGACCGTCAGCGCCGCGACGCTCGACGTCAACGCCTATCTGATCCGGGACGATTTCGACGACGCGCCCGTAGGCGAGGCGCCGGCGGGGTATACGCTGGATCTCGCGGGAGGCCGGATCGCGGTTGCAGGCATTCCGGATGCGTCCGACCGAAGTTTAGAAATGGCCGATACATCAAGCAGTTTAGCGGCGGTCGCTTCGAAGGCGATCGGCGATCAGTCGGAGCCGGTCCGCCTGCAGTTCAAGCTCATGCTGCCGTCGGCAAGCAGCTATCACTCCTGGAACTTGCAGGGAGACGGCACGGTGAATGCGGTTACGATCATGACGAGCGGCCGCAATCTGATTTTTAAGAACGCGGCGGGCGGAGACACGGTGCTTCAGCCTTATACGCCGGGAACGTGGTACACGGTTGCCGTTCTCGCCGATCCGGTGTCGGATCGGGCTAATATCTACGTCGACGGTATCGTCAGGGCGAGCGGCGTCCCGTTCCGGAAAGCCGTATCTACCCTGAACGCATTCGCCGCGTCGACGGGGGCAACGGGCACGGGCACGCATTATTTGGACGACATCGAAGTGTATCCGTTTACCGTCTGGATCGAGGATGCCTTCGATCAAGAGCCGCCCGGGACGGCGCCGCGCGGGTATACGGTAGCCTCGGGCGGCGGATCGGCCGCCATCGCGGAGTCTCCGGGAAGGTCAGGAGGCAGCTTGAGACTTCAGGATGACAGCCCGGATGCCGCCGTTTCCGCGGAGAAGTCGTTTATTTCCGCCGTCCGGACGGCGCTGGAGTTCGATTTGATGCTGCCGGATGAGTCGCGGGGCTTCACTTGGAGCCTTCTGGACGAAGCGGGCGGATCGGCGGCGGCCCTTGAGGCGTCGGGGTCGGAGTTGGTCGCGCTGGGACCGGACGGTACCCGCCAAGTCGTGGCGAGCCTTTATCCCGATGTATGGTATAAGGCGAAACTCATGGTGGACGTCCCCAAGAAGCGCTACATGCTTTTCCTTAACGGCAGAAAGGCGGCAGAACTAGCGCTGCAGCACCCTGTAAGCGCAACGTCCCGGCTCCGGGTTTCGTCTGCGGCCGGAGAGACCGGCATCGCTTACACGGACAACGTCAAGGTGTATCCGTTCGAATTTCTGATCGATGACGATTACGATGCGGAGCCGACCGGCGCATCCCCAACCGGCTACGTCCTGGATGCACGCGGCGGCCCGATCGCGATCAGCGATACGCCGAGCGGGACGGATAAAAGCTTGAGATTCGAAGACAGCACCAGCCGGGCTTCCGTCGCGACGAAGACGTTCTTCACCCAGCGCCAGTCCGTCGTCGCGAAGTTCGATGTCATGCTTCCCGCTTACGGGACATACCACTCCTGGAACCTCAAGGACGGGGCCGGCACCAACGGGATTACGATCATGTCGTCGTACCTGAATCGTCAGCATGTATTCGTCTATAAAAACGCATCGGGCGGCGACACCGTCATTCAGCCGTACAGCGAGGGGACATGGTACAGGTTCAAAATCATCGCGGACCCGGACAGCAATCGCTTCTCTTTATATGTCAACGGCGAGCTGAAAGTGAGCGATCAGGGCTTCCGCTATTCGGTTTCCCATTTGGCGGGATTTGCGGCATCGACCGCCACCGGAGGCTCGGGGACGTTCTATCTGGACAATCTGCGAGTGTATCCCGCGGGCTTTCTGGAGACGGAGGATTCCGACTCTGCCAACGGAACGCGTATTTCCGTGCTGGACGACGGGAACGCCGCGCAGACGGGGAATGCGGATTACGTCTTTACGATCTACGCCAAAGCTTGGGACCCCGACGGCGATCCGATGACGGTCGCGGCGTCGGCCGGCGGAACGAAGAAAACCGTAGTGCTGGGAGCCCCGCCGCGGACGGAGCCCGAACAGCCGAATGTGGAGCTGAGCTGGAGCGGGTCGGAGCTGCCGGAGGGCGAGCATGCGCATATTGCCGTAACGGCCAGGGACGCGTTCGGGGACGAAGAGACAGCCGTATATGCGGGTACTTTCTTGGTCGACAAGACCGCTCCGGAGATCCTGTTCGATGGTGCAGGGGAATATGACGCGAACGAACGGATTACGGTCACCTGCACCGCTTCGGATACCGTTACCGGCGTAACGTACAGCGATTGCGGCGGAGGGCCGCTCGTCGATACTCTGGCTTACCTGCTTGCTCCCGGCACGTATACGGTTACCGCGCATGCGACCGATGCGGCGGGGAATGCGGTCTTGGCATCAGCCGGCTATACGGTTCGGGTTACGCCGGAAGGCGTTGCAAGGCTGATTCATGAATGGGTCGAGGGTCCGGGCGGCAACGGAGTCGCCAAGTCGCTGCTCGAGAAGCTTGAGAAGAGGATGTACGCTCCTTTCATTCATGAGGTTCAAGCACAGCAAGGCAAAATGATTACCCAAGCGCATGCCGAACTGCTGATCCGGTTGATCGATGCGCTTAGCTAAGGAGAATGAGTATGACGAGCGGCGGAATCAGATTCGAAACGAGACTCATTAGCTCCCTCGCGAAGGTGTTTGCCGATGAGGAGCTTCAAGCGCCGCCTTACCGAGAGGCATCGGCGCTGCAGAACGAAACGTTCTCCTTCCAGGCGGCGTACCGCGCAAGGGAACGGATAAGGAACATTAACGTCGCCGTCGATTCGGAGTGTAACGACGCCGTGACCGTCCGCCGTGTCGGGCTTGTTCCTTCGCATTATCCGGTTAGGGACCATCATGACGGATATGTCCTGCGCACTGCGCCGGGTCTGTATCCGGATCCGCTCTATCCGCTGGAGGAGCAGGAGGATGTAACGGCAGTAGGCGGACAATGGCATGCCTTATGGATCGACGTCGAGCTTCGCGAGGATTCGCCGGCAGGGAAGCGGACAATCCGCGTCGCGTTCGAGACGGAGCGGGGCGAGCCGCTCGGCGAGGAAACGTTCTCGCTGGAAGTCATCCCGCAGCTTCTTCCCGCTCAGTCGTTGATCCACACGGAGTGGTTCCATGCCGACTGCATCGCCACCTATTATCAGGTGGACGTATTCAGCGAGAGGCATTGGCTGCTGATGGATAAGTTCGTCGAGGCGGCCGTAAAGAACGGGGTCAACATGATCTTGACACCGCTCTTCACGCCTCCCCTCGATACGCAAGTCGGCGGAGAGCGCCCGACGGTACAGCTTGTGGACGTATTTGTAACGGACGGCGGCTACTCGTTCGGATTCGAACGGCTGCAGCGATGGGTGGAGCTTTGCAGAAAGAGAGGCGTCGAGTATTTCGAGTTTTCTCACCTGTTCACCCAATGGGGGGCGAAGCATGCGCCGAAAATTATCGGTCTCGCGAATGGACAGCCGAAGCGGCTGTTCGGCTGGGAAACGGACGCGGCCGGTACCGAGTATCGCAGCTTCCTGGCCCAGTTCCTGCCGGAGCTTGCGGCCTTCATCAAGCGGCACGGCATAGAGAAGCACTGCTTCTTCCATGTGTCGGACGAACCGCATGCCGAGCATCTAGAGGACTATGCGGCTGCGGCCGAAATCCTCAATGAGCATGTGAAGGAGTTTCCGAGGATCGACGCGCTGTCCGATATCGCGTTTTACGAACAGGGGCTGGTCCCGACGCCGGTTCCGGCGACCGACCGGATCGAGCCCTTTCTGGAGCGGAAGGTGCCAGGGTTATGGGCTTATTACTGCAACTCGCAGCATATCGAGGTGTCCAACCGCTTCTTCGCCCACCCTTCCGTCCGGAACCGGATCATCGGCTTTCAGCTGTACAAATACGGAATTGCGGGCTTCCTTCATTGGGGTTTCAATTTCTGGTACAGCCAATATTCCAAACGGCCGGTCGACCCCTTCCGGGTGACCGATTGCGACTTGGCTTTCCCTTCCGGCGACGCGTTCGTCGTGTATCCCGGTCCGGAAGGTCCGATCGAATCGCTGCGGCTGGCCGTCTTTCGCGATGCGCTTCAGGATCTGCGGGCGCTGCAGCTTCTTGAGAGCTATATTGGCAAAGACCGGGTGGTGGAAGTGATCGAAGGGGAGTTGGACTCGCCGATTACGTTCAGGAGCTACCCGCGCGATGCGGAGTGGCTGCTTGCGAAGCGGGAGCAAATCAATCGTCTGATCAAAGCATACGGGAGCGAGCAATGAACCATACGAATGCCAATCAGCCTGTATCAGCTGTCATTGTAGGCGCGGGGCAGCGTGCCATGATCTATGCGTCTTACGCCCTGAAGCACCCGGACCGGCTGAGAATCGTCGGCGTAGCGGAGCCGGACGCGGCGCGGAGGCGTCTGGCCGCTTCGCTCCACGGCATTCCGGAATCGCAGTGCTTCGACTCGGTCCATGCGCTGACGGCGGGCCCGAAGCTTGCCGATGCGGCGATTAACGGGACGATGGACCGGCTGCATGTGGAGACGACGCTGCCGCTCCTTGATGCAGGCTATCATGTGCTGCTTGAGAAGCCGATGGGCATCCATATGGAGGAGATCGACCGGCTCCGGGAGGCGGCGCAGCGGACGAAGCGGGTCGTCATGATCTGCCATGTGCTGCGGTACGCGCCGTTCTATGCGGCGATCCGCAGGGCAATCGCTTCCGGCGAAATCGGGGACATCGTCAACATCCAGACGGCGGAGCATGTCAGTTATCACCATATGGCGGTTTCCTTCGTCAGGGGCAAGTGGAGCAGCGAGGAGCAATGCGGGTCCCCGATGCTGCTGCAGAAATGCTGCCACGACCTGGACATTATCGCCTGGCTGATGAACGGCGTGAAGCCTGTCCGGGTAGGGAGCTTCGGTGCGCTGGTCCATTTCAGGCCCGAGCGCGCGCCGGAAGGCGCGGGAATGCGCTGCTTGGCCGACTGCCGGATCGAGGACTCTTGTCCCTACTCCGCAAGAAAGCAGTACATCGAACGGGATACGTGGAATTTTCATGTGTGGGGCAACTTCGACTTAGGATTGCGGCGTTCGGAGGAGGAGATGTACCGCCTGCTTCGGGACGAGAGCCCGTACGGCCGGTGCGTGTGGCACAGCGGCAACGACGTGGTGGACCGGCAATCCGTCATCATGGAGTTCGAGAACGGCTGTACGGCTACCCACAATATGGTCGGCGGCGCCGCCAAATCGTACCGAACCTTGCATATCGTCGGAACGAAGGGGGATATCCAGGGCAATCTGGAGGACGGCTATTTTGAGATCCGCAAGCCCGACACATCCGTGAAGGCGGGGTATACGTCGGCCCGAACGGATATCAGCGTGACGGACGACAGCCACGGCGGGGGAGATTTGCGGCTCGTGGAAGATTTCGTGCAGGTGCTGCAGGGAGGCGAGCCCTCTCTTTCCTATACAGCGCTTGAGGAGTCCGTCTACGGTCACGCGATCGCATTCGCCGCCGAACGATCCCGCAAGGGGAGACGGCTGGAGGAGCTCAAACTATAACAGGCGGGAAAGGAGCATGAGCATGAACCGCGTTCAGGCGATCGAGGACGTCATTTCGAAAACAAGGAACAATCTGCAGCGCCGGGGGGAGCTCTTCCCGCATATTAAAAAAGGCGGCAGCCCGGAAAACCACTATGTCTGGCATGGCAATACAGACTGGATCGAAGGCTTCTACACCGGCATGGTCTGGCTCAGCTATGAATATACGGGAGATGCTTATTTTCGCGAGGCGGCGTACCGGCAAATCGCCGACTTCCGCCGGCGGCTCGACGAGAATGTCAGTCTCGAGCATCATGACATCGGCTTCCTCTACTGCCCGTCGGCTTTGGCGGGCTGGATCGTCGAGCGCAACGAGGAGGCGCGCAGACTGACCTTGGACGCGGCCGACAAGCTGCTGACGCGGTGGCGGCCGAAAGGGCAGTACATCCAGGCATGGGGACCGGAAGGGGACGCCAAGAACGGAGGGCGGATCATTATCGACTGCTTGATGAATCTGCCCCTGCTGTTCTGGGCGTCGGAGCAGACCGGTGATCCGAAATATAAGGAAATCGCCGTCAAGCACGCGGATTTGAGCCGCCGATATCTGGTGCGCGGCGACGATTCCTCGTATCACACCTTTTACTTCGATCAGGAAGACGGCCAGCCGATCCGAGGCGGCACGCATCAAGGCTTTCACGACGGCTCCACCTGGACGCGCGGGCAGGCTTGGGGCATCTACGGTTTCGCCCTATGCTACCGGTATACGGAAAATCCGCTGTACCTGGAAACGTCGAAGCGGCTTGCCCGATATTTCATCGAACGGATGCCCGAGGACCATGTCGTCTACTGGGACTTCGACGTCGAGCAGGCGGAGGGCACCTACCGGGACAGCTCCGCCTCGGCCATTACGGCATGCGGGCTGCTGGAGCTCATGGAGCATCTGGAGCGGGACGGAGCGGATTACGCCTATTTTGCGGATGCCGTTCATCGTTCCATGCAATCGCTGTATGAGAACTATTCGACGAAAGACGAACCGGAGGCGGAAGGGATCCTGAAGCACGGCTCCTATTACGTCAGGGGCGATGCCGGTCCCGACGATTATATCATCTGGGGCGACTACTATTATCTCGAGGCGCTGCTGCGAATGGAAAAGGGGCTGCCCGGTTATTGGTATGAACGAAACCGGGAGCGGACGTAAGCGAAAATGGAAGGAACCCTATCCTGCTGTTCGGGGGATAGGGTTCCTTTTCCTTTACAGACGCATTCGCGCCTGCACGGTTTTGGCGTATTCGGACGGCGACATGCCGGTCTTTTTGCGGAAATCCCTGGAGAAATAATGAATGCCGGAATATCCAAGCTTCTCGGCGATCTCGGTATACGTGCACTGGCTTTCCCGGATCATCGTTTTGGCCTGTTCGATGCGCAGGCTCTTAAAATACTCCATTACGCCCATGCCGGTATGGGCATGCATAATTTCCTTCAGCCGGCTCTTTCCGAGGTGCAGGGCTCGTCCGAGGTCGTCCAGCGACAGAGGGTCCGACAGGTGGGAGCGCATGTATTCGATAATTTGCTCCGCGTGCTGCTCGTCGGATTTTTCTTTACGCACATGCGATATTTTAACACCGTCGGCGGCGGGCGCGGACGCTCTTCTCGCTAATGAAATCAGCAAAATTTCCAAATAAGCGTTCACCAGCTGCTCGGAGCCGAACGGCGCATCGGCGCGGCGCTCGAGGCGGTGGTACGACGGGTCGCCCCAGGGCGGCTCGAAGGCTTGGAAGCCCTCCTGCATGAGGAGCGACAACAGATTTCGTTCCCGGCCGTCGAGCGCAAATCGGCGCTCTGCGAAGGCCGACATCGCCGGCGAAGCGCATTCGAACGAAATGACGATCAGATTCGGCGGCGTATGATGCTCCCGTACGCGGACCGTATGGAACTCGTGGGGCTTATGAAAAATGATTTCGCCCTGCTTCATGTCCAGCAAGCGATCGTCGGCTCTGACTTCCACTTCTCCTTTATCCACGTACAGAAACTCCCAGAAGTCGTGCTCTTCGCCTTCGAAAACAAATCCCTTGGCATATTCGAAGTAATGGAATGAGATCAGGCCGCCGACCGTTATGACTTGCTCCAGCATGGTCCTCGGGAATTTCATGGGCGACTTCCTTTCGATGGCACTGTCGTTGCTCTTCCATTGTATAAAAAATCCGGCTGTTTGTATAAATGCAACGCTGCAATCGTCTCTTATAATGAAACCATCTTGCAAGGCGAGGTGGGGGCAATATGAAGAAGGGCATCAATATTTGGTCGTTTCCGGGCGGCATGAAAGTCGCCGACTGCATCCGTTCGGCCGCCGAAGCCGGGTTCGACGGGATCGAGCTCGCTATGAACGAGGACGGGGAGCTGAGCCTCGACTGCACGGACGATGAGATCCGTTCGATCCGGCGAACGGCGGAGGAAGCGGGGATCGAGCTGTCCAGCCTGGCGAGCGGCTTATATTGGTCGTATTCGCTGACAAGCGATGACCCCCGGACCCGGGAGAAAGCGAAATCTATCGTGAAGCGGCAGCTTGAGCTTGCGGCGGCGCTAGGCGTCGATACGATTTTAGTCGTGCCCGGGGCGGTGGGAGTCGATTTTATTCCGGATGCAGGCGTCGTCGCGTACGATCAGGCGTACGACCGTGCCTTGGAAGCCATGGCCTCGCTCGCCGGAACAGCCGAGGAGTTCGGGGTCGCGATCGGCGTCGAGAATGTGTGGAACAAATTTTTACTGTCACCGCTCGAAATGCGCCAGTTCATCGATGCGGTCGATTCGCCTTACGTAGGCAGCTATTTCGATGTGGGCAACGTCTTGTTCTCCGGCTATCCGGAGCAGTGGATCCGTATCCTCGGCAAGCGCATCAAGAAAGTGCACTTCAAGGATTACAGACGAAATGCCGGCGGTCTTCACGGCTTCGTCGACCTGCTCGCCGGCGATGTCGATTATCCCGAAGTGATGCGCGCGCTTCGAGAGATCGGCTACGACAGCTACGTCACGGCCGAAATGATCCCGCCGTATACGCATCATGCCGCGACGATCGTAAAGAACACTTCTACGGCCATGGATGCCATTCTGGGGAGGGGGTAACGGCATGAGAATCGGATTGATCGGACTAGGCTTTATGGGAAGAACCCATCTTGAAACGTATGAGCGGCTCCGGAAGGAAGGGCTGCCCGTCGAAGTCGTCGCCGTCTGCGACGCCGATCCGGCGAAGCTTGCGGGAAGGGGAGCCGGCGGGAATATCGAGACGTCGTCATCCGACCTGGATTTGAGCGGATATGCGAAATATACCGATGCTGCCGAGATGCTGGCGAGCGAGCGGCTGGATGCGGTCGACATTACGCTTCCGACGTTCCTTCACCGGGACGTGACGGTACAATGCCTCCGAAGCGGCGTTCACGTCTTGTGCGAGAAACCGATGGCTTTAAGCGTCGGAGAGTGCGCAGACATGACGAAGGCCGCCGAGGAAGCGGGAAAGCTGCTGATGGTCGGTCAATGTCTGCGCTTCTGGCCGGCCTATGTCTACCTGAAGGAAGCGGTAGCGAACGAAACCTACGGCAAGGTGAAGGCCGCCGTATTTTTCCGGGGCGGAAGCACGCCGACATGGGCCGCCTGGCTGACGCAGAAGGAGAAAAGCGGCGGGGCGCTGATCGATATGCATGTGCACGACGCGGACGTCGTGAACTGGCTGTTCGGTAAACCCGAAGCGGTTTCCTGCCAGGCGTTGAACGTGGTGCCCGGCAGCGGCTACGATATCGTCTCGACACACTATCGGTACCCGGACGGCAAGGTAATCAACGCGCAGGCCGACTGGACGCTGCAGGGCGACTTCGGTTTCGAAATGTCGTTCCGCGTCAACTGCGAGAGAGGCAATCTCGTCTTTAAGGACGGCGTACTGACCGTCAACCCGAGCGACGCATCCGGCTATGTCCCGGAGCTGTCCCCGGAGCTCGGCTATTATTTTCAGCTGAAATACTTTGTGGAGGCCGTCGCGAACGGCACGCCGGTCAGCGCCGCGACGCCGGAGAGCACGATGGAAACCATCGCGATCATCGAGGCCGAAGTCGAATCCGCCGACGGCGGCGGCGCGTGGACGCCGGTGCGATAGAAAGGCCGGCGGGCGAAACGATGCGATATGAATGTCGCTTCGTCGAAGGCGGGTCGTCCTCCGCTGAAGATCGGTGGGACGGGCTGGAGCTCATGCACCTCCAGGATACGGTCACGGGAGAAGCGCCGCGGCTCGAAACCGCGGTTCGGGCTTACTGGGATTCCAAGGCGCTGCACATCCGCTTCGATTGCGAAGACGATTACGTGGCGGCCTCGATGACAAGCCGCGACGATCCGCTGTACGAGGAAGACGTAGTAGAGATCTTTATCGACGAGACAGGCGAAGGAAGGCGTTATTTGGAATTCGAAGTCAGTCCGAGGAATATCGTATTCGACGCGATCATTCATCGCGACGAAGCCGGGGGCTTGCAGATCGACAAAGAATGGAACGCGGAAGCGATGGAGACGCAGGTGTTCGCAAACGAAAACCGAAGGACGTATTTCATCTCCATTCCTTTCGAGGCGTTCGCCGAGCGGCCGCAGCTCGGCACGGTGTGGCGCTGGAATTTGTACCGGATCGACGACGATCCGTCCGGAAGAAGGCACTATTCGGCATGGTCTCCCACAGGCAAGGTGAATTTTCATATGCCGGCGCGGTTCGGAGAACTCGTTTTCATTGCGGATAAGCGAGTCTATATCGATTGAGAAAAAGCTAAAATTCCCTATCTTTCCAGGGGTTTTAGCTTTTTTGTTGACTTGGCGTTTACGCGGCGATCGAACTCGACGGGACTCTTACGGCTTGCTGTAGGAGTTATTTCCATGACCCCATTTCATTGCTTCCGCGTGCAACCTTTCGTAGAATGAATAGGTAAAGCGCTTTCTCGCAGCCGATGGATGGACGTGCGTCGTGCGCGGAAGGGGAGGATCGTCATGAAGCAAAATTGGTATCGACGGATGCTGTTATCCTATTTCCCGATTTTTATGTTTACGATTACAATTCTTATTTTTCTATCCTTGGCCATCGTGAACGATCTCTCGTATAAAGAAACCGTGAAGGCGGACCGGATGACGACCGGTTACATGATCGACCGGCTCTCCCGTTCGCTGCGGAACATCGAGCTGGACGTGCTGGAAGAAGTCCAGAAGAACGACCGATACCGCGAGTTCATGGATCCGGCGCGGGCGGAGGCGGACAGCCAAATCATGTACGACGTGGCCGACAGCATGCGCCGGCTGACGGCGAGCGACGGCTTGATCGCTTCGATCTACTTGTATCGCCACGCGGACAAGCAGGTGTTGACGCCGAGCGGTCTCGTGCCTTGGGAGGCGTTCGCCGACCGGGCGTTCATCGAGCAGGCGCTGCGGCAGCCGGATAACCAGTCGTGGTCGCCGATTCGGCCGTTCCGCGAGTTTCGGATCGATTCGGAGAAGCGGGTCATTTCCATGTACAAACGGGAACCGCTGCCCTTCGGAACGGACGGCCTCATCGTCATCAGCGTCGACATGTACGCGATCCAGCGCATGATCGAGTCGATGAACGACGGCGACGTCTCGTTCGTGGACGTGCGCGACGAAGAGGGGCGGCTGCTGTTCAGCACGCGCTCGTCGCAGGAAGAGGCGGAGAACGGCCGGGTGCTGAACCGAATGAAATCGGAGCTGCTCGGCTGGCAATTCGAGAGCGGCCTTGCCGCCGGTCAACTGTTCGTGTGGGTGTCGGTCATTTCGTACACTTGGGTCGTCGTCGGCCTGCTGACGGTCGGCTTCGCCATTTTTTACATCATCTATATCACGAGGAAAAACTACAAGCCGATTCGCATTATGATGAACCGGATCGAGTCGATTCGGCTGCGGGAGGACGAGTTCGGCCAGAAAATGGACGAGCTGTCCGTGATCGACAGCGCGCTCGAGAACTTGATCCAACAAACGGCGGAGTTCGAAAAGCAGCAGCGCGAAAATTGGCTCGTCAGCCGGCGGCAGCTGTTCCACGATGTGATGCATGGCAACGGGCTCGACATTCCGGAGGAGCGGTTCCGGACGCTGGCGCAGCTGCCCGAGGGGGGCGGTCCGGACATGCTGGCGTTCATCGTCGTCGAGATCAAGCAATACCGCAATTTCCGCAGCGCGTTCTCCGATAGGGATCAGCATACGCTGAAATTCGCGCTGACGAACGTGCTGCAGGAGCTGGCTCAAGCGGACGGCATGTACGGTTGGGCGGAATGGATCGCGGAAAACCGGATGGGCATGATCGTCGGCCTCCGCGGAGATGCGGGGGAAGCCCGAGAGACGATCCGCCGGTTCGCGGACAAAGGGCGCGCGTGGGTATCGGAATATTTGCGGCTCTCCCTGCTGTTCGGCATCGGACAGATCGAAAGCGGATGGGACGGCGTCGGGCGGTCGTACAAGGCGGCGGTCGACGGGCTCCGGCACAAAATGTCGCTCGGCCGCGCGGCGGTCATTATGAGCGAGGATGTGCCGGAGGAAGGCAGCCGGAAGTGGTATGCCTATATGCAGCACGTCTCCGAGCTCGTGAAGGAGTTCCGGCTCATCGCGGGCGATTGGCGCGCGCAGCTGGAGGCGCTGTTCGAGCGGATGGAGACGGATCGATTGAAAGACGAAGAAATTCGAACGGTGCTGCAGACGCTCATGGACATGCTAAACGCCGAGCTGTCGGAGCTGTCGGAGGAGCTGGCCGCGCATTTCCGGGGACCCGAGGCGGAAGCGATGTCGCGCGAGCTCGACGAGCTGGCGACGCTGGAGGACGTGAAGGCGCGGTGGTCGGAGCGGCTGACGGACATCTACCGGACGTACGTCGCGCACAGCGAGACGAAAAACCATCGCGCGATGATCAACGAAATGCGCTCGTATATCGAGGAGCATTTCGACAATCCCGATCTGTCCTTGAAGCATCTGAGCGACCGGTTCCACATTTCGGGGAAATACGCGAGCTACTTGTTCAAGGAAGAGTTCAATCTGAAATTCGTCGACTTCCTCGTGCAGCTGCGCATGGAGCGCGCGGAGCAGCTGCTCGCCGAGACGGAGGAATCCGTGCAAAACATCGCCCTCCGCGTCGGGTATGCGAATTCGATTACGTTCGGGCGCGTCTTCAAACGGATCGTCGGCGTCACGCCGGGCGACTTCCGAAAGCTGAAGATGAAGCCGGGAACAGCCCGGATTTCCGGGCCGATTTGAAAACGGTTTAGCATGCGATTTCGGTTTTATTACCCAGGTAATGGAAATTGCTCGACCGGTTTATGCGTCGGAAACTGGTTTATTGCAGCCCGTTCGGATCCCGTGCCATACTTTGGTCAATCCGAAACGGGCTGTTTTCGCTCAGACTGAAAGCGTTCTCCTGGTAGCGGCCTGCAGGATACCATCATTTCGATAAAAGGGGTTGGAACGAAGATGAACGGCAACCAAACGAAACGAGGCGCTCAGGCGAAGAAGCGGACGACGGCGGCGGTCGCGCTGACCTGTACCTTGGTGCTCGGGGCATGCTCGAACGCGGCGCCGGAAACGACGACGGGCGGGGCGAAAGCGCCGGCCGCGGCGGAACGCGTCACGCTCAAGGTCGAAGTGTTCGATAGAGGCAACTCGCCGGCCGGCATGACGATCACGGACAACTATTTAACGAATTATATTCAGGAGCATTTCGGGGATCCGAACAACATCGATGTGGAATACGTGCCCGTACCGCGCTCTGAAGAGGTCGAGAAGCTGAACGTCTTGATGGCGAGCGGCAGCGACGTGCCGGATATCGTGTTCACGTACGATCCGAACGTATTCAATCGATACGCGAAGCAGGGAGGGCTGACGGACGTCGGGCCGCTGTCTGATCAGTACGGTCCGAATTTGAAATCGTTCCTCGGCGAGGACGTGCTGAAGTACGGGCGGTACGAAGGGACGCAGTACGCGATTCCCGCGAAACGTTCGATCGTCGGCAAATACGCGTCTTTCATCCGGAAAGATTGGCTGGATCAGCTGAATATGGAAGTCCCGGACACGACGGAAGAGCTGTACAACGCATTGAAGGCGTTCAAAGAGCAGGATCCTGGCCAAACGGGCGGCCAAGTCATTCCGCTCGGCATGACGATCGCGTCCGCCCAATACGAGCCGCTGATCTGGTCCTTCATCAAGCCGGTGACGGAAGAAGAGCGGTATACGCTGACGCAGCAACTCGGCGCGAACGATTATCCGGTGCTGCTGCCGGGCTTCAAGGACGCGCTGCAGTTTATGAACAAACTGTACAACGAAGGGCTTATGAGCAAAGATTTCGCGCTCGACAAAGACAAGAAGAAGCTGGGCGAAGACGTCTCGTCGGGCAAGGTCGGCTTCTACAGCGAGGACGACATCAATCCTTTCTATGAAAACGGTTCCTACGCGACGCTCCAGAAAAACGTTCCGGGCGCCGTACTGCTGCCCGTCGATGCGTATTCCGATTCGGAAGGCAAGCACCCGAAGCCGATGTACGCGCCGAACGGCATGTACATTATGATTCCGAAGTCGAGCAAGCGCGCGGCCGAGGCCGTGAAATATTTGGACTGGATGGCGACGCAGGACAACTTGTTCAAGCTGCAAAACGGCGTCGAGGGCGAAAACTACGTGCTCGAGGACGGCCTTCCGGTCGTGGTGGAAAATCCGACCGAGGAAGCGCTGAATCGACTGTATAACGTCGGCGACATGGTCATTGTTTCGAACGGCAAGCAGTTCGGCAGCATGGAGCAAAATTTGAAGGCGCGCGCGATGCAAATGCCGAGGCAGTTCAAGGCGGAGGTCGAAGCGGCGCAGCAAATCGCCAATACGGACGTCATTCCGCCGGTGCTGCTCGACCGTCCGATCGAAGCGCAGACGAAATACGGCACGACGCTGCAAGACAAGTTCAACGAAATGATCGTCAAGACGACGATGGCGAAGCCGGAGCAGTTCGAATCCGTCTACGAGACGATGATGAAGGACTATATGGCGAGCGGCGGCCAGGCGATTTTGGACGAACGGACGGCGGTTTACAAAGAGATGCAGTCCAAGTAAAGACGTTGAGGCTTGCGGGCCGGGACGGGGGAGACCCCGTCTCGGCGCCTAGCGCCTTAACGCCAAGAAGGAGGGGACCGCTGTGAGTTGGAGCGTCTACATGCGCAGATATTGGCAGCTGTACGCGCTGCTGATTTTGCCTCTGACATATTTCATTATTTTCAAATACGGCCCGATGTACGGGATTCAGATCGCGTTCAAAGATTTCAACTTCTTTCAAGGCATCGGCGGGAGCGAATGGATCGGGTTCGACGCGTTCCGCGAAGTGTTCGGCATGCGCGATTTTTACCTGGCGCTGCGCAATACGCTGATGCTGAACTTCCTCGATCTGCTCGTCTCGTTCCCGGCGCCGCTCATTCTCGCCATTTTGCTGTACGAAATGAAGTTCGTCTGGTTCAAGAAGCTGTCGCAGACGATTTTGTACGTTCCGCATTTTATTTCGTGGGTCATTATCGGCGGCATCGTGTATCAAGTGTTCGGCACGCAATCCGGCATGATCAACAACCTGATTACGTCGGCAGGGTTCGAGGCGATTCCGTTTCTCACCGAGAAGAACGCCTGGTTGGTCACTTACTTGCTCGTGGGCGTCTGGCAGAGCGCCGGATGGGGGACGATCATTTATTTAGCCGCGCTGACCGGCATCAACAAGGAGCTGTTCGAAGCCGCGTCCATCGACGGCGCGGGACGATTGAAGCGCATATGGCATATTACGCTTCCGGGCCTCAAACCGACGATTATCGTGCTGCTCATCATCAATTTGGGCCATATGATTTCGATCGGCTTCGAGCGGCCGTACGTGATCGGCAATTTGGCCGTCCGCGAATATTCCGAGGTGCTCAGCACGTTCGTGTACCGAATCGGGTTGGAATCGGGCCAGTATACGCTGGCGACGGTCGTCGGCTTGTTCCAGGCGGTCGTCGGGCTTGTGTTCGTGCTCGGGGCCAACTACGCGTCCAAGAAGCTGACGGACGAGAGCATTATGTAACGACCGAATTCGATTATTAAGGAAAGGAGCGGACGCAATGAAAGAGCAAACGGCTAATCGTGTGTTCGACACCGTCAATTTTATCGTCCTGCTTGTCTTTACGCTGCTATGTCTGGCTCCGTTTCTTCATATAGCGGCGATCTCCTTCAGCTCGGCGGGGCCGATTTTATCCGGCCAAGTGAGCCTGCTGCCCGTGGAGTTCAACACGGAGGCATATGCGAAGGTGTTTTCCGACGTCTCGATGATTCGTTCGCTCGGGTTTACGGCCTTGTTGACCGGTTTGTTCACATTGCTGTGCATGCTGATGACGATCGCGATGGGCTTCGCGTTGTCCAAGAAGCAGCTCCGCGGCCGGAACGTATTCATGGTGATCGTCCTGATTACGATGTTTTTCAGCGGCGGCATCATTCCGGAATACATTTTGGTTCGGAACTTGAACCTGCTCGACACGATTTGGGCGCTCGTGCTGCCCGGCCTCGTCAACCCGTTCTATCTCATCATCATTATTTCGTTCTTCAACAACATTCCGGAAAGCTTGCTGGAGTCGGCGGAGATCGACGGCAGCAGCCATTTCCGGACGCTCGTCGGCATCGTGTTCCCGCTGTCGCTGCCCGTCGTCGCGACGCTCAGCCTGTTCTACGCGGTGGGCCGCTGGAACGGCTTCACGGATACGCTGATGTATATTAACAGCCCGGAGCTGTATCCGCTGCAGCTGAAGCTGTATCAGCTGATTCAAAACAACATGATTACGGACCTGCTGCAGATGGAGGGCGCGCAGATGGCGACGCTCGTTCCGGAAAGCCTGAAGGCGGCGAGCGTCATTTTCGCGACGGTGCCGATCTTGATCGTCTATCCTTGGCTGCAGCGCTACTTCGTGAACGGCGTCATGATCGGCGCCGTGAAAGGATAAGGGGGAGCGAACGTGAGCGTATACGACAAGCTCGTCGCCCTGAACGACGAGTGGGCGCAGGACGGCATGCGGCAGCAGATGCTGGATCCGGACAGCCGCTTCTACGGCGGCGTCGCCGATCCGGCGAACGGCCTCGCTTGGCCGAGCCACGGCGGGACGCCGATGGTGATGGCGGTATGGGCGTCCGCGCTGGCGTGCCCGGATTCCCGTTATTATCGCGATCCGGCGCTGCTTTCGAGGCTGGAGCTCGCCGCGGCGTTCATGCTGCGCTTCCAGCACGAGGACGGGACGATTTCGCCGCCGTGGACGAATATGCATTCGCCGCCGGACACCGCGTTCGTCGTCGGCGGTCTCGCGCAGGTGTACGACCTGCTCGCGGCGCAGGATTGGGAGCCGCTGGAGCGGGCGGTCGGGGCGATCCGGCTGTTTCTCGAGCGGACGATCCCGGCGCTGCTGACCGGCGGCTGCCATACGCCGAACCACCGGTGGGTGTTGACCGCGGCGATCGGTTTTCTGTATAAGCTCACCGGCATGTCCGAGCTGAAAGAGCGGGCGGAGCAGTGGCTCGCGGAAGGGATGGACTGCACGGAGGACGGGGAGTGGACCGAGCGGAGCAACGGCATCTACAACGCCGTGAGCGACATCATGCTGTATTACGCCGCGGAGCTGTTCGACCGGCCGGAGCTGCTCGAGCCGGTGCGGCGGAATTTGCGGATGATGGCGTATTTGATCCATCCGAACGGCGACGTCGTTACGGATTACTCCGGACGGCAGGATTACGGCGGCGCCTTCGACATGAGCTCGTATTTTTTGCCGGCGAAGCTGATGGCGGAGCGCGATCGGGAGCCGCTGTTCGCGGGAATCGCGGAGCTTGCCGCGGCGTCGCTGAAGCAGCCGGGGTTTCTTCCGAACCAAGCGATGCTCGGGCTGCTGCGGTACCCGCAGCTGCGGGACGGCGCGGTGACGCCTTGCGCGCTGCCGGATCAGTATCGGGTCGTCCTGAACGAGGGCTTCGACCGGGAGACGTATTTGGCCGGGATGGAGGCGGCCGGGCACGGGGGGCGCATCTATCACAGCCGGCTGCATCCCGACTTCGGCGCGCCGGTGGCGCGGCACCGCAGCGGCGTTACGAGCGCGACCGTCATTACGGAGTCGCCTTCGCTGTTCGCGCTGCGGCACGGCGCCGCGCGGCTGCTGGCCGTGCAAGTCGCGTCCGCCTTCGAGCCCGGCTTCGTGAAGATGCAGCGGCTCGAGCGGATCGAGGGCGGCGGTTATCGGCTGTCGGCGGTGGAACGCAAAGGGTACTACGGCCCCGTCGCGGAGCGGGATTTGCCGGAGAGCGCCGCGGGTCCCGTCAGCCCTTGGTATTCGCTGCCGCATCAGAAGCGGGAGCTGACGCATGAGCAGCGCCACGAGGTCGAGGCGGTGCTCACCGAGCGCGGCGACGGCTGGGACGTGCGCATTCGGTGCTCGCAGCCCGAGCTGCTGCTGACGCAGGTGTCGTTCGTGTTCGGCGCGGAAGGCGAGCTCGCGGGCGAAGGGGTGGAGCCGGCGGCGGAAGGCCTCTGGTTCTGGAAGCGCGGCGCGGCGCGCATGTCCGTCGGCGGCGACTGGATCGAGCTGGACGGCGGCGCGCACGATCACCGGGCCGTCGCGCTCAATAGCATCAGTTATTCGCCGAAGAGCCGGACGCTGCTCGTGAACCTGCTGACGCCGTACGACCGGACGTTCCGCATTACGCTGTCGGGCGCCGCGGGCGCGGCCGTCGGCGCGGGTGCTGGCGCGGAACCCGGTGAGGGCGCCGACGTCGGCGCCGGCGCCGGTTCGGGGAAAGAGGGGGAACGCGCATGAGCGGGTATTTGGAGCCGCGCGAAAGCGCGCGGTATTGGTACGGCGACGACGAGCGGCGCGTCTTGGAGGCGCTGTCCGGACGCTACGCGGGCGCGAACCCGCCCGTCCCGTTCGCGCTGCGGGCGTTCGCCTCGTCGGGCGTGCTGCAGACGAGGGAGGGCTTGTACGACATGGATTTGTCGGCGAAGCTGCCCGAGGCGGCGGACGGCGCCTATGCCTACGTATGCGGCCTCGTGTGGAGCGACGACGAACGGTCGATCGACGCCTTGATGGAGCCGCTCGGCCCGACGCGGCTGTACATGAACGACGCCGAATTGTACCGCTCGTCGGCGGCGGAGGAGATGAAGCCGGATGCGCGCATCGTCGTGCCGCTGTCGTTCCGGCGGGGCTGGAACGCGATCTTGATCGAGTGCCGCAAGACGCCGGCGGGCTTCGGCTGCCGCTTCGGGGCGGACGAGGCGAAGGTGCGCATTCTCCACGTGCTCGCCCCGTTCGCGGAGCGGGAGGGGAGCGCGGGGTGGGCGTATTCGTCCGCCTCGGACCGCCGGCGGTTCGGCGCGGACTTCGGGTTCCCGGATTGCCGGGGGCCGGAGGAGGCGACGGGACTCGCCTGGTTGCCGCGGATGCGCTGGACGGCGCAGGAGGCGGAGCTGCCGAACCTGGGGCGCGTGTTCGGCCGGCCCGCCGCGCCGGCCGCGGCGTACGGCTGGAGCGCCGTCGCCGTTCCCGCAGGGGCGGAGACGATCGTCCTCGAGGGCCGCGCGCTTGGGGCCACGACGATTTGGCTGGACGACGCGAAGGCGGTCGAGCTCGGCGCTCCCGGCCCGTTCCGCGTGCAGGCGCTCGTCGCCCCCGGAACCCGCCGGCTGTTCGTCTGCAGCGCGAGCGGGTCCGACGGGTGGGGGTTCGAGCTGCACGCGCACGCCGGGGGCCGGCCGCTGCCGCTCGAGCTGCCGCTGCCCGTCCACGGCGCGAGCGGCCCGTGGCTGTATGCGGGGCCGCTGCCTGCGGCCGCCGGCGAGCCGGACCCGGACGCGGTATGCCGGACGGACGTCCTGTTTCCGGCGGTCGACGCTGCGGGCCGCTCGGCCGGGTCGACCTATTGGCGGCTGGACGGTCCGGGTCTCATGGTAAGACCCTATTACGAGAACGCCATGCTGAGCAACAAATGGACGACGGGCACCGCCACCAACTACGCGCGCTGGGATTACCCGCTCGGCGTAACGATGTACGGCCTGCTGCGGACCGCCCGGGCGTTGAACCGGGACGATCTCGCGGCTTACGCGCTCGGCCACATCCGCAGTTGCACGGATCTATACGAGTACGCGCTGTGGGACCGCGATACTTACGGCTTCCCGTCCGTCAATCACCAGCTCGTCCTGATCAAGATGCTGGACAACTGCGGCTCGTTCGGCTCCGCCATGCTGGAAGCCTATTTGCAGACGGGTCATGAGCGGTACCTCGCCATCGCCGATACGATCGCCGATTTCATCCTCCGCCGGCTGGAGCGCCGCGAGGACGGGGCGTTCTACCGGCTGTGCCCGGGCGAATATTCCGCCGACACGATGTGGGCGGACGATCTGTACATGAGCGCCCCGTTCTTGATCCGGTACGCGGAAGCAACGGGCCGGCGCGAGGCGCTGGACGAAGCGGCGCGGCAGTTTTTGTTGTACCGCCGCTACCTGTTCATGGAGGACGAGCGCGTCATGTCGCACGTGTTCGATTTCAAATACGGCAAGGCGACGCGCGTGCCGTGGGGACGCGGCAACGGCTGGTGCCTGTTCTCGCTCTCCGAGCTGCTCGAGAAGCTGCCGGAGGAGCATCCGGACCGCCCCGCGCTGCTCGAGCTGTTCCTGGCGCACTGCGAGGGCGTGGCCGCGCTGCAGGCGGAGAGCGGCTTGTGGCGCCAGGTGCTCAATCAGCCGGAGGCGTACGAGGAGGCGTCCTGCACGGCGATGTTCGTGTACGCCTTCGCGCGCGGCGTCCGGTTCGGCTGGCTGCCGGAGCCGGAGCGATACGCGGCCGCCGCGTTCCGAGGCTGGCGTGGGCTGACCGGCGGGGCGATCGACCGGCAGGGCAACGTGCACGGCGTGTGCAGCGGGTCGCGCTACTCGTTCTCGCCGGACTATTACATGTACGATCTGCGCACCGTCGTGAACGACAACCACGGCATCGGCATCATGATGCTGGCCGGCGTCGAAATCGGCCTGCTGAAGGCCGCGCTGGCCCAGCCGCATCGGGCCGCCGCCGGCGCGCAGGCGTAAGGAACGCCCCAGTACAAGAGGCCGTCCTATCGCTGGACGGCCTCTTGCATATGGAGAAGAAGAGCCGTCTCGGAGGCGCAGGGCGCCGGCCGGAACGGCTCTTCGCGTTTATTTCTCGATAGTGATCAAACGGCGCTCCATGTCGGCGTCGACCTTGGCGCCGAGCGCTTCGCCGACGAACCGGAGCGGCACGAACGTCGTGCCGGCGTCGACCGTCGGGGCGGCGCCGAGCCGGATCGTCCGGCCGTTCACGCGGGCGGCGGCGTCGCCGAGCCGCAGGACGATCTGCGTGCCGCCGCTCGACGCGGCGATGGTCCGCGCGGCGGGATCCCATTGAACGCTGGCGCCGAGCGCTTCGAACAGCGCGCGCATCGGCACGAGCGTCGTTCCGCCTTCGATGCGCGGCGGCGCCGAGAAGTCGAGCTCCTTGCCGTTATACATGACAGTGAACTCATACAGGCTGAACAGCTTCGTCGCGTAACGGATTTCCGTCTCGCGGCCGGCGGCGTCCTTAATGCCCTGCAGCGCGATTTCGATCACGTCGCCTTCGTCGCGGCGGATGTCGTCCGGCTCGAACGTGACGACCGACCCGACGAAGAAGTCGCGGTCCGGCCGCGCGTTCGGGTTCGCGAACGTTTGGGTTTCGCCGGTCGTCCGGTTCGTGACGGTCAAGCGGATCTGGCTCAGATCGTCGAAATTGTATTTGGTCATATCCGGGTGGATCGACCACATCTCGGCCGGTATGTACTCGACCGGGAAATAGCCGACGGCCGGCCACGCGATGTAATCGTACTCGACGGCGGGCGCTTCCCCCGAGGAAGAGAAATGCGTCACCGAATAATCGGGCGTATACCCGAAGCCGACGCCGGACAGCGACGGAATGAGGAACGAGTCCCGGTGGCCGACCCGCTCGCGGTTGTTGTCGCCCCAATCGTTCATGAAATCCTCGACCGCCGCGCTGACGGTGAACGTCGAGAAGGCGAGCGTCTCCCTGCCCGAATCGGCCGCCTCGAAGAACGAGTCGGGCATGTCCGCGGGCTTGGGCGGGTTGTGCGGGTCGGCGTAATCGTAAGCCGCCTCGAGCAGCACCGCTTTGTGCTGGGCGGTGCTCACGTCGTCCGCGTTCAGCCGGACGTCGGTCGGGAGGCCGGCGACGTAACGGACGAATTTCACCATGTTGAGTCCGTCGTTCAGGAACGCAGGCGACAGCTTCCCGGACCGGTACGGCGGCTTCGCCCGGAACGGCTCGACGAATGGATCGTCGAACATCGTCGGCGCCAGCGCGGCGTAAGCGTCCTTGATCGACGTTTTCGTTTTGCGCTCGATCAGTTTCGGCTGATCGACGGCGCGCCGGGACAGCGTGAACGGCTCGTGATAATAATACCCGTCGCCGTACGCGAAGGAGACGTTGTAGGACGGGTAGTCCGGATGGAGCGGTCCGCTGCGGATCGCGAACGTGCCGTCCGGCCGGATGTCCGCCTGCGCGGAGACGTCGGAGCCGAACGGATCGCCGGTTTCTTCGTAAGCGTATGTATACCAGAACGTGACGTCCACGTGCCGCTCGCCGCGGTCCGTCCGGCCCTCGATCGTGATCGAGCCGTCTTCGTTGAAATAGGCCTTCAGTTCGTCGGAGGCGTACCCGACGCTCTTGTAGGGCAGCTGCGGGGCTTCCCAGGCCGCGGACGCGCCGGGAGGGACGACGGAGAAAAGCAAAACGAGGGCGAGTACGAAGAAAAGGTGCTTCCAAACGTTGCGTTGCGTTGCGTTTAGCTTCATGGATGTTCCTCCTGCTGTAAATCTACATGTTGAACACCCATCATAGCGGAATCCGGCGCGCACGAAAAGCCCCTTCACACCAACCCTTCGTCCGCGGCTTTGCGCACCGCCGAAGCGCGGTTCGCACGAAAGAACGAAGGTCCGTCCGCAGCCGTTGTACCGGCTGACGGACCTTCTTCGCGCCGCCGGCGTTACGGGGCGTCGAACGTGCCGGGCAGCGCCGGGGCGCTGATCATGCCGAACAGCAGCAGCGCCATGACGGCGGCGACGAGCAGCGCGTTAATGGACAGCCCCAATATCGAGAACAGCCGCGAGCGCTGCTTTTGGAAGAGGCCGACGATTCCGAGCACGCCGCCGACGAGCGCCGTTACGACGAACAAGCACATCAAGCCGACGGCGGCCAGCATCCTTCCCAGGTGCGCCTCCGGATCCGCGGCCAGCAGCGGCGCCATCGAAGCCGCGAAGGCGAACGCGGCGATCAACCCGACGACGGAGACGGCGGCGAGAAGGAACGAGGCTATGCCTGCGCGCGAGTGGGTGGTTTCCATAACAGGCTTGTACCTCCTCCAGTAATGGCAGAAATTGAAAATAGTTTCCTTTTTTCATGCGATGCATTATCATTTTAACCAAAGGCTAACAAAATCGGAAAGGGCGAATTTCGTTGTCGAATCGAACGTGGGTGGCGGCCGGAGCCGTCAGCGCTTTCTTGTGCGTCGCGATCGGCGCGTTCGGCGCGCACGGTCTTCAGCTGTCGGAGCGCTTCGCGGCGACGTACCAAACCGGGGTCGAATATCATATGATGCACGCGCTGGGCATGCTGGCCGTCGGGCTGCTGGGCGACCGGTTCGGCCGTCCGTCGCTGACGTCTTGGACGGGCCGGCTGTTCGCGGCGGGGACGGTACTGTTCTCGGGCAGCCTCTATGTGTTGAGCGTGACGGGCATGACGTGGCTCGGGGCGATTACGCCGCTCGGGGGACTCGCGTTTTTGGCGGGGTGGGCGCTGCTGGCGATATCGGCCGTCCGTCCGGGCAAGAGGCAATAGCAACGGCTATACATCGTTTGAAACAGCTATGCGGGTGGGCGGACTCGTTGCCGCCGTACGCGGTCCGTACGCCATCCGAACCAGCTCACGCGAAAGGACCTCAACCATGCAAATGCCTCGAAGTTTCAATCCATTTTTGCCGTTGATCGTACTTGCGGTTCAGTTCGCTGTTTTCTTGGGATGGCTGGCGTTCGGCGACGTTGCGGGCGCCGATTGGGCGTTCGCCGGCGTATCGGCGGCCGGCATGGCCGCGCAAGCGCTGTTTTTGATTAAGCGGTATAAGGCAGTGGCGGCCGCCGAGCATTCGACGGTGCGGAAGCTGCAGCGCAAAGACGAAGTGTTCACCTCGCTGTTCGATTCGATCCCGGTCGCCATCACGCTGCTGGATCGTACGGGAGCGTTCGTCCGGACGAATCCGGCGTCGCGCAGCATAACCGGGTACCGGTCCGAGGATATCTTGGGCAAATCGTTCACCGAGTTCATCCACGTCAATCATCTGAACGAGACGATGGATCGGTTCCGCCAAACGCTGGAGGGTCGGGTGCAGACGTTCCACTCGGTCATCTTGCTGCAGAGCGGGTACCCCGCCGACATTCAGGTGACGACGCTGCCGGTGAAGGACGAGCAGGAGCACGTTACGGGCATTATCGCGATCTACGAGGATATTACGAAGAAACGGCAAACCGAAGAGCGGATCAAGCACATGGCGTATTACGACGACTTGACCGGCCTGCCGAACCGGCGGCTGTTCCGCGATTTGGTGGCGGAATATTTGCTGTCGGCCGGAGAGCGGACGCGGATTTACGTCGCGCTGCTGAACGTGGATCGCTTTAAGGTGGTCAACGGCTCGCTCGGTCAAGACATCGGGGACATGCTACTGCTGCAGTTGGCGGATCGGCTTCACCGGAGCGTATCCGACTTCGGGATCGCCGCCCGCATGGAAGGGGACGAATTCGGCATTCTGTTCCGGGACGTCGAAGGCTCGATCCCGCCGACCGAGCTGGCGAGCCGCATCAATCAGGAGCTGGAAGAGCCGTTCTCCATTCAGGAGTATACCTTGCATATTACGACGAGCATGGGCATCGCGGCGGGAAGCACGGGTACGGAAGAGACGGCGCTGCTCAAAAATGCGGGCGTGGCGCTCTCCAAAGCGAAGGAAAAAGGGAAAAGCAGCTTCGAGGTGTTCACGCCGGAAATGGACGAGCTGTATTTGCTGAAATTCACCCTCGAGAACGATCTTCGCAAAGCGATTCAAGAGGGCGAATTCCGGCTCGTGTACCAGCCGCAATATAACATTTACACAGGCGAAATCGTCGGCACGGAAGCGCTGATCCGCTGGCTCCATCCGGAGCGCGGTCTCGTCTCCCCCGGGGATTTCATTCCGATCGCGGAGGAGACCGGCCTGATCGTGCCGATGAGCGAGTGGGTCATCCGCGAGGCGTGCCGGCAAAACCGCGCGTGGCAGCGGGAAGGGCTTCCGGCGATTCCGGTCTCCGTCAACTTGTCCGTGCGGCAATTCCTTCAGCCGAATTTGATCGAGCGCGTCTCCTCCATTCTGACCGAAACCGATTTGGATCCGTCGTACCTCGATCTGGAAATCACCGAGAGCATGACGATGGACGTCGAATTCGCGACGGCCGCGCTGATGCGGCTGAAGGAGCTCGGCCTGCGCGTGTCGATCGACGATTTCGGCACGGGTTACAGCTCGCTGAATTATTTGAAAAACTTCCCCGTGGACAAGCTGAAGATCGACCGGTCGTTCGTCCGCGACATTATGGACGATCCGAACGACGCGGCGATCGTGCGGACGATCATCACGATGGCGCATCACTTGAATCAAACCGTCATCGCGGAAGGCGTCGAAACCGAGGAGCAGCTCGCTTACTTGCGTACATACGGCTGCGACGAAATGCAGGGCTATTTGTACAGCCCGCCCCTCTCCCCCGATCAAATGCGGGAACGGCTCCGCAGCTGGGCGGCGCGCCGAGCGGAGGAGGAAACGAGAGACGGAAAGCCGGCCTGAAGCGCCGGGATCCCACAACCGACGGAGATGTCCGTCGGTTGTTTTGCGTTCGCGCGCCGGCGCCCGATTCGCGCCCGAGCGTCACCCGAAATCGAATCGCGCCATAGGATAAAGCAAAGTCGATTTATGGGAGGCGATGGCGATGATGCGAATGACGCCCTTGCACGTCGGTGAACATACGTTGATCGGAATCGAGGTGAAACTGCCGAAAACGACGCTCGTCGTCGTCTCGACGGAGAAAGGATATATCATGTGCGGCGCGCTGGATGTCGCGCTGCTGAACGAGAAGCTGAAGGACCGAGGCATCGTCGCGGGACGGGCGGTCGGCGTCAAAACGCTCGAGGAGCTGCTGGCGGCGCCGCTCGAATCGGTGACGATCGAAGCGGAGCGGCTCGGCGTGACGGTCGGAATGAAAGGGTCGGACGCGCTGCTGAAAATGATGTGAACGAGCGGCGCCGGCGGGAGAAATGCTGCGTCGGCGCACCTTTTCCGCGAAGAAAATATGTATTATTTGTAAATTAATTAGTTAAATTTTACAATCCGATAACAATGATATTCAAATTTTCCGAATAAACATGCATATTCCTGCATCGATGCGGCGAACTCGCTCCATCATATGCTGCGGTTTTGGACAAGCCTCCCGAATTCGAATGCATAAAGCATTTACATAATATTTACATCAAACCCCCTCTTCTCCGCTCGCCGCTTAATCTTCGTATAACACATCCGCCCTATACTTTCTCTTTAGATAGGAACAATCCATATCCCAAAGGGAAAGGTGAACGGTGCATGAAACGCATCCTCCAAGTTTCAACCTCCGCACTACTGATTTCCGCATTAGCCGCAGGCTCGATGGCGGCAGCCGCTCCTGCTTCCCCGGTTGTATCGGCCGCCGGCAGCGTAAAGATCGCGGCCGTATCCGCTTCGGAGCTGGCAGGCGCCACGAGCCCGCGCTGGATTTCGGACTCCAGCTTCCTCGTGACCGTCTTCGGGGAAACCGAGGCGACGGACTACCTGGTGAACGCCGCTACGAGCAAGGCGGAACCGATCATCGAGGGCGTCTCCGGTCTCGCGGTATCGCCGGACGGCAAATGGGGCGCTTACGCGTCGGACGTCGGCCATGTGTACCTCGTCAATCTTGCCGAGAAGACGCAAGAGGCGATCAGCACGAACGAAGCCGAGAAGTTCGAGCTCCAATTTTCGAGCGACGGCAAAAAGCTGTATTACATCGAGGGCAGCAAGGCGGCGATCGTCTCCGAGCTGGATCTCGAAACGAAGAAGATCGCCAAAATCATCGACGACAAAGTGGAAAACAAGATGGACCTTCGCGTGAGCGAAGACGGCAAGCGCTTCGTCTACGCGGTCGAGAAAGTCGGCAAAACGACGGTCGACAGCAGCAAGCCGGTCGAAGCCGATGCGCTCGAAATCGACGTCTCCGCCGCGGACACGCAGATTCATTTCTTTAACAAAGGCATGGCGAAACCGGGTCCGTACGTCGCGGTCCAAGACGAAGCGAACAAAACGTCGTTGAACTTCTTCGGCACGGACTACGCTGTATTCGTCAGCAGCGACACGCAGAGCGAAGCCTCGTCTTCCCGGTTGAAGAAGGTAAACTTGTTCAACAACAGCGCGAAAACGATGCTTTCGTTCCTCGACGTGCAGCAGGTCGAAACCGCCGGCGGCTTCGCTTACGTGCTCGGCACGACGCAAAGCGGCAAAACGGTGCTGTACCAAGTGGAGATCGCTTCGAACAAGAAGAACGTCCTGCTGTCCACCGACGCGGTCGTGCTCGACATCGTCGTTTCGCCGAACGGCAGCGTCATCGCGACGACGCTGGACGGCGAGCAGGAAACGCTCCAGTTCGTGCGCGACGGCGCGCTCGTCCCGGTATTTTAAGAGATTCCACCAATCGTAAGATAAAGGAGAAGTCGGAACCATGAAGAAATTTCGCATCGCATTTTTGATGCTGGCCGCGATCGCGCTGCTGGTCAACGTATCGCTCGCTTCGGCCGCGCAAAGCAAGCTGTCCGGAAGTATCGTCATCAACGGCTCGACGGCGCTGCTGCCGCTGACGCTGCAAGCCGCGAAGGAATTCAAAGCGCTGCACCCGAAGGTGAAAATTTCGGCGTCCGGCGCAGGCTCGATCACGGGCCCGCAAGGCGTGCGCAAAGGCATCGCCGACATCGGCGCTTGCGACTGGGACGCGTCGGTCGACGTCCCGGGCTTTAAGAAGTTCGAAGGTCAAGTCGCGCACAAAGTCGCCGTCATTCCGTTCGCCGCGATCGTGCACAAGGACAATCCGGTGAAAGACTTGACGACGAAGCAGCTGCAGGACATCTTCTCCGGCAAAATCACGAACTGGAAAGACGTCGGCGGCAGCAATGCGGAGATCGTCGTCGTCAACCGGAAGTTCGGTTCCGGCACGCGCGTCAACTTCCAAGACAAGGCGCTGCAAGGCGTGGAATTCATGTCGAAGGGCAGCAACTACAAAGAAACGGGCTCGAGCGGCGAAATGACGACGAGCGTCGGCTCGAACAAAAACGCGATCGGCTACGTCGACCTCGTGTACGTGAAAGGCGACATTAAAGCGGTCAGCATCGACGGCGTCGAAGCGACGGTAGACAACGTCATCAACGGCAAATACAAAGTTTGGGGCTACGGCTATTACATGACGGACGGCCAGCCGACGGGCGCGACGAAGGAATTCATCAAGTACGTTCAGAGCGCGAAGTTCCAGAACGGCTCGCTGAAAAAGCTGAAGTTTATCCCGATCTCCGCAATGAAATAAGCGGTCGCGACGGATACGAATCCCCGGCCCAGCCCGTTACGTCGGTCAGCAGATGGACGTAGCGGGTTGGGTTTTTACCGTTTTCTTATCGATCCTTGTGGAGGATGAAAGTATGGATCATCGCACAGAATTGGCGGCTCCCTCCGCTCCCCGGGGCCTCGTCGCGACGAACGGCGGCCCGTGGCGGTTCGACCGCTGGGTTCGCATGCGCCTTGCGAACCGGATGTTCCGGTGGTTTTGTCTCGCGAGCGCGGCGTTCGTCTGCCTCGTGCTGTTCGGCGTCATCGTCTTCGTCGGGCGGACCGGCCTGCTGACGTTCCAAGAGGCGGGAGTCGCGGAATTTTTCTTCTCGCTCGATTGGGCGCCCGAGAACGGCCAATACGGCGCCGCCGTATTCATCATCGGCACGTTCGCGCTGACGGCGCTGACGCTGCTTATGGCGACGCCGCTGTCGATTTGCATCGCGGTGTTTCTCGCGGAAATCGCGCCGAACTGGCTGCGCGGCTTCCTGCGCCCCGTGATGGATTTGCTCGTCGGCATCCCCTCCGTCGTGTACGGGTACATCGGCTTGACGGTGCTTATCCCGCTGCTGCGGGAATGGTCGGGGTCGGGGCTCGGCGACGGCTTGCTCGCGGCGGCCATCGTCCTGACGTTCATGATTCTTCCGACGATCAGCCGCATCAGCGACGACGCGATCAGCTCCGTGCCGCGGAAATACCGCGACGCCGCGTACGCGCTCGGCTCGACGCGGTTCCAGGTCATCGCCCGCGTCGTCCTTCCCGCGGCGAAGCGGGGCATTATCGCCGCCGTGATCCTCGGCATGGCGCGCGCGATCGGCGAGACGATGGCGGTCGTCATGGTCATCGGCAACGCCGCGCAGCTGCCGGAGGGTCTCTTGTATCCGACGTCGGTGCTGACGACGACGATCGTCGGCCAAGTGCTCAACGTGCCGTTCGATTCGACGTGGAGCTACTCCCTGTACCTGATGGCGTTCCTCCTGCTCGCCATCTCCCTGCTGCTCATCTTGATCATCCGTTTGCTGCAGCGGAAAGGAGACATGGCGCATGAGTAAATCCGTAGCGCTCCGCGCGAACCGCGTATCGCGGCTCGTAGACAAATGTTCGACGGCCGTCCTGTGGACGGTCGGCCTGCTGACGGTGCTGCTCATCTTCTGGCTGCTGTTCACGATTTTGCGCAAGGGGCTGCCGGCCGTCACTTGGGAGTTCCTTGTGACGATCCCGGACGAAATCATGGCGGGCGGCGGCATCGGACCGGTGCTGTTCAACTCGTTCTACGTGCTCATCCTGTCGCTCGTCTTTTCGATTCCGATCGGCCTCGGCGCCGGCATTTATTTGGCGGAGTTCGCGCCGGACAACCGCTTCACGTCGATGGTGCGCACGTGCGTGGAAGGTCTCGCGTCCGTTCCGTCGATCGTCTTCGGCCTCGTCGGTCTCGCCTTGTTCGTCGAGTATTTCGGCATCGGGCTGACGATTTTGGGCGGCGCGGTGTCTCTCGCCTTCCTGAACCTGCCCGTGCTCGTGCGGACGACGGAGGAGGCGATCCGCAGCGTCCCGGCCGAGATACGTATGGCTTCGTACGCGCTCGGCGCGAACAAGTTTCAGACGATTCTGGGCGCGGTCATTCCCGTCGCCATGAACGGCATCGTCACGGGCATGTGTCTGACGGCCGGACGGGCTTACGGAGAGTCGGCGGTCATCATCCTGACGGCGGGCGTCAGCACGTCGGGCGCCATGTGGGACTTCAATTTGTTTTCGCCGGGCGCGACGCTCTCCGTCCACTTGTGGTACATCCAATCGGAGGCGATCGTCGAGGACGCGAAGCAAATCGCGGAGAAGTCGGCGGCCGTGCTCGTGTTCGTCGTGCTGCTCATCAACCTGCTGTTCCGGGTGCCGCTGTTGATCGCGGAGCGCCGCAGAGGACGGTAAACATACGAGCGAACCAAAAAGGCGACCCGCGTCGAATCGACGGCGGGTCGCCTTTGCGTGCTATGAGCTTACTGCTCGAACAATTTGCGGAGGTTTTCTTCATACGGCGCTTGGACAATGCCCTTCTCCGTAATGATCGCCGTCACGTATTCCGCCGGCGTCACGTCGAACGCCGGGTTGTACACTTTCACGCCGACCGGCGCGGTCCGCTTGCCGAAGCCGATCGTCACTTCGTCCTCGTGCCGCTCCTCGATCGGAATGTCGGCGCCCGTCGGCGTGTCGAGATCGATCGTCGACATCGGACAAGCGACGTAGAACGGGATGTTATGCGCTTTGGCGAGCACCGCCACCCCGTACGTGCCGATCTTGTTGGCGACGTCGCCGTTGGCGGCGACGCGGTCGGTGCCGACGATGACGGCTTGGATCCAGCCCTTGGACATGACCATGGCGGCCATGTTGTCGGTGATGAGCGTCACGTCGACGCCGGCGCGCATCAGCTCGAACGCGGTCAGGCGCGCGCCCTGCAGCACCGGACGCGTCTCGTCCGCGAACACCTTCAGGTTCCAGCCCTTCTCTTTCGCGAGGTACATCGGCGCCGTCGCGGTGCCGTAGCGGGCCGTGGCGAGACCGCCGGCGTTGCAGTGCGTCAGGACGCCGAAGCCGTCCTGCAGCAGCGAGAGCGCGTGCTCCCCGATCCGGCGGTTCGTCTCCTCGTCCTCCGACTGGATGACGACCGCTTCGCGCAGGAGCCCTTCCTTGATCGCCGCGGCGTCCGCGCCGGCTTCCGAGAGCTCCGAAGCTTTGCGAACGAGCCGGTCGAGCGCCCAGAACAAATTGACGGCCGTCGGGCGGCTCGTCGCGAGATAATCGCGCTCGCGCTTCACCGCGGCGAGCAGCTCCGGGACGCCGCCTTCAACGCCGCGGACGCCGAGGTACAGCCCGTACGCGGCCGCGATGCCGATGGCCGGCGCGCCGCGCACTTTCAATTCTTTGATCGCGTCCCATACGTCCTTGGAGGTCGTCAGGTCAAGGTAAACAACCTCCTCCGGGAGCAGCCGTTGGTCGAGCAGTTCGAGATGGTCCGCGTTCCAGCGAACGGATTGAAGCCAGCCTTCGTTCATGTCGGTTAACCTTCCTTCCGGGCGATTTCGCGGCGGGCGATCGTGCGCATGTCTTCGATCGAAGCCGCGGAGCGATGATGTTTAATAAGCGCGGTGCCGACGGCGAGCGAGACGCGGCGGGCGCGGTTGCGCAGATCGGCGTCCGGAATGCCGTCGATGTCGGCGACGTGGGCGAGCCCGACGATGCGGCGTACCATTTTGCAGCCTGCGTAGCCGAACGTGTCCTGCAGCAGCTCTCGCAGGAAAATGTCGAGGTAGCCCGACTCGCGCAGCATCCGGTCGACGGCGTGCTCCGCCCACAGCGCCCGGAAGCGGGTTTCGAATTCGTTCCATACCCCAACGACGGTATCGAGCAGGTAGGCGCGGAAGTCGTTAAGCTTCGCAGCGTCTTCGATGCGCCCGCCCTGCGCCGCGGCGTTCAGCAGCAGGTTCGCGAGCACGGCGCCGATATCGAAGCCCATCGGACCGTAATACGCGAACTCGGGGTCGATCACCTTCGTCGATTCGGGCGTGACGAAGATCGATCCCGTATGCAGGTCGCCGTGCAGCAGCGCTTGTCCCTTCGTCAGGAAGCCGTAGCGGAGCCGCGCCACTTCGGCGTGCAGCTCGCGGTCTTCGCGCAGCGCCGCGGCTTCCGCTTCGATGGCGGGATCGTAATTGTTATTCGGCGATACGGTGTACGGATCGTCGAAGATGAGATCCTCCGTAATTTTGCACAGCTCCGGGTTGATGAAGCGTCCCGTCTGCAGCTTTTTCTCCTGCTGGTTCATGCCGAAATCGGACGTGAAGAACAGCGTGCGGGCGAGAAATTCGCCGATATGCTGCGCGAACAGCGGATACATGTTGCCTTCGATGAGCCCGCGGCGCATGATGACGTGGTCGCTGAGGTCCTCCATGACGGTGAGGGCGAGCTCCGGCACATAATCGTACACTTTGGGGGCGAGTCCCGGCGCGAGGCGGCCTTGGATGATCAGCGCTTCGCTTTCGATGCGGGCGCGGTCGAGCGTCAGCGGCCACGATTCGCCGACGACCTTCGCGTACGGCAGCGCTTGCTTAAGTATGATTCCTTTGCCTGTCGCAGGCTCCTGAATATGAAACACCAGGTTCAGATTGCCGTCGCCGATTTCGCGGCTGGTCAGCTCGGCGCCGGGAGCGAAGAAGCCCGGCACCGCGCGCGCGCGTTCGATCGCTTCGGCTTCGGTCAGCGGATGATATGCGTTCATGGGGACCCCGTCCTTTCAATTCAAAAAAGCATTACGTAATAGTATAAGACAAGCAGGGCTAGGAAGAAAATATAATTCGTTAACGAAATCCTTGCACAAAGGAAGGAGCATCTCCATGACCGCACCATCGGGATCCCCGCATGCCGGCAATCAAGACGTGGTAGCCGTGTTGAACAAGCAGCTCGCCAACTGGAGCGTCCTGTTCGTCAAGCTGCACAATTATCACTGGTTCGTCAAAGGCCCCGTCTTCTTCACGCTGCACCTGAAGTTCGAGGAGCTGTACACCGAGGCCGCTTTGCATATCGACAACATCGCCGAGCGCGTGCTCGCGATCGGGGGCAGGCCGCTCGCGACGATGAGGGAGTATTTGGCCGCTTCCTCCATCCGGGAAGCCGAAGGCAACGAGAACGCTTCGGAAATGGTCCGTTCGATCGAAACCGACTTCCGTACCGTCATCGCCGAGCTCGTCGAGGGGATGGAGCTGGCGCAGCGCTCCGGCGACGAAACGACGTCGGACATGCTGCTCGCGATCCACTCCTCCCTCGAGAAGCACGTCTGGATGCTGGCTTCGTTTAACGAATAGCGATTTTTATGTATAATGGAAACACCTGCAGCCCGTGAGGGAGCAGGTGTTCTTCATTTTTTTCCTTAGCGGTGTTCGAACAGGTCGATGGCGCCGAGCACGATGTGGGCGAGACCGAAGCCAAGGATGCCGTAGCCTGCGGCCGGATTGCGCTTCAACAGCGTAGCTCCCGTCGCGGCCACCGCAGTGCCGAGAATGGCCGGAATCATTCCTTCGCGCATGAGATTTTCGCGCATGAGAACGTCACTCCTTTGGCGAGAATGATGACTGCGATATTAGGATGGAGCGGACGGGCGTTTTTGATGCGGCCGACGCGCTGCATGGTTTTACCGGAGGGGGAGAGGTGGAACAATGAGTATAGAAACGGCGTTGCTGAAAGAATGGGCGTCGGCGGTCGAAGCGTTTTTGGCGGGGGACACGATCCTTGCCCTGCGCAAAGGCGGCATCCGGGAAGAAAACCGGGATTTCGAGCTGACGAGCGAATCGTTTTACTTTTTTCCTACGTACGAGCACCAAAAGGAGCATCTGCTGAAGGAACCGTTCCGGCGATATGCGTCGGAAACGCGGGCGTCGTGGAGCCCGGACCTGCCGAACGTGACGATTCGGGCATGGGCCGAGGCGGCGGAGGACATCCTGATCCATGACGAGGAACAGCTTCGAGCGTTGTCTCCATATCATATATGGACCGACGATTACGCGTCGGAGCGGCTGCACTGGAAGCGAACGAAGCCGCTGCATTGTTTGCTGCTCCGCGTGCATCGGCTGGAGGAGCCTTTGATCGTCTCGAACGATCCGGCTTTCGCGGGCTGCAAATCGTGGCTCCGCCTCCCCCTGCCCGCCGATCTGGCGAAGCGTCCGGTGTTGTCGGACGAGGTGTTCGCCGCGAAAGCCGAGCAAATTCGGGCGGCTTTGCGGTAGCGATTAGCGGTCGGACGAGGTCTGCAAGAAACGCCCCTTGCGAATTGGAATTATTCTATATTAAAATTAACAGTTGAGAATCACTGAGAATCAATTTAGAATAATTCTAAATAGATGAAATCCAAATATGGAGGGAACGCAACGTTATGGCACAAGCACCGGTATTAAAAATAGAAGATCTTCGCTCTTCGATCGAAGGCAAGGAGATCCTCAAGGGATTCAACCTCGAGATCAAAGGCGGCGAAGTGCACGCGATCATGGGTCCGAACGGCACGGGCAAATCGACCCTCGCCTCCACCCTCATGGGTCACCCGAAATATGAAGTCGAAGGCGGCAGCGTGACGCTCGACGGCGAAGACGTGCTGGAGATGGGCGTCGACGAGCGCGCCTTGGCGGGCTTGTTCCTCGCCATGCAGTACCCGAGCGAAATCACAGGCGTGACGAACGCCGACTTCCTGCGCAGCGCGATCAACGCGCGCCGCGGCGAAGGCAACGAAATTTCGCTGATCAAATTCATTCGCCAGATGGAAGCGAAAATGAAAGAGCTGGAGATGGATCCGCAGTTCATGCACCGCTACTTGAACGAAGGGTTCTCCGGCGGCGAGAAAAAGCGGAACGAAATTTTGCAAATGATGGTGCTCGAGCCGCGCGTCATCATTCTCGACGAGATCGATTCGGGCCTCGACATCGACGCCTTGAAGATTGTCGCCGCAGGCGTCAACGCGATGCGTTCTCCGGAGCGTTCGTTCCTCATCATCACGCACTATCAGCGGTTGTTAAATTATATTAAGCCAGACTTCGTTCATGTCATGATGCAAGGACGAATCGTGAAATCCGGCGGTCCGGAGCTCGCGGAGCGCCTCGAGGCGGAAGGCTACGATTGGGTCAAGGAAGAGCTTGGCATCGAAGACGAGACGGTAGGCAATGACAAGGAAGAATTCGTCGTGCCGAAGAACACCACCGCTCCGAAATTCTCGTAAGGAGGCGGACCCATTGACGACCGAAACGTTAACCATCGATAACAACACTTTCTCCTCCATCGCCTCGTCGAAGCAGGAGCCGGCATGGCTGTCCCAGCTTCGCGCGGAGGCGCTGGCGCTTGCGTCGACGCTTGAGCTGCCGAAGCTCGAGAAGACGCGCATCGACCGCTGGGAGCTGGGCGGCTTCGGCGCATACCGCGCCGCGAAGACGGTCGAGAACGCGGCCGAGCTGCCGGGGGATCTCGCGACGCTCATCGGGGAGAACCCGAGCCCGAATCTGCTCGTGCAGCACGACTCCAGCGTCGTGTACGTCCGCATCTCTCCAGAGCTCGAAAGCCAAGGCGTCATCTTGAAGAGCCTCGAGCAAGCGGCTGCGGACCATCCGGAGCTCGTGCAGCAATATTTCATGCAGGCGGTCAAGAAAGACGAAAACCGTCTGACCGCGCTGCACGCAGCGCTGTGGAACGGCGGATTGTTCCTGTACGTGCCGAAGAACGTCGAAGTGAAAGACCCGATCCAAGCGATCTTCTACTCCGAATCGCCGGAAGCGACGTTCGCGCCGCACGTCTTGATCGTCGCCGACACGCACAGCTCCGTCACCTACGTCGACAACTACTTGTCGGCCGCCTCCGGCACGCCGCTCATGCATAACGGCGTCCTCGAGGTGTTCGCGAAGCCGGGCTCCCGCGTCCGCGTTGCGACGGTGCACGACCTCGGCGAGCACGTGACCGACCTCAACTACCGCCGCGCGATCATCGACAACGACGCCCGCGTCGAGTGGATCGTAGGCGAGCTGAGCCACGGCAACGGCGCCGCTGAAACGTATTCGATTCTCAAAGGCAACGGTTCGACGTCCGACATGAAGGTCATCTCGGTCGGCATCAACCAGCAAAAGCTGAACTATACGACCCGCGCCGTTCACTTCGGCAAATCGTCGGCGAGCGACATGATCACGCGCGCCGTCATGCGCGACGAAGCGACGGCGATCATCAACGGCATTACGAAGATCGAGCACGGCGCGACGAAGGCCGACGGTCAGCAGACGGAACGCGTTCTGATGCTGAGCCCGAAGGCGCGCGGCGACGCGAACCCGATCCTGCTCATCGACGAGGACGACGTGACGGCGGGCCACGCCGCGAGCGTCGGCCAAGTCAACCCGGAGCAAGTGTACTACTTAATGTCTCGCGGCATCTCGAAGACCGAGGCGGAGCGCCTGATTATTTACGGCTTCCTCTACCCGGTCATCGAAGAAATTCCGCTCGAATCGCTGCGCGAGCAGCTTAGCGCCTTGGTCGAAAGGAAGCTCGGACGATGAGCTTCTCGGCCGCGGATCTGAAGTCGTTGTTTCCGATCCTAGACCAAGAGGTGAACGGGCATCCGCTCGTGTACCTCGACAGCGCGGCGACGTCGCAGAAGCCGCGCCAAGTCATCGAAGCGGTCAAGCGGTATTACGAGCATGACAACGCGAACGTGCATCGGGGCGTCCACACGCTCGGCACGCGCGCGACCGACGCGTACGAAGGCGCGCGCGAGAAGGTGGCGCGCTTCCTGAACGCTCGTTCGGCGTCGGAAATCATATTCACTCGCGGCGCAACGACGGCGATCAATCTGGTGGCAATGAGCTATGCGCGTGCGGTATGCAAACCGGGCGACGAAATCGTCATAACGCCGATCGAGCATCACGCGAATCTCATTCCGTGGCAGCAGGCGGCGAAAGCGACCGGAGCGACGCTGAAGCATCTGCCGGTGAACGACGACGGTTCGTTCGATCTCGAAGGCGCGGCGCGCACGATTACGCCGAACACGAAAATCGTCGCGTTCACGCATCTGTCCAACGTTCTCGGCGTCGTCAATCCGGCCGAAGAGCTCATCGCGCTCGCGCGCAAGCACGGCGCGAAGGTGCTCATCGACGGGGCGCAGAGCGCGCCGCATCTCAAGGTCGACGTCCAGAAGCTCGATTGCGACTTCTTCGCCTTCTCCGGCCACAAGATGTGTGGCCCGACAGGCATCGGGGCACTCTATGGCAAACGCGAGCTGCTCGAGGCGATGGAGCCGATCGAATTCGGCGGCGAAATGATCGATCACGTCGATCTGTTCGACGCGACGTGGAAAGAAATTCCTTGGCGGTTCGAGGCGGGCACGCCGATCATCGCCGGGGCGGTCGGCCTCGGCGCGGCGATCGATTTCCTTACCGAGATCGGCATGGACAACATCGAAGCGCATGACCGCCGGCTGGCGGCGTACGCGTACGAGAAGCTGTCCTCGATGGACGGCGTGACGGTGTACGGTCCGTCGCAAGGCCGCACCTCGCTCGTCACGTTCAACCTCGACGACGTGCACCCGCACGACGTCGCGACCGTGCTGGACGCGGACGGCGTCGCCGTCCGCGCGGGCCACCACTGCTGCCAGCCGCTCATGCGCTGGCTCAAGGCGAGCGCGACGGCGCGGGCGAGCTTCTATCTGTACAACGACGAATCGGATATCGACCGCCTGGCAGACTCGTTACTACGAGCAAAGGAGTACTTCGGCCATGCAATTGGATGATCTGTACCGCCGCGTCATCATGGATCATTATAAAAGCCCGCGCAACCAAGGCGAGCTCGCGGATGGCGCGATGACGATCGAGCTGAACAATCCGACGTGCGGCGACCGCATCTCGCTTAAGCTGCGCATCGAGGACGGCGTCGTCCAAGACGCGAAGTTCAAAGGCGAAGGCTGCTCGATTTCGATGGCGTCCGCCTCGATGATGACCGAAGCGGTCAAGGGCAAGTCGCTGGAGGAAGCGCTGGCGCTGGCGGAGAAGTTCTCCGCGCTCATGAAGGGCGAACCTGTCGAATTCGACGAGTACGAGGACCTGGAAGCGCTCGGCGGCGTAAATAAGTTCCCCGCGCGCATCAAGTGTGCTACACTTGCATGGAACGCGCTCCGCAAAGGCGTAGAATCGGAACAAAACCGTTAAGATATACGATCAATTACGAAACTAAGGGGAGGGTTTATCGATGGCGAAGCAAATGCCCGAAATCGGCGATTACAAATACGGCTTCCGCGACGAGCACAAAGCCGTCTTCCAAACCGGCAAAGGCCTGAACGCCGACATCGTCCGCGCAATCTCGGAAATGAAAGGCGAGCCGGATTGGATGCTCGAGTTCCGACTGAAGTCGCTGGAGCAGTTCCACAAAATGCCGATGCCGAAATGGGGCGGCAACCTGGACGATCTCGACTTTAACGACATCCAGTACTACGTCAAGCCGTCCGAAAAGCAGGGCAAGACGTGGGAAGAGGTTCCTTCGGAAATCAAGGAAACGTTCGATAAGCTCGGCATTCCGGAGGCGGAGCAGAAGTTCCTCGCCGGCGTATCGGCTCAGTACGAATCCGAGGTCGTCTACCACAGCATGCAGAAGGATCTCGAAGACCAAGGCGTCATCTTCATGGACACCGACACGGCGCTTCGCGAGCATCCGGAGCTGTTTAAGAAATATTTCGGCACCGTCGTTCCGCCGTCCGACAACAAGTTCGCGGCGCTGAACAGCGCGGTATGGTCCGGCGGCAGCTTCATCTACGTGCCGAAGGGCGTCAAAGTGGAAATTCCGCTCCAGGCGTATTTCCGGATCAACTCCGAGAACATGGGTCAATTCGAGCGTACGCTCATCGTCGTCGACGAAGACGCATTCGTTCATTACGTCGAAGGCTGCACGGCGCCGATTTACAGCACGAACTCGCTGCACAGCGCGGTCGTCGAAATTTTGTGCCTCAAAAATTCCCGCGCCCGCTACACGACGATTCAAAACTGGGCGCCGAACATTTACAACCTCGTCACGAAGCGCGCCGTCGCGGAAGAGAACGCGACGATGGAATGGGTCGACGGCAACATCGGCTCCAAGCTGACGATGAAATACCCGGCGGTCGTGCTGAAAGGCCGCGGCGCGAAGGGCAGCGTGCTCTCCATCGCGGTCGCGGGCAAAGGCCAGCACCAAGACGCAGGCGCGAAGATGCTTCACCTCGCCCCGGACACGACGTCGACGATCGTCTCGAAGTCGATCTCGAAGCACGGCGGCAAGGTGACGTACCGCGGTCTCGCTTCCTTCGGCCGTAACTCCGAAGGCTCCAAAGCGAACATCAAATGCGATACGCTGATCATGGATAACGAGTCGACGTCCGACACGATCCCGTACAACGAGATCATGAACGACAACATCACGCTGGAGCACGAAGCTACGGTATCCAAAGTATCCGAGGATCAACTGTTCTACTTGATGAGCCGCGGATTGTCCGAAGCCGAAGCGACGCAGATGATCGTCATGGGCTTCATCGAGCCGTTCACGAAGGAACTGCCGATGGAATACGCGGTCGAAATGAACCGTCTCATCAAGTTCGAGATGGAAGGCAGCATCGGTTAATCATACGACATAGGCCGTCCTGGCGCGTCCGGGCGGGTTCGTTACGACGAATCCGTTCGGGCGCGTTTTTTCTTATCGGCGGCGGCGAGTATGGTCCGGCTCGTTCGTGAGCATGCTAACGGCGAAATGGTTGGATATTGCTGCCGGAGGGTGTCTACCGAATGGTGTATGTGTTCGCCGCATTTATCTTGTTTTATTTCATCGCCTGGCTCGCCCCGAAACGATTGACCGGTATCGAAATTTACGCCACTTCTATGTTCGCATATGCGTACGGCATCACGACGGACGTTGTATTCGATTTACATTACGACATGTACGGCTACATCGCTCCAGGGTTTCAATGGCTCGGCTTGCTGGCGATCGCGCTGTATTTTCCGGTCGTCAGCTTCCTCTTCTTAAACTTCCTCCCGTCTACCGTTGGACGAAAAATCGTTTATATGGCGGGATGGGTTGCTTTCTCCTTGACCTTCGAATGGTTCACAGTGAAGACCGACTTTTTCTACTACAACGGTTGGCAGCTTTGGTACTCCGCCCTGTCGTATCCGCTGATTTTCTTGGTGTTGATCGTCAATTTATTTATTGTCCGCGCGATCATCCGAAAACTGCGAACTTTTTGAATGAATCTCCACATGTTGGAAAACATATAACACCAAGCTAACTGCTGCGAGGAATGTGCGATATGGATAACTTCAGGAACCTTGGAAACGAATATCGTCGATACAAAGCTCATGTGAGTATCGCGGGAACGACCCAATTTCACCTGCGGAATCCATATTTAATCGCTTGGTGGTCTGCGGCTTTTCCCGGGTTCGGCCATCTGCTGTTAAGCAAGTATTTGCGCGGCTTGGTTTTGTTCATCTGGGAAGTGTTCGTCAACTATCAGGCGAAAATCAATCTTGCCATGGTGTATACCTTTTGCGGGGAAATTGAAATGGCGAAGTCGGTGCTGGATACAAGGTGGATGCTGATGTACATTCCGGTGTTCATCTTCGGAATATGGGACAGCTACCGAACATGCGTCGATATGAACAAAGTGGCCTTATTGGCGATCCGGGAGGATGCCCCTTTCAATAGCTTCGTCCTTGGCGCGCTGGAAATCAATTACTTAGATAAACGAAAGCCCGGTTTAAGCGTCTTATGGTCTCTCTTTATGCCGGGCCTAGGGCAGCTGCATATTCATCGCATCGTCATGGCGAGTTTTTCGTTAGTTTGGACGATCGTATTTCTTTATTACTCGAAGACGCTGGTCGCCGTTCACTTCCTGTTTGATGGGAACATTCCGGGGGCTACGGCCGTGCTCGATAAACAATGGCTTATGTATATGCCTTCTATGTGGGGATTTGCGGCGTACGATTCATACATGAACACGGTGGAAAACAACAAGCTGTTTGACGAGGAGCAGAAAAAGTATCTAATCCGCAACTTTCAACATCGCACGTTCCGAGTCATGAAAGGAAGAGTGGGGTACATCATGATTCAAATTTTTTCGACCTTCGAGCATACCACGAACCTCGAGCTCGCGATCAGTTTCTTGGAGAAGAGCGGTATTCGGAGAGAGAAGATCTTCGCAGTACCGCTGACGAATCGGAAGGTGGAACCCCGGCTGTTCGACAGCATCCACAATGAAGACGGCGTTTCCTTAATCGGTACGGGCTCGGCGCTCGGAACGGCGTTCGCCGTCATCGGAGCCAGCGTCGGGTTCAAGCTGCCATTGGGACCGATCTACTGCGGATTGATCGGCGCCGGGGGCGGCTTCGCGCTGGGCGTCTTGATCGACCTGTTTTATTATAAGGTCATCAAGCAGAAAGCGCGTCTGCTGCGCGGGAAAAACTCCGAGGTCATTTTGATCGTGGAGTGCGAAGAGTCGATGGGCGATCAAGTGGAACATATTTTATGGCATCATTTCGCCTTAGGCGTCGCGAGGGTGACCGGGTAACACGGGCATTGCTTCGGGCGTCTTTCTGTTCTAAGATGGAAGAAAGAGTAAAAGTTCCCAGTCGCGGCATTTCGTCTTCCGGCCTATTGCGAAGTTCGTATAAGGGGGATGCGATTCATGCGGGATTTGGTGATGTCCATCGTGATCGCGCTCGTGTTATGGCCGCAGGGCTTGTATCATTTGTTTACGAGCACCGGTTGGCCTTTCTTCGTCGGCATCTTAATGATCGTCACGTCGTCGTCGTATTTGTTCAACAGCGTCCGGGCTTACGCCAGACGGCGCTCTTCGAAGTAACCCGCCGCACCTTTGGCCCACGCCGATGGTCCTCTTCCCGCATAGGTTGTACGGAAGGGGAGGTGAAGCGAGTCATGGAGTTCCAAGCCTATGACATTGCTTTGATTCCGTTGATCGTCGCGCTCGTCGGGGTGGCGACGAAGCTGGGCGTCGGACCGCGGTATCAGCCGGCCGTCGCGCTGGCGCTCGGTCTGATCGGCGGTTTCGTCTACGTTGCGCCGCACGATCCGAAGCAAGCGGCGCTGGCGGGCCTCGTGATGGGGCTGTCGGCGATCGGCGCGTATTCGGGCGTCAAGAACACGATCGAGAAGCGGGACCCGTAATGCTGCGACCCGCCTGCGCCGCCATCGGCGCGGGCGGGTTTTTGGCGTGATCAGGCGAGCAGCGTCGGATCGATCCAGAACATCGCCGCGGCGGTCAGGGCCCATACGGCGGCGATCAAGAACGAAACGGCCGACAGCGCGAGGGCCGGTCTTCCTTCTCCCCTCGAACGGGACGAGCCCGCCAAAGCGACGACGATCGCCGCGATGCCGAGCAGGATGCCGATCGGGAGCAGGACGATGATCAGGTTGCACATGCAAGCGGCGATGCCGAGCGCCAGCGCGGCGGTCGACGAAGTGTTGCGCATGTACGCCCCTCCTTCCGCGTTTTCCATAGTTTGTCGTTCGTTCTTATCATAGCATACCCCGTTCGGGACCGGCACGATCCCGAACGATTGCATATTTTGGGCCGGTGTATCTCACCCTATTTCCGAACGACGCTTTACTGATTCATACCACCAAAAGGAGATGGGTGCTTCGATGATGCGCCTTTGGAAAACGACGTCGCTCGCGCTGGCGGTCGCCTTGGCGGTGACGGCTTGCGGCGCGGGAGCGAACGAGGGCGGCCCGGCGAGGGGGACGGAAGGCGGCGTCTCGGCGCTCGGCGCGGCGGGAGCTCGCACGCCGATGTCGACGGCCCGGGAGCGCGCCGGCGACGCGCGGAAGGGCGGGCCGCTGATCGACGCCGACGATCCGCGATCGCCGTTCCCGACGCTGCCGGTTCGCCCGCTCAACGCGGGGAACGGGGCGGGGTTCGGCGCGCTGCAGACGCAAACCGTCGATCGACATCGGCCGGTGACGTTGTCTTACGTAAGAGACGGCGGAGAAAAGTATGTTTCTTTGGATCAGCTCGTCAAGCTGATGCAGTTCGAGCATTACGAGACGGACGCGCAGGGAGCGCGCGAGATCGGCGACAAGGACGTGCAGTTCCGGTTGACGCCGGGCAGCACGCAGGCCGAGGCGGAGGGCGAACCGTTCCAGCTGCCGGCCGCGCCGAAAATGATTAACGGCTCGCTGATGATCCCGGTGTCGAGCGTGCTCGACCTATTCGACGAGGAACTGGTGGCCGAGCCCGGGAAAACCGGCCTCCTCATCTATCCGTCGGATACGACGGTCGAAGGAGACCCGGAGGGAGAAGACGCGGACGTCGATCCGTCGCTCGATTTCGCCGACGATCCGAACGATCCGTTCAAAGGGGAAGACGCGGAAGGCGCGTTCGCGGGCGGAGAAGCGCTGGCGCCCGCGCTGCCGTCGCTCGAGGCGGCCGCGGCGGACCCGGAGGCCGTGCCGGCGCTCAAAAACATCAACATCAACGCGCTGCTGCGGACGGCGAATCGGTATATGGGCGTGAAATACAAGTTCGGCGCCAAACCGTACCCGCGAACGAACCGGTTCGACTGCTCCTCCTTCACGCAATACGTATACGGCAAATACGGCATCGACCTGCCGCGGACGTCCCGGGCGCAGGCTCGCGTCGGCAGGACGGTATCGCGCAAAAGCTTGCGCAAGGGCGATCTGCTGTTTTTCTACGTGCCGGGCCGGTTTAAGACGAACAAGACGGTCGGGCATGTGGGGATCTACCTCGGCGGCGGCAAAATGATCCACGCGAACTCGGCGCCGAAGAACGGCGTTCAGATCGGCAGCATCAACAAAGCTTATTGGAAAAGGACGTTCATTCGGGCGAAGCGAGTCGCGTATTGAACGCTGCGGACGCGAAAACGGCGCGCCCCGGGCCGAGAGGAATCGGCATCCGGGGCGCGCCGCGCGTTCGTTAGGCGAGCGGATTCCAAGGGCCGGTTTGCGCGCCCTTCCATTCCGTGCCGTCTTCCCATACTTCCTTCTTCCAGATCGGCACGATCTGTTTCAACCGTTCGATCGCGTGGCGGCTCGCCTCGTAGCACACGTCCCGATGCGGGGCGGATACGGCGATGACGACGCTCGCCTCGGCGATGTCGACGCGGCCGATCCGGTGCGTGATCGCGCAGCGGGCGCCGGGCCAGCGCGCCGCGATTTCCTCGCCGATCTGCTCCATGGCTTTGATCGCCATCGGAGCGTAGGCTTCGTATTCCAGCAGCACGGTGCGCTTGCCGTGCGTCCATTCGCGCGTCGTGCCGACGAACGCGAGCGTGGCGCCCTGCTCCGGCGCGATCGCCTTGGCGCAAACGGCGGCGACGTCGATCGGCTCTTCCGTAATGACGAACATGGCTTCGGTCATGCGCATTCCCCTTTGTGCGAGCGTTTTCCTATATTATATCAACGGCCGTCCCCATGTTAAAGGATAGAAAAATATGCTAGACTGATGAGAACAAGGTGGATGCAAAGCCGCTAGGCTGAGAGCGGCGTTACACGGCGGAGGGAAGCATGAACGATAGGATCGAGTTCGTAATTTTGCACACGAATGATCTGCACAGCGTATTCGAGTCGATGCCGCGCATTCGTTCGTTCTTCGAAGCCTATGAACGGGAGCAGCCGCCGGAGCGGCTGCTCCGTTTCGATATCGGCGATCACATGGATCGAGTGCGCCTCGAAACCGAGGGAACGATGGGCGAAGCGAACATCGACGTGATGAACGCGACCGGCTACGACGCGGCCGTGCCGGGCAACAACGAGGGGCTGACGTTCTCGGCGGAGACGCTGGGGACGTTGTACGGGCGCGCCGCCTTCCCGACGGTCGTCGCCAATTTGCGGCCCGCGGCCGGTTCGGCCGCGGGGGCGTGGATCCGCCCGCGGCACGTCCTCGTGCGCGAGGGCATCCGGTTCGGCATTTTCGGCTTGACCGCGGCGTACAACGATTTCTACAAGGAGCTCGGCTGGGAGGCGACGGATCCGTACGCGGCGGCGCGGGAGCAGGTGGAGCGGCTGCGGCGGGAGGAAGCGGCGGACGTCGTCGTCGCGCTCAGCCACCTGGGCTTGATGCACGATCGCTTGCTGGCGGAGACGGTGCCGGGGATCGACCTCATTCTGGGCGGGCATACGCATCATTTGATGACGGAGCTGGAGCGGATCGGCGATACATATATCGGGGCTGCCGGGAAGTTCGGCACGCACGTCGGCGTCGCCCGCCTGCACGTCGATCGGCGGACGCGGCGCGTGGCGCACTGCGCCGGCGGGGCGGAGGACGTGTCGGACGCGAAGCCGGATCCGGCGATCGCGGGGACGATCGCCCGGCACGCCGCGGCGGCCGCCGCGGCGATGAACCGGGTCGTGGCGCGGCTTCCTCGGCCGCTCGACGCCGCGGAGGATCGGGAATCGCCGCTCGGCAATTTGCTGGCGATGGCGCTGCGCCGCCACTGCGGCGCCGAGATCGGCGTCGTCAACGCCGGGCAGCTGCTCGGCGGCTTGCCGAGCGGCGACGTGACCGCGGCGGCGGTGCACGCGATCTGCCCGCATCCGATCAACCCGTGCGTCATGCTGCTGCGCGGCGCGTCGCTGCGGCGGGCGATCGAGCAATCGCTCGACGCGGAGCGCCGCGGGATGACGGTGCGCGGCTTCGGCTTCCGCGGCAAAGTGCTCGGCGCGCTCTGCTTGGACGGCGTCGAGGTGGACGTCGCGCGCGCCGGCGGGGATGCCCGCGTGTCGGCGGTCCGCGTCGGCGGCGAGCCGCTCGACGACGACCGGCTGTACCGCGTCGGCACGATCGACATGTTTACGTTCAAGGTCGGTTACGAATCGATGGCGGAAGGGGAACAAATCGTGTACCACCTTCCGGAATTTATAAGGGATTTGCTGGCGGGGGCGCTCTCCTCGCCGATGGCGGAGAAGTGGATCGCGGAAGCCGAGCGGCCGAGATATCGGCCGGCCGACTGAAGCCGGCAGCAGCCGTTCCATCGGGCGAACCGGGCGAATCCAGACCTGAAACTAAAGCGAGGGAACGGTATGCTTTTATTGCCAGTGCAGTTGTGTAAGCCGGGCATGCGGCTCGGGAAGGCGATCTTCAGCGACGACGGGCTCGTCCTGCTGGGGGCGCGCATGGAGCTGACGGAATCGATGCTGGCCCGGCTCGAGAGGTTCGGCATCCGTTTCATATATGTAGAGGATGAGCGTACGGAGGATTTGGTGTTCCGGGACATCGTCTCCCAAGAAACGAGGGCTCGCGCGGTCAACGAAGTGCGGACGCAATTCCGCCATCTCATGGACAACGCGATGCGGAAGCGCTCCGTCAACGGGCTGCAGCTCGGACGCGCGTTCCGCTCCGTCATCGACATGATTTTGGACGACATCACCGCTAGCAGCGACGCGATGCTGATGCTCGTCAACATTCACGCCTCGGACCATTATTTGTTCCAGCATTCCGTGAACGTCTGCATTTATTCATCCATTCTCGGGCAAGCGTACGGTTACGGACGGAGCGAGCTGTACACCCTTGCGCTGGGCGCGCTGCTCCACGACATCGGCAAAACGGCGCTCCCGCAGGACGTGTTGCTGAAGCCCTCCCGTTTGACGCAGGAAGAGTTCGAACTGATCAAGACGCACACGACGGTCGGCTTCAAAATGCTGAAGGACGAGCCCAACGTGCCGCTATTGTCGGCTCATATCGCCCTGCAGCATCACGAGCGGCTGGACGGCACGGGTTATCCCCGGGGCATCGCGGGCAGCGAGATCCAAGAGTACGCCCAATGGGTCGCGCTCGCGGATTCGTACGACGCCATGACGACGCACCGGGTATACCGGAACGCGATGCTGCCGCACGAAGCGATGGAGCGGCTGTACGCCGGCGCGGGCACGCTGTACGACTTGTCCAAAATCGAAATGTTCCGCGATAAAGTCGCCATCTACCCGATCGGGATGCTCGTCGGTCTGAACGGGGGCGAAATCGGCGTCGTCGTCGACGTGAACGCGGTCTCGCCGCAGCGGCCGGTCGTTCGGGTGCTGTACGACGGGGAAGGGCGCCGCGTCGCGCCGTACGAAGTGGATTTATCCAAATCGCTGACCGTTTATATCCAAGACGTGAACGTCTCGTTCCCCGAAATCAGCGCGTAACGCGGCTAAGCTCCGGTTCCAAGAACCGGAGCTTTCGTATTTTTCGGCGACGGCTCCGAAGAACGCGGAAGCGATGCGCCGCCGCGCCCGATATGTCAACGTATCGGTTTGGTTTCCAAAATCGTTTCGTTTCAGGTACAATAAAATACGAGGTGTAATATGAACGTACAACGATTGCTAGACCCTTGGGATCCGATCCGTTCGTTGGAACGGTACGGCAGACATGTGCTCACGAGCGTGGAATTTACCGTTACGAATTTATGCAATATGCGCTGCGAGCATTGCGCCGTCGGCGACGCGCTGGTGCAGAAGGAAGGCCCGCGCATTCCGCTTGAGACGGTGCTGAAGCGGCTTGACGAAGTCGAGCGGCTCGAGACGATCAGCGTCACCGGCGGCGAACCGTCGTACGACGCGGAATCGATGCGAGATTATATCGTGCCGCTGCTGCAGTACGCGAAGAGCCGCGGCGTCCGCACGCAAATCAATACGAATCTGACGCTCGATTTCGGTCGGTACGAGACGCTTGCTCCTTATATCGACGTGTTCCACATTTCGTATAACTATTTGGGCCCGGAAGATTTCCACCGGATCGGCTTCGCGAACGCCGGCCGCTCGATCGGGCTCGAAACTGCTTCGCGCATGTACGACCGCATGATCGAGAACGCGCGCAAGCTCGCGGACGGGGGCGCGTTCGTCTCCGCCGAATCGATGATCAACTACCGGACGCATCAGTCCATCGCGGACATTCACCGCCATGTCGTCGAGATGGGCTGCCGCCGGCACGAGGTGCACCCGATGTACCCGAGCGCTTTCGCGTCGAAGCTGCCGATGCTGCCGATCGACGATCTGCGGGCCGCCGTGAAGACGCTGCTCGACGCGCGGGACCGTTCGGTCTGGATGCTGTTCGGGACGCTGCCGTTCTTCGCTTGCAGTCAGAGCCCGGAGGACCGGGAGCTCGTGCGGCGGCTCGCGGCCGAGCCGAACGTCACCGTCCGCAACGATCCGGACGGCCGCAACCGGCTCAACGTCAATACGTTCACGGGCGACGTCACCGTGACCGACTTCTCCGACGTGCCGCCGGTCGGCAACGTGCAGAACGATTCGCTTGACGAGCTGTTCGATCGATGGACCGAGCATCCGCTGCAGCGCAAGGTGAGCTGCCATTGCCCGGCGGCGAACTGCTGCGGTCCGAATCTGCTGGTCGCCGATATGTATTACCGCGACGTCGATTTTTTGCAGCGCAAGGCAATTTTATAGCGATCGGGGTGTAGCAGTGCTTAGAAACGTACTGATTATAACTCTTGGTTTAGCGTTCCTGTACGCTCTGTTCACGGTCGGTTCTCCGTTTTTGCTGGCCCTCGTGTTCGCGATTTTCCTTGAACCGCTGAACGGGCTGATCATGCGCTATTTGAAAATGAACCGCATCGCTGCAGGGACGATTACGTGCACGGCGTTCGTGGCGGCGGTGCTCGGAATCATTTATTTATTGATCGCCAAGATCGTCTCCGAAATTATCGCGCTCATCCGCAACTTGGACTACAACGAACTGAACGCCTTGGTGCTCGAGGCTGTCGCGCGGCTCGAGACGCTGACGGTGAACATGCCCCCGGACGTCGCGGAAAACATCCGCGTTTACGCGAACGGGCAAATCCGCTCGCTCCAGGGTGTCGCCACGCAGCTGTCGGGCTATACGTTCGACGTGCTCAAGACGCTGCCGAACGTGCTCATTTATTTCTTGGTGTTTTTCGTCGCGCTGTATTTATTCAGCTTCAGCATGGCGACGATCCAACATTCGTTCCTGTCGTTTTTCGAAGAGAAATCGCGGGATAAAATCGCGGAGGTGCTGCTCAATTTGCGCAGCGCGCTGTTCGGCTTCATCCGCGCGCAGTTCATGCTGAGCGGCATGACGTTCTTGATCGCCTTCGGGGGTCTGCTGCTGCTGGACGTCCGGTACGCTCTGGCGATCACGTTCCTCATCATCGTCGTCGACATATTGCCCGTACTCGGCACGGGCTCCGTCCTGGTGCCGTGGGCGGCGTACTCGGCTTTCATCGGCGATACGCGTCTTGCGATCGGGCTGCTCGTGCTGTTCATCGTCATTACGGTGTTCCGCCGCATCGTCGAACCGAAAATTCTCGGGGAGCAAATGGGCATCGGCGCCCTGCCGACGCTGATCAGCTTGTACGTCGGCTTTGAGCTCATCGGTGCGATCGGGCTCATTCTCGGACCGATCGTCGTCATCATATATCAGGCGATGGTGAAGGTCGGACTGCTGAAAATCAAAATACGTTTGGAGTAACGGATATGGTAGAGAGAACACCGCAAGCGCTCATTTTCGATATGGACGGCACGCTGTTTCGAACGGAATCGAACATCGTGCCCGCGTTCGAGCGGGCGTACGCGCGCCTCGCGGGCGAAGGCTTGACGCGTGATGCGATGCCGTCAGCCGACGTGCTGCTCGGCTCGCTCGGCATGCTGCTGAAGGACATTTGGAGCCGGGTGCTCCCGAACTCCGACGAACGGACGCGCCTGCGGATGGACGAACTGCTGTTGGAAGAGCAGCTCGCGCTGCTCGGCGCAGGCGCGGGAGAGCTGTATCCGGGCGTCGACGAGACGCTGCGGAAGCTCCAGGAAGAAGGCTACCGGCTGTTCGTCGCGAGCAACGGCCTCGAGCCGTATGTGAAAGGCGTCGCCAAGGCGCTCGGCATCGCGGACCGATTCGAAGGCTTGTACTCCGCAGGAGAATTCCGTACGGCTTCGAAGGTCGACCTCGTGCGGCTGCTGCTGGACCGGCACGAGGTGGCTTCGGCTTGGATGGTCGGCGACCGGTCGTCCGACGTCGAGGCGGGCAGCAAGAACGGTCTGCCCGTCGTCGGATGCGAGTACGCCGCGTTCGGCGTGCCGCAGGACGAGCTGCGCGGCGCCGAGATGCGGATTCGGGCGTTCCCCGAGCTGCTGGACCTGCTGGGGATTGCGGAGACGACGAAATAAAACGACAGACAAACGATGACGCGAGGGAGCGAGGCTCCTTCGCGTCATTTTTTGCGTTCGCGCTCGTACAGCCATCGCGCGTATTCGACCGGCGTGCGGATGGCGCGGCGGTACGTCTCGGACTCTCCGATGCGGCGGAACACTTCGCGCGCCGGCTTCGGGTTGATTTCGAGCAGCCATACCCGTCCGTCGCGGTCGACGGCGAGGTCGAGCGCGAGCTCGCACATGTCGCGGTAATGGTCCTCGAGCCGTTTCACGACGAGGAGGCCCAGCTCGCGCATGTCTTCCTCGACGGCCGACGCCTTCGATTCGCTGCCGAACGTCTTCCGGAGCAGCTTGCCTGCGGCGACCGCTTTGCCGCCCCCGTGCAAGTTCGACGTCACGCTCCGCTCGGCGCCGACGCGTCCCGCGCAGCCGGTCACCTCCCAGCGGCCCTCTCCCGTCTTCTGCACGAGCATTCGGTAATCGTGCACCCGCCCGTTCGGCAGCGTCAGCTCGATGCCCTGCTGCATCAGCGAATTGTCGGCGAGACCGAGCCGCGCGATGAGCCGGCCGACGCCCTCCGCCGACCCGCGCAGCTTCGGCAGAATGCGCCGCTGCTTGTCGCGGCCTCGCACTTGGAAGCGTCCGTCGCCCGCGCGCTCGATGCGGACGACGCCGCGTCCGCCGGTGCCGTTGACCGGTTTGACGAACGCGATGCCGTGTTTCTTCACGAAGTCCGCCAAGGCGCCGGCGCCGCGGTACATGACGGATTCCGGCAGGTGGGGGCGGATGTCCTTGTCTTTGTGGAGCAGCTGGTGAATCGCCCATTTGTTGGCGAGCGGGCGGTTCATGTACAAGAGGTCGCCGTACCGCCCGCGAAATTCCCGGAGCTTGCGGAAGCGGGGCGTGTTTTGGTACCGGCACCGGTCGAACACGACGTCCGGGAACGGCATCCACCGCCGCTGCCAGCCCCGCCCTTCTTCATAGACGTGGGCGAGGACGCGGCGCTTGCCGTCATCGACGTCTTCCGGCGTATACACGTACGCCTCGATGCCCATTCGTCTCGCTTCCTTCAGCAGCCGGCGGAAGAAAGGGAGCTCCTCCAGCCGGTTGCCGTTCAAATAGAGAGCCATGACGCCAAGTCGGAACGTGCCCGCCATGCTACCGCCTCCTTCGTTTCGCGGCGCCCCCGCGCCGCCCTTCGACGCCCGCGCGCCGCGCGCGCCCGCGCCCGCGCCCCCGCCGCGCCCCCTCGCCGCCGGACGCCGGCAGCTCCGCAAGGCGGGCCGAACGTTCGGTCGGCTGGTTCACGAGGTATTTCCAAAACCGGACCAATCGGCGCAGCGACGTTTCGCGGATATGCGGCTCGTCGAATTTCATCGGCTTCGAGTTCGCTTCGAAAAACCACAGCTTTCCCGATTTGTCGACGCCGAGATCCATCGACATTTCGCCGAGCGTGTGACCGGCCCCTTTCTCGATTTGCGCCGCGAGCTCCAGCGCCGTCTCGCGCGCCGTCTGCAGCGTCGCGCGCGCCGAGGCCGCGCCGAACACATGGGTCAGCAGCTTCTCGGGATCGCCGATCGAGCCGCCGCGGGGGACGTGGGTCGTGATGCTCGACTCCCCGGCGACGCGGGCGCCGATGCCCGATACGCGCCATTCGCCTTTGGCGCTCTTCTGCACGAGCACCCGAAGGTCGAACGGCCGCCCGCCCGCCGAGGCGAGCGAGATGCCCTGCTGGGCGATATATTCCTTCCCGTCCATCGTGCGCTTCACCGTCTCGTACATGGTCGGAATCGAGTCGTACACGGCGGATTCGGTTCCTTCGGCGCTTTGGCACGTCAGCCGGTATTGGGCGGCGCCCTGCGGCCGTTTGACGGAGGTCAGGCGCTGGACCTTCATGATGCCTTTGCCCGCTTTGCCCTTCACCGGCTTCAGGTAGACGATCCGGTGATTGCGCACCATGCGCGTGAAGTCGTGAAGGCCGTTCAGCTTCACCGTCTCCGGGATATGGCGCCGAGTGAGGCGCGAGCCGTTCAGCCATTCGAACAAGCTCCATTTGCTGAAGAAGGACGGATTGAAAAAGCGGATGTCCGGATGGCGCAAGCACGCCTTGATGAGCTCCTGCACTTCGGGCAGCTGCTCGAATTTGCGGTACGGAATCCGATTGTACACGACGTTCGGGAACGGCCGTTCGCCGCGCACCCATTTTTTCTTCGAGGGCGAATACACGTACCCTTTGATCGTGGATGCGTTCACGTCGAGATCGTCCTGCGCGACGATATAGGCGACGACGCCTTCTTCCTTCGCGGTGCGCAACAGATCGATGAAATTGTCGCGGTTGCCGCGAAAGATGCGGGTGCCGTCGCGATACGTGAGAATCGCGGCGACGGGAACGGCCGCGCGGGGCGCGGGCGAGCCCTCGCGCTCGGGTTGCGTCAGCCACGCCATTTACGCATTCCCCCTCTTGCGAAACTTCGCGAGATAGAGGCAATGCTGGAAGACGAGGGAGAGTGTTTCGCGCCCTTCTTCCTTCAGTGCGGGGTGCTTGAAGATCGAGCGCCCCGGCTTGGAGTTCGCTTCGAACATCCAAATATGCTCGTTCGTGTCGACGCCGAGGTCGAAGCCGAGCTCGCCGACGTGATGGCGGGAGTTGTTTTGGATCGCCTCCGCGAGCTTGATGGAGACGTTCTTCATGCGGTCGAGCACGTCGCTCGCCTTGTCGCCGAACACGCGGCCGAGCGCCTGCTCGGGCGTCATGAGGGTGCCGCCGTTTTTGATGTGCGTCGTCACGCTGCCCCGGCCGGCCATCTTCGCCCCGATGCCCGCGACGACCCATTGATTGCTCTGATTGCGCACCAGGTGAAAGCGGAAATCGATCGGATTGCCTTCGATGTCGATCAAGCGAATCCCTTGCTGCGCGACGTAGCGGCGGAGCCGCCCGCTCGAGGCGCCGAGCATCGTCATGAGGCTGGAGAAGTTTTGAAACCGAAGCAACGTGTTTTTGCCGTTGCTTCGGAAGCGGGCGAAATAGCCTTTGCCGGGCGCGTACGTGATGCGGTATATGCCTTTTCCGAGGCTGCCCCCGGTCGGTTTCAAATAAATGAACTTATGGCGGCGCAGCATTTCCCGCATTTGCTCCGGCGTCGGGTTCAACGTCGATTCGGGCACATGCTTATACGCTTCCGGTTCGTCTTCGAGCATGCGGTAGACGTCCCACTTGTTATAAAAGCTCCAGTTGAAAATCGGAATGTTGCGGCGCAGGAAGCGCTGCTTCAATTGCTCCATGCCGAGCGACACGTCCGCGCTTCGGCTCGCCAGGCGGTTGTAAACGACGTCGGGCAGCGGCACCGTGCGCCGCGACCAGCCGCCGTCGGGATCGGCGAAGTAGCCGAGCACCGTGTTCTGGTCCCAGTCGACGTCCTTCGGGGTGAAGGCGAACACGTACGCTTTGCCGCTGCCGGCGCGCACGAGCTCCCGGATGAGCCCCGTGCGCGAGCCGAACGGCCGCGCCGCGGTGCCGCCGCCGCTCGTCAATACGCCGATCAACGGGCCGATCCGCACCGTCGTGCCGCCGTCCGCCGTCGACAAATAAATGTTGCCGGTTTTCGGCGCGCGGATCGCCTCGCGAATGGCGGCCGGCAAGTACAGATGACGGCCTTTGCCCTTCTGCGCTTTCACCTGCGCCGTCACCGTTTTGCCGCCGAGCTTGACGTCCACCGTGCCGCCCCCGCGGAGCCGCAGCTCCTTGGCCAGCGCAGGGGTCAGATACACCGCTCTATCCGTTCTTCTCGTAAAATGAATCTTGCTTACCGTCAAACTCATTGATCTGTCCTCCTAGTTGCCGGTCCAAGACGTACCGTGCATAGCGAATCGGACTTGTCACGGCCGCGATTCTTACGCTTTGATCGTGAAGCCGAGCGAATGACATTCTTCCTGGTTTCGAGTTGACCTCGAGCAGCCACACCCGCCCGCGCCGATCGACGCCGAAATCGATGCCGAGCTCGAGGAGCGGGCCGTGCCAGCGCTCGAGCACTCGAGGCACGGCCATGGACGCAGCGCGGATCGACTCGAGGATCCGCTCCGCCTCCGCCTCGCCGAACTGTTCAAGCAAGAAATCCGCCGCCTCCCGGGACGTTCCGCCGCCGTGCAGATTCGACGTCAGCCCGCCGACCGCGCCGACGCGGGCGGCGGCGCCGGTGAGCCGCCACCGGCCTTCGCCGTCTTTCTGCACTAGCGCGCGTATGTCATAGGGGGCGCCGTCGTTCGCCGTCAGCGTCAAGTACGCCTGCACGAGGAAGCGGCTGTCGGCCACGAGCCTCCGGTCGACCCACCGGAGCAGCGCGTTCAGGCTGCCGAAGCGGTACGCCGCGGGGCGGTTGGCGCGGGTGCGGCCGCGCGCCTCGTACGCGTCCGGTCCGATCCGCCGCAGCCGGAATACGCCGCGGCCGTGGGAGCTGCCGTTCGGCTTCAGCACCGCCTCGCCGCGTTCCCTCAGCCACCGCGCGAGCGCGCCGGGGCCGGTGTATCGCGCCGTCGCCGGCAGCAGGGCCGCCGTTTCGGGGTCCTTCGCGAGCAGGCGGTGCACCTCGAGCTTGCCGCCGAGGCACAGGCCGAGCAGCTCGACGCCTCGCTCCGCGGTCAGCCGCCGCAGCAGCGCCCGATGCCGGTCGAGCTCGGCTTTCGTGCGGAAGAAGGCGCGGTCATACACGACGCGCGGGAACGGGAAGCGGCCGCGCGTCCATTCGCCCGACGACTCGTCGTAGGCGTAGCCGCGGATTTGTTTGCGTTCCCAATCGATCCATTCAGGCGCGAACACGTACGTTGCGAAGCCGCGCGAGCGCGCCGCCGCGTCCAGCCGCCGGTAAAACGCCCGGCTCGAGAACGGCGCGCCGCTCCCGCGCTTCGCCGTGACGAGGATGCCGAGATACGCCGGGCCGTTCGCTGCCTCAGAATTCATCTCGTTCGCCTCCTCGGTGCGCTCACAACCGCGCGAGATGCCGCGCGTATTGGATCAGCGTTTTGACGGACGGGCGAATTTTGCCGGTCGTCAGCTGCGTGTTGTCGTTCTTCGACGGCTTCGAATTGACCTCGAGCAGCCACACGCGGCCGCCTTGGTCGACGGCGAGGTCGACGCCGAGCTCGCCGAAGTGCGCGTCGATCGTCTTGTCGACGCCTTTCGCGATCTCGACGGCCGCCTTGCGCAGCGACGCCGCGGCCGCCGCCTTCCGTCCGGCGGGCAGATTGGACCTGGCGATCGCCGTCTTGAGCGGCGCGATCGTGCCGCCCTTCGCGAGGTTCGAGACGAAGTGGTTCGGCCCGGCGATCCGTCCGACGATCGACGTGACGCCCCATTCGCCGGTCAGCCCCTTCTGGGTCAGCGCGCGGAAGTCGATCGGCCGGCCGTCGACCGCGGCGAGCTGCAGTCCTTGCTGGATGAGGAACTTTTGCCGCTTCATCCGCTGCGATACGACGGCGTACGCCTTCGCCAGCGACGGGTACATCGCGCGCCGCGTGCCGGTCGGTTCGCTGAAGTGGGCGGCGTACCCTCCGGTCTCGTGGCGCACGAGGCGGATGATGCCTTTGCCGAGGGAGCCGCGGATCGGTTTCAAGAACAGGATCCGGTGTTTCGCCGCCATCGCTTTCAACGTGTCGTAGCCCGTGAACGCGTGCGATTCCGGCAAGTACCGGTGCAGCGCCACCTCGCGCCGCAGCGCGGCGAACACTTCGGTTTTATCCAAATATTTCTCGTTGAACACTTGCGTGCCGTAGCGGGATTTCGCTTCTTTGAACAGCTGTTGGACGCTTTCCAGGTTTTCCAGCTTTCTTGACGTCAACCGGTTGTGCAGCACGTCCGGCACGGGGAAGTCGCTCCGGCGCCAGCCGTTCGAGTACGTCCACCCTTGAATCGTGCCGCGGTCGGAGCCGATGCCCGACGGGGGGAAGAAGTAAACGAACGCGCCTTCCGCCTTCGCGGCGTCGACCAGCTCGCGGCAGAATGCGGTCATGTCGCCGAACGGGCGGTTCGACTCATCGGGCGAAGCGCGGGACATGATGACGCCGATCAACGGCCCGATGGCGAGCGTTTGCGTCGAGGGCCGATAGGCGGCGCGAAGCTGCGCGCCGTTGGACAGGCCCATGCTCGCGGCGAGGCTTGCGCCGACGCGGACGTACTGCGTCTTCGCCGCCGGCATGACCCTGACGTAGCTGCGGAACGCGCCGAACCGCAGGTTGACCGACTGGTTCGGCTCGACGCCCCATTTGCGCAGAAGCGAGGAGCTCACCCATACCGCGTGATCGTCCGCCGGCTCGCCGGACCGGACCGATGCAACCTTGATTCTGACTTTGGTTTTGGACATAAGGGTTCTCCTTCCGACTTCGAGGAGTTAGGCGACATAGACTAAAACATCATATGAGTGCCTAAGGATGAAGGTGAATCGCGGAGAAATTTGGGCGGGGGGCGGAAAACGCGGCGGTTTGGGCCTCGTTCGGCGGCTGGAGGGGATAATAAGCGCATATTAGCGCCTAACGCTTGGCTGATCGCCGCTTGTACGGGAAATAGCCGCACTTTTGCGCCTAACGCTTGGGTGATCGCCGCTTGTACGGGAATTAGCCGCACTTTTGCGCCTAATGCTTGGGAAACCGCCGTACGCACGCGAAATAGCCGCACATATACGCCTAACGCTTGGATGATCGCCGCTTGTGCGGGAAATAGCCGCACATTTGCGCCTAACGCTTGGATGATCGCCGCTTGTACGGTAAATAGCCGCACAAATGCGCCTAAAGCTTGAGTGATCGCCGCTTGAACGCGAAATAGCCGCACTTTTGCGCCTAACGCTTGGGTGATCGCCCCTTGAACGCGAAATAGCCGCACTTTTGCGCCTAACGCTTGGGTGATCGCCGCTTGTACGGGAAATAACCGCACATTTGCGCCTAATGCTTGGGGAACCGCCGTCCGCATGCGAAATAGCTGCACTTTTGCGCTTAACTCGCTTAACGCTGGGGTGACCGCCGCCAACGAGGGGGAGGACGCACTCTGCCGCCTCACGCCCGCCTCCGCGGCCCGCCGGCCGGGTCTATTCGCCCGGCCTGTCTCATACAATGAGCGTAAGCGGTCAAAACGGGAGGGAACGTACCCATGAACAGAACGACGAAAAACATCGTGTATATGAGCATCGCGCTCGGCATGCTCATTTACGCCGTGCCGCGCCTTGAAATCGGGCAAGGCTGGACGCTGCCGACAGTGTTCGGCATCGTGTGGATTCTCTTCGCGCTCGCCATCGTCGCGTCGCATCTCCACGCGATCCTTCGCGTGGACGAGGAAACCGCCGCGCAGCTCGACCGGGTGAAGCGCCACCGGCGCCGCCAGCTCGCGCAGCTGCTCGAACGGCGCATCGCCCGCCGCGGCGGGCAATCCTAGCGGCATCGCCGCGCGCAACGCCCTTCGGGGCGTTTTTTCTTTTGCGGCGCCGAACGCGGAAATCTCGTGCAACGGCGCCGCTTTCACGCTATAATGAAACAGAATGGTACAGATGCGGAAATTGGGGTGTAACAGTCTTGGATTTGACGACGCAAGAGACGATGACGAAGCATGAGCAGATCATTCGATATATTCAAGCGCTGAAGGTCGGAGACAAAATTTCGGTGCGGAAAATCGCAAAAGACGTCGGCGTCAGCGAAGGGACGGCGTACCGGGCAATCAAAGAGGCGGAAGCGTCGGGACTGGTGGCGACGAAGGAGCGGATCGGCACCGTCCGAATCGAGCCGAAGGCTCGCAACAATATCGATAAGCTGACGTTCGCCGAGGTGGTGAACATCGTCGACGGCGAGGTGCTCGGCGGAGCCGAAGGCCTCGGCAAAACGCTCGGCAAATTCGTCATCGGCGCCATGCAGCTCGAAGCGATGGTGAAGTACATCGACGCCGGCAGCCTGCTCATCGTCGGCAACCGGGAGAAAGCGCACGGCGTGGCGCTCGAGCTCGGCGCGGGCGTGCTCATCACCGGCGGCTTCGGCGCGAGCACGGCGGTCCGCAAGCAGGCAGACGAGCTGGCGCTGCCGATCATTTCGAGCTCGTACGACACGTTCACGGTCGCCTCGCTCATCAACCGCGCCATTTACGACCGGCTGATCAAAAAGAAAATCCTCCTCGTCGAGGACATTATGATCCCGAGCGAGGAAACGATGACGCTGCGCGGGCAAATGACCGTCGCGGACTGGAACGCCGCCGTGGAGCAGTCGGGGCATAGCCGCTTCCCGGTCGTGGACGATCACCACCGGTTGATCGGCATGGTGACGTCGAAGGACGTCGTCGGCTCGTCGCCGAACGACCGCATCGACAAAGTGATGACGAAAAGCCCGATCACGGTCGGCGCGCGAACGTCGGTCGCGTCGGCCGCGCACATGATGGTGTGGGAGGGCGTCGAGCAGCTGCCCGTGACGGATCACGGCCGGAAGCTGATCGGCATTATTTCGAGGCAGGACGTGCTGAAGGGGATGCAGTTTATCCAGAAGCAGCCGCAGATCGGCGAGACGATCGAGGATTTGATCCTGTCGTCGTTCGAAGAGGAGCGGGAGGCGGACGGGCGGGTCGCGTTCCGCGGCACGATCACGCCGCAGATGACGTCGTCGTTCGGCACCGTCTCCGAAGGCGTGCTGACGACGCTCATGTCGCAGTCGGCGTTCCGCGCGATCAAGCTCGTCAAGAAGGGCGACCTCGTCCTCGACAGCATGTCGACGTTTTTCTTGAAGCCGCTCCAAATCGATAACGAAATCGTCGTCCGCCCGCAGCTGATCGAGCTGAGCCGGAAGTTCGGCAAGGTCGACGTCGAGGTGCATCTGGGCTCGTCCCTCGTCGCCAAGGCGATCCTAACGGCGCAGCTGATCGACCAGATGTAGCTTATTTGCGGGAAAAATGTCCGTAATTGCGGAACCCGGCGAACACGTTGAACGCGCCGATCAGCAGAAACAGCGAGCCGACGACGATGCGGACCGTATCCGGCTCGAACAGCAGAAACTGTACGAGCGAAGCGAGGATGAGCAGCGCGCCGTTCGACAAATTCATGCGCGCGGCGTTCAGTCCGCGAACGTTCGGGTCGGAGGCCCGACGCGAACGGAAGCTGAATATGACGGAGAGCACGCAGCATACCACGATGCCCGCATAAAAGATGTAAATCATGACCAGCCACCTGACTTTCGGAAAAATGGAACGCGTCACCACTGTACCGTTTTTCCGCGGCAAAATCAATGCGGCCGCCCCCCGGTTCATTCCGGTAAAAACTCATCCGCTCGAACGAACACGATGCATTCCGTCCCGACGACGGACAGCATGGTCAGCCGGATGCGGTAATCTTTGTCGCCCACGCCGTAATACACCTTGCCGTTGATCAGCTCCCGGTACAGCGTATACATGTCCGCATGCACGGGCTGGCCTATGAGCTTAAGCAAATCCGCCCCGATGCGGTCCTCGAGCTCCGCGTGCGTCGCTTTGCCGAGATCCTTCTGCTCCGGGTCCCAGCGCACGGAGGTGCGGTCGATGACGTTGCGGCGGTTTTTCACCTTTTCGTAACTGGCGACTTGATCCGTCAGCGAACGATTTTCCTTTTCCAACCGGTCGATATCGTACTGCAGCTCCTGCACCGTCCGCTGGGCGACGCCGGTCATGACGGCGGCTCCGAACACGACTCCGCACAGCAGCAGGCCGATCCCCTGCATGAACGACGGGGAGCGCTGCAGGTTCGGCACGCGCATCGGCCCGTTACCTCGGCGCGACCATCCAGCGGATGAGCTCGGTGCCGGAATGGGCGCCGAGGAACGCGCACAGGATGAGCATGATTTGTTTCGCCGCCGGCGAAAAATAGCCCTCGGTCACCGAATGCTCGATGAACCGGATCGGATCGATCGTGCCGCCGATGGCGACGACGACCGCCCAAATTTTCACGTTCTCGGACAGCTGGCGCATCGTTTCCGCCGGTCCCGGCGGCTGCATCGTCAAAATCGAACTCATGCCGGCGAGCATCGACGCCCCGAACACGACGCCGAACGCCACGAAGAAATCTTGAATCGCCTTCGACAAAAAATCGGTCGCGGACACGGCTGTTCCTCCTCTTCCGAAGCTTCTCTTTTATATGTATGGGACAAGACGCGCGCAATATGATACAATATTTTCGGTGATGCGAACATGAGTTCCTTTGTCCATTTGCATGTGCACAGCGAATACAGCCTGTTGGACGGCGCCGCCCGAATCGCCGATTTGGCGAAACGCGCGGCCGATTTCGGCATGCCCGCGCTGGCATTGACCGACCACGGGGTGATGTACGGGGCTGTGCCGTTTTATAAAGCGTGCCGCGAGGCCGGCGTCAAGCCGATTCTCGGGTGCGAGTTTTACGTTGCGGCGGTGTCGATGCGCGATAAGAGCGCTCGGGAGGACAACCCGACGTACCATTTGACGGTGCTCGCGAAAAATTTGGAGGGATACCGGAATTTGCTGCGGCTTTCGTCGGCGGCTCATCTGGAAGGGTTCCACTACCGCCCGCGGATCGACTTCGCGCTGCTGGAGAAGCATGCGGAAGGGCTGATCGTGCTGAGCGGCTGCCTGAAGGGCGAGGTGGCGCAGAAGCTGCTGGCGGACCGGGCGGACGAGGCGCGCGCGACGGTAGATCGATACAAGGCGCTGTTCGGCGACGACTATTTCATCGAATTGCAGGATCACGGGCTGCTGGAGCAGCGGAAACTGCTGTCGCAGCTTGTCGATATTTCCCGGGAAAAGGGCGTGCCGCTCGTCGCGACGAACGACGTCCATTACGCGGTGCGGGAGGACGCGGCCGTGCAGGACGTGCTCATGTGCATCGGCATGGGCAAGACGGTCGACGACCCGCAGCGGTTCCGCTATACGACCGATCAGCTTTATTTGAAAAACGCGGACGAAATGTCGGCGTTATTCCCGCATGTGCCCGAGGCGATCGCGAACAGCGTGCGCATCGCGGAACGGTGCAGCGTCGAGCTCGAGCTCGGCCGCAGCGTGCTGCCCGAGTTTTCGCCGCTGCCGGACGGGATGGACAGCCCCGAATATTTGAAAACGTTGTGCGTCGAGGGCTTGCGGCGGCGGTACGCGGACCGGCTGCACGACGCCGAATTCAAAGACGCTCTGCGGCGGAGGCTGCGCTTCGAGCTGGACACGATCCACAGGATGGGGTATTCGGACTATTTTTTGATTACATGGGATTTTATCCGGTATGCGCATGAACGCGGCATTACGACGGGTCCCGGGCGGGGATCGTCGGCGGGCAGTCTCGTCGCGTACGCCCTCGGCATCACGGACGTCGACCCGATCCGGTACGGCCTGCTGTTCGAGCGGTTTCTGAATCCGGCGCGCGTGACGATGCCCGATATCGATATCGACTTCAACGACGAGCGGCGGGACGAGGTCATCGACTACGTCGTTCGCAAATACGGCCGGGAGCGCGTGGCGCAAATCATCACGTTCGGGACGATGGCGGCGCGCGCCGCGGTTCGGGACGTCGGGCGGGCGCTCAACGTGCCGTTCGGCGACGTCGATCGGGTGGCGAAGCTGATTCCGAACTCGCTCGGGATGACGATCGCGGAGGCGCTGCGCGTCGTGCCGGAGCTGAAGGCGTGGGCGGAGCGGGACGCGAAGGTCGGCGCTTTGGTCGGCATGGCGCTGAAGGTCGAAGGCTTCCCTCGCCATGCGTCCACGCACGCGGCGGGGGTCGTCATTTCGCGCGAGCCGCTGACGAACGTGGTCGCCCTGCAGGAAGGGACGACGCAGGCGGCGCTGACGCAGTATTCGATGGAGCATTTGGAAGCGATCGGCCTGCTGAAAATGGACTTCCTCGGGCTGCGCACGCTGTCGATCATCGAGCGGACGCTCGGCTGGCTGCGCGATGCGCGCGGAGTGACGGTCGACTGGCGGCAGGTGCCGGACGACGATCCGCTGACGTACGAGGTGCTCGGCCGCGGCGAAACGACCGGCATGTTCCAGCTCGAGTCGACGGGCATGCGGCGGGTGCTGCGGGAGCTGAAGCCGAGCCGGTTCGAGGATATTATTTCGGTGCTGGCGCTGTACCGGCCGGGGCCGATGGAGTTCATCCCGAAGTATATCGCGGGCAAGCACGGGAAGGTCGCGGTGACGTATCCGCATCCGTCGCTCGAGCCAATTTTGCGCGATACGTACGGCATTATCGTGTACCAGGAGCAAATTATGCAGATCGCTTCTACCATGGCGGGCTTTACGCTCGGGGAAGCGGACTTGCTCCGGCGCGCGGTGTCGAAGAAGAAGCGCGAGGTGCTCGACGAGCAGCGGGCGGCGTTCGTCGCGGGCAGCGTACGGCAGGGATACGCCGAGGAGGACGCGAACGCGGTGTACGACATGATCGTGCGGTTCGCCGATTACGGCTTCCCGCGCGCGCACGCGACCGCGTACGCTGTGCTGGCGTTCCAGACGGCGTATTTGAAGGCGCGCTATCCGGTAGAGTTCATGGCGTCGATGCTGACGGCGAACCTCGGCAACCAGCGGAAGGCTGCCGAATACGTCGACGAATGCCGGCGGATGGGCATTCCGGTGCTGCCGCCGGACGTGAACGAGAGCGGCGTGCTGTTTACGCCGGTGGCCGGGGACGGGGGCGGCAGCACGGCGGCGGACGGCACGGCGGCGGACGACGGCGCGGGCGCGGCGGGCGTTCGCGTGGGGGGAGCGATTCGCTTCGGCCTCGCCGCGGTGAAGAACGTCGGGACGCAGGCGATCGAATCGATTTTGTCGGCGCGAGCTTCGGGCGGACCGTTCCGCGATTTCGTCGATTTATGTCGACGGGTCGATTTGCGGGTGTGCAACAAGCGCGTGCTCGAGTCGCTCATCTCCGCGGGAGCGTGCGATTCGCTGCCGGGCCACCGGGCGCAGCTGCTCGCCGTGCTGGACGAGGCGGTCGAGGCGGCGGCCAAGTGGAAGAAGGAGCGCGAAGATTTGCAGATTCAGCTGTTCGGCTTGTCCGAAAGCACGAACTGGACGATCGAGATGCCCGACATCCGGCCGATGACCCGCATGGAGATGCTGGAGCACGAACGAGAGCTTCTCGGCTTGTATGTGACAGGCCATCCGCTGGATCAGTACGCGTCTTGGTACGACGAGTACGACATGCTGCCGATTCATCGTCTGTCGGAGCTCGAGGAGGGCACGGAAGTCGTCGTGTTCGGTATGGTGCTGTCGGTGAAGCCGATCGTCACGCGCAAAGGGCAGCAGATGGCGTTCCTTGAGCTTGAAGACCGCGTCAGCGGGGTCGAGGTCGTGCTGTTTCCGGAAACGTGGAAAACGAGCTCGTCGCTAGCGGGCAAAGGCGTCATCTGCGCGGTCGCGGCGAAGGTGCAGCACGGCGACGAAGACGTGAAGCTGATCGCCTCGCAGCTGTTCGCGATGGACGACGCCGCGCTGCTCGCGCGGCTTCGCGCCGGCGGCGCCGTTCGGCGGGCCGCGGGCGCGGGGGCGCGGCGGTTCGGCGGGGGCGCCCGGGGGGCGGCTCCAGCCGGCGGTGCCGGCGCGGCTGGCGGTTCGGGCGGCCCTGGCGGTGCGGGCGCGGCTGGCGGCTCAGGCGCGCCGCGGCCCGCGCGGCCGGCGCCCGAGCCGAAGCCGGCCCCGGCGCCGAGCCGAACGGTGGACGAAGGCACGCTGTTTTTGAAAATCGCGCCGGACAAAGAGAAGCCTGGCATTCTGCACAGGCTGCAGTCGCTGCTGAAGAAGCATCCGGGCCGCTCGAGCGTGGCGCTGTTTTACGAGCGCGAGTCGAAGCTGCTGGAGCTGAGCGTCGATTATCGCGTCGAGGTGACGACGGTGCTGACGAAGCAGCTCGAGCGTTTGCTCGGCGAAGGCGCCGTGAAGCGGAAGTAGCCGGCCGCGCGCCGTTCGCCGGGCGGCTGCTTCCGCTGTCTCGCTTCTTCTCGGCGGGGACTCGGCGCACTGGCGTCTTTGCGCACTGCAGGTCCGTGAATTTTTTTGGGATGAGATCATGTTTCCTCCTTTGCCGCATACATTGGTATTCACATCGGTATCGAGCTTGTCCGCCGCGTTACTGCGCGGGGATGCGGGGCGATAAGGCCGTGTGCTACGGTGCGGACGAAGGAGGAGATTTTTTATGCCGCCGGAGTGGATTTTACAGGCGTTGGCTTCCCGTGGCGTCGCTTTGGAGCGAATCGCCGAAATTGTACTTCAGTTGCAGAAGCCCTACAACGATCGGTTGACGCTTGAGGATTGTTTGGACAGCGTGCTTGCCGTGTTGGAGAAGCGCGAAGTGCAGTACGTGCTGATCACGGGCATCGCCTTGGACCAATTGGCGGAGCAGGGACTGCTGCCCGAACCGCTTCAGAGCTTGATGGAAAACGACGAATCGCTCTACGGCGTCGACGAGACGCTCGCCTTGGGCATAACGAACGTGTACGGCATGATCGGGCTGACGAGCTTCGGCTACCTGGATAAGGTGAAGCCGGGCCTTATCAACGAATTGAATCATCGGGCGAACGGAATCCACGTGTTCTTGGACGACCTTACGGCCGGCCTCGCCGCGGCGGCGTCGGCGCGCATCGCGCACCAGGATCCGAACGCGCGGCAGTACGGCGCAGGCTAACGGGAAGGCGGCGGGCGCGTACGGTTTCGCGGCCGCGGCAGGTCCGCCTGCGCGAAGCTGCGCGAGCGGCGGCGCGGCAATGCCGCGCTTGGGCGCGCCGCACGCAGCCCCTCCGGCACGGACAAGCAGCCGGCTTCGGCGCTGGGGGCCCCTACCCATAAGGCCGCCGCCGGCGTACCGAGAAGGTGGGCGGGGTGGGGGTGTGACAGCCCCTCCCTTGCTTCCGCCCATGGATGCTGGCGACAAAGCCGTCCCGCCGGCATAACGCGAAAGTAGGCGGGTTGGCGGGAAGATGGGTAGCGAGTACACAAAATAAGGTAGGGGTATTCCCAAAAGAAGGGAAGCCCCTACCTATAAGCCGCCGTCGACGTATCGCGAAAGTCAGGCGCATAGGCGGCGTGACAGCCCCTCCCTTGCCGCCGCCCATGGTTGTGCCGGCTGCCGACAAAGCCGCTATCCCCGCCGGCCAACGGGCCCAAGCCAGCGAGCCCGAACCGCCTTTCCCCGCCGCGCACAGAAAGGCGCATAGACGGGGCCCAAGCCGCCTTCCTTGCCCAAAATTCCACGGTTATGCTATGATGTTCTAGGTACTTATGCTATTATAGTTCTTCGTACGGGCGGCGACGCCCCTTTTTGGTACAGGCTTTATTACGCGTCAGGAGGTTGCCACCATGTGGACGGTCATCTATATCGCGCCCACGGCAAAGATCGCGGAACGCATCCGACAGAAACTGACGGAAGAGGGGTTTCTCGTCCAAGTTCGGCCGATTAACTTGACGAAACAGCAATTCGAAATTTTAGTCCCCGAAGGGGAAGTGAACGACGTGCAGGAAGTGCTCACCGCGATTCTGCATATGTAGACGCTGAACCGCCCGGTCGCAATCGCTCGATACGCCGGACGACATGGGATTTCGAAATTGCTTCTGTGAGGTGTGCTTGGTGATAAGAGATTGGTTTTCCCACAAACGGAAATACGCAACGATTCCCTCGCCGAATGCGAAACATGACATTCCCGAAGGATTAATGAATAAATGCCCCAAATGCGGCCACATTCAATTCAGCAAAGAGGTCGAAAAGAACCTCAAGGTGTGCACCTCCTGCGGTCATCACCATAAGCTGAACGCTTTAGAGCGCGTCGAGTTGACGATGGATGAGGGCCGTCTTTTTGAGTATGATGCCGACATGGTGTCCGAGGATCCGCTCGACTTCCCGGGGTACGCGAAGAAGCTGCAACAGCAGCAGGAGAAGAGCGGCCTGCTCGACGCGGTCGTCACCGGCGAAGGGACGATCGGGGGCTTTCCTGTCGTGCTGTGCGTCATGAGCTTCGACTTTTTCAGCGGCAGCATGGGGTCGGTCGTCGGGGAGAAAATTACCCGGGCGATCGAGCGCGCGACGCAGAAGAAATACCCGCTCATCATTTTCTCCACGTCCGGCGGCGCCCGGATGCAGGAGAGCATTTTGAGCTTGATGCAAATGGCCAAAACGTCCGCGGCGCTCGAGAAGCACAGCGAGCAAGGCGGTTTGTTCATCTCGGTGTTCACGGATCCGACGCTTGGCGGCGTATCCGCGAGCTTCGCGATGCTCGGGGACATCATCCTCGCCGAGCCGGGCGCGATCGTCGGCTTCGCCGGCCGCATCGTCATCGAACAAACGATTCGCCAAAAGCTGCCGGACAATTTCCAAACCGCCGAGTTTAACCTGGCCCACGGCCAAGTCGATAAAGTCGTGCATCGCAAGGATATGAGGCAGACGCTGATCCAGCTCCTCGATATGCACGCCGCGAAAGGGGAGACGACGCATGCCGGGTGAGATGCCGTTCGAGAAGCCGCTCGTCGAGCTGCGTCAAAAGATCGACGAGCTGAAGGCGTTCGGCAAGGAGCGGGGCATCGATTTCAGCGACGAAATCGCTAGACTCGAAGAAAGGTACGCGAAGCTGGAAGCCGAACTGTACGCCGACATTACGCCGGCACAGCGGATGCAGCTCGCGCGTCATGCCCAGCGTCCGACGACGCTAGATTACATACAGCACATGTTCACGGATTTCATAGAGTTTCACGGCGACCGGCTGTTCGGCGACGATCTCGCGATCGTCGGCGGCATCGCGAAGCTGAACGGGGTGCCGGTCACGGTCGTCGGCCATCAGAAAGGGAAAGACACGAAGGACAACATCGCGCGCAATTTCGGCATGCCGCATCCGGAAGGGTTCCGCAAAGCGCTCCGTCTGATGCAGCAAGCGGACAAGTTCCGCAGGCCGATCGTGACGTTCATCGACACGCCGGGAGCGTACCCGGGCAGCGCCGCGGAGGAGCGGGGCCAATCGGAGGCGATCGCGCGCAACCTGATGGAAATGGCGAAGTTCGGGGTGCCGATCATCGGCGTCGTCATCGGCGAAGGCGGCAGCGGCGGGGCGCTCGCGCTCGGCGTCGCGAACCGCGTGCTGATGCTCGAGAACGCGATTTACTCGGTCATTTCGCCGAACGGCGCGGCGTCGATTCTGTGGAAAGACGCGTCCAAAGCGGACCAAGCGGCCGAGGCGATGCGCATTACGGCCAAGGACATGCTGGAGCTCGAAATCGTCGAGCAGGTCGTTCCGGAGCCGAAGGGCGGGGCGCACCGCGACATCGCCCTGCAAGCGCAGAACATCAAGGAAGCAGTATGGACTCATCTGCAGGAGCTCAGCGCCTTGACGCCGGAGCAGCTTCGCGAGGATCGATATCATAAATTCCGGAAGATTGGAAAGTTTACTTATATCCAGCGTTGACCTGCAGCCCAACGGACCGCCGGCGTGATCGAACTCACCTCCCGGCGTTCTTTGTGCGTTTATTCAGGGAGCGAGGACAAGAACGAATGCGTTCGATCCGCCGGCGGGCGAAGATCCGTCCGGCGTCGTAGATAGATGAAGTACGCGTTGCAAAATAGGGAGGAGCTCAAAAACCATGCGCAAGACAAAAATCGTTTGTACTATCGGACCTGCTTCGGAATCCCCGGAAAATTTGAAAAAATTGATCCAAGCCGGCATGAACGTCGCCCGCCTCAACTTTTCGCACGGCGACTTCGAGGAGCACGGCAACCGGATCAAGAACATTAAGAAGGTGCGCGAAGAGCTCGGCAAAACGGTTTCGATTCTGCTCGACACGAAGGGACCGGAAATTCGCCTCGGCAAGCTGAAGGAAGAGCCGATCGAGCTCGTGCAAGACGAGAAAATCACGCTGACGACGGAAGAAATTCTCGGCGACAAAGACCGTATTCCGGTCACTTATAAGCAGCTCCCGCAGGACGTGAGCGTCGGCTCCACGATTCTGATCGACGACGGTCTTATCGGCCTGAAGGTCGAAGAAGTGAACGGCACGGAAATCGTGTGCCGGATCGTCAACGGCGGCCAGATCAAGAGCAAGAAGGGCGTCAACGTGCCGGGCGTGCGCATCAACCTGCCGGGCATCACGGAGAAAGACGCGGCCGATATCCGTTTCGGCATCGAGCAGGGCATCGATTTCATCGCGGCTTCGTTCGTGCGCAAGGCGAGCGACGTCTTGGAAATCCGCGCCATTCTCGAAGAGCATAACGCGCAGCATATCCAGATCATTTCGAAAATCGAAAACCAAGAAGGCGTGGACAACCTGGCGGAAATTCTCGAGGTGTCCGACGGCCTGATGGTGGCGCGCGGCGACCTCGGCGTCGAAATTCCGGCGGAAGAAGTGCCGCTCGTCCAAAAGCGCATGATCGAAATGTGCAACCGCGCGGGCAAGCCGGTCATCACGGCGACGCAAATGCTCGACTCGATGCAGCGCATGCCGCGCCCGACGCGCGCGGAAGCGAGCGACGTCGCGAACGCGATCTTCGACGGTACGGACGCGACGATGCTGTCCGGCGAAACGGCGGCGGGCAAGTATCCGGTCGAGTCGGTGCTGACGATGGCGCGCATCGCCGAGAAAGCGGAGTCCGCGCTCGAGTACCGCGAAATGTTCCTGCGCCAAGCGAACGCGCAGCAAACGAGCGTCACCGAAGCGATCTCGCAGGCAGTCGCCAACTCGGCGCTGGACCTCGACGCGAAGGCGATCATTACGCCTACGGAGAGCGGGTACACGGCGCGCATGGTGTCCAAGTACCGTCCGAAAGCGCCGATCATCGCGGTTACGACCGACGAATCGGTCATGCGGCGCCTCAATCTCGTGTTCGGCGTCTTCCCGATTAAAGGCGAAGAAGCGGCGAATACGGACGAGCTGTTCAACATGTCGGTCGAAAGCGCGGAGAAGAGCGGCCTCGTCAGCCACGGCGACATCGTCGTCATTACGGCGGGCGTGCCGGTCGGCCGTTCGGGCACGACGAATCTCATCAAGATCCACCAGATCGGCCAGATGCTCGCGAAAGGCCAAGGCATCGGCACGCAAAGCGCGAGCGGCAAAGTCGTCGTAGCGCGCAGCGCGCAAGAAGCGCTCGACAAAACGCAGCCGGGCGACATCCTCGTGACGATTTCGACGGACAAGGATTATGTTCCGGCGTTCGAACGCGCGGCGGCGGTCATCACCGAAAGCGGCGGCATTACGTCGCACGCGGCGGTCGTGGCGCTCAGCCTCGGCAAGCCTGTCGTCGTCGGCGTGAACGACGCGACGACGCTGCTCAAGGAAGGCGAGGAAGTATCGGTGTACGCCGAGCTCGGCGTCATCTACTCCGGCCGGGCGAACGTGCTTTAATTCGAATAACGAAGACGTACAACTAAGCACGCTTATCGGGCGGCGCCGGCCGGCGCCGCCCGTTTGAATTTTACGGAGGGGAAAAGCGATGGAAGCGCCGCAGACGGGGACTTGGCACAGCATCACGCTGCGAGTCCGGTATCAGGAGACGGATCAGATGGGCGTCGTGTATCACGGCAATTACGTGACGTGGCTTGAGATCGCCCGCACGGATTGGACGCGGGCGCACGGCTTCCCGTATCGCGACATCGAGGAACGCGGCCTGCTGCTGCCGGTCGTCGACGTGTCGGTCCAGTACCACAGCCCCGCCCGCTACGACGACGAGGTGGAGGTTCGCTGCAAAGTCGCGGAGGTCGGTCCGGTACGTCTTCGATTCGAGTACGAGGTGCGCCTCGCGCAGGAGTCGGATCGTCTGCTGGCGACCGGGTCGTCCCGGCATGTGTGGGTCGACCGCGAGTGGAAGCCCGTTCGCTTGCCCAAGGTCGCTCCGGATGTGTATGAAAAATTGCGGGCCGCCGCCGCTCAAGGAGGGGAATAGCCGATGTTTCGTTGGATCGTCGTTTTGATGATACTCGTACCCGCGCTGGAAATTTGGCTGTTCCTCGAGATGGGGCGGCTGATCGGCGGCTGGCAAACGTTCCTGTTGATCGTGCTGACCGGCGGCATCGGCGCCTTCCTTGCGAAGCGCGAGGCGCGCCGCGTGCTCGCGTACGCGCGCAACGAATGGTCGCAGGGCACGATCCCGACGCTGGCCATTTTGGACGGGATCTGCGTGTTCGCTGGCGGTTTGCTGCTGCTCACCCCGGGCTTTTTGACCGATACGGTCGGGTTTCTGCTGTTGTTTCCGGGAACGCGGTTCTTTTTCCGAAAGTGGATTCTCCGTTTCATCCAACGGGGCATCGAAACCGGGCGCATCCGGTGGATGCGTTAATGAGGGGGTTCAGTTTTACAAAATCTTAACATGATTGCACAAAAAGAAAACGGTAATATTTAGGGATACAGGATTCGACAGGAAACGGCACGGGAGGGTTCGGCGTGACCAGGAAAGAAGCATTGAATCGGGATGTCAGCAATCGCTACGTCAACCGCGATTTAAGCTGGCTGCAGTTCAATCGAAGAGTGCTGGAGGAAGCCCAAGATCCGAATACGCCGCTGTTGGAACGGGTGAAATTTTTGTCGATCGTTTCGTCCAATTTCGACGAATTCATGAGCGTGCGGGTCGCCGGCATGATCGATCAAATCAAGGCGGGGTATCAGAAAAAGGACTTCTCCGGCTATACTCCTTCCGGGCTTGTCAAACGAATCATGAAGCGGACGGGCGAAATCGTTCATGAACAATATAAAACGTACCGGGAATTGAGCCGCTTGCTGGCGAAGCAGGGCATTTGCTGCGTGACGGAGTACGACGACATGAACGTATCGCAGCAGAAGGCGATGGATCAGTTTTACCATGAGATCGTTTTTCCGGTGTTGACGCCGATGGCGGTCGATCAAAGCCGGCCGTTCCCGCTCGTTCACAGCTTGGGCGTGTATCTTGCGGTCGTCCTGCAGCGGGAAGGCGAAGCGGAGGAAGAGCCGTACTTCGCGCTCGTGCAGGTGCCGTCGATTTTGCCGCGTTTCGTCGAGCTGCCGAAGCGGCCGAACAGCAAGAAGGTCGAATTCATCCTGATGGAAACGATCATCAAGCGGCATATCCACTCGCTGTTCACGGGCTACGTCCCGGTCGCGGTGCAGGCGTTCCGCCTCACCCGCAACGCGGATATGACGCTGAACGAAGAAGGCGCGGAGGACTTGCTCGAGGAGATCGAGAAAGAGCTGCGCAAGCGCCGCTGGGGGGCGCCCGTACGCCTCGAGATCGAGAAGGGCATGCACCCGTACGCGCTCAAGATGCTGCAGGACGAGTTCGAAATCGACGACCATATTTTCATGTTCGACGGGCCGCTCGATTTGACGTACTTGATGAAGTTCGCGTCGACGCTCACCGGATACGACCATTTGCGGTATCCGCCGGTGAAGCCGGTGTACCCGCGCGAGCTGGCGGAGGAGGATGAGCACGGCAACCGCGATTTGTTCGCGGCGTTCTCGAAGCAGGACGTGCTGGTGCATCACCCATACGAATCGTTCGACGCGGTCACCGATTTCGTCGTGCAGGCGGCGCATGACCCGCATGTGCTCGCGATCAAAATGACGCTCTACCGCGTCAGCGGCAACTCGCTGCTCGTGCAGTCGCTGGCGCGCGCGGCCGAGGCCGGCAAGCAGGTGACGGTCGTCGTCGAGCTGAAGGCGCGCTTCGACGAGGAGCGGAACATCGCATGGGCGCGCCGTCTGGAGAAGGCGGGATGCCATGTCGTGTACGGCCTCGTAGGTTTGAAAACGCACGCGAAGCTGCTGCTCGTCGTGCGCCAAGAGTCGAAAGGGCTGCGCCGGTACGTCCATGTCGGCACGGGCAATTACAACGACACGACCGCGAAGTTGTATACCGACGTCGGGCTGTTCACGGCCCACCCGGTCATCGGCGAGGACGCTTCGGCGCTGTTCAACGAAATTACCGGCTACGCGGCGCCGCGGGATTGGAAGGCGCTCAGCGTGGCGCCGAACGGTCTGCGGGACAGTTTGTATCAGCTGATCCGCCGCGAAGCGGAGAACGCGAAGGCCGGTAAGCCGGCGCGCATCATCGCCAAAATCAACTCGCTCTCGAATCAAGAGATTATCGACGAGCTGTACGCGGCGAGCCAAGCGGGCGTGAACATCGATTTGATCGTGCGCGGCGTCTGCAGCTTGCGGCCCGGCGTGCCGGGGCTGTCGCAGAACGTGCGGGTCATTTCGATCGTGGACCGGTTCCTGGAGCACTCGCGGGTGTACTATTTCGAAAACGCGGGCGACCCCGAGGTATACATCGCCAGCGCCGACTGGATGACGCGCAATTTGACGCGGCGCATCGAGCTGATGTGCCCGGTGTTCGACCGGAAGCTGCGCCAAAACCTCGTGAATTCGCTGCATCTGTCGCTGCAGGATAACGTGAAGGCGCGCGAGCTGCAGCCGAACGGCACGTACGTGCACGTTCGCACGGGCGGCGAGCCGATCCGCAGCCAGTTCGAGGCGCTGAAGATTAGCAATTGGAAAGTGGAATAATGATCGAATATTGCAGGTAAGGCGGCCCCTTCGCGAATGCGAGGGGGTTGTTTTCGTTGGGGGAGGGGCAGCCCGCCGTTGTGGCTCGGGAGCGCCGGATAAGGGACAATTGTCGCTTACAGCCCGCCGTTGAGCCTCGGGAGCGCTGGATAAGGAACATTTGTCGCTTACAGCCCGCCGTTGTGGCTCGGGAGCGCCGGATAAGGAACATTTGTCGCTTGCAGCCCGCCGTGGTGGCTCGGGAGCGTCGGATAAGGGACATTTGTCGCTTGCAGTTCGCCGTGGTGCCTCGGGAGCGCCGGATAAGGGACAATTGTCGCTTGCGGACCCTTCCCAGTTGTGAACTAGGCGGAAAAAAGGTAGCGAAACGGCGGACGGCAAGCGGGATTAAACGCAAAACTGCGGTTAAACAGCGCTGCGGTGGGCGGCAAGCGGGAAATAAGCGCAAAACTGCGGTTAAACAGCGCTGCGGTGGGCGGCAAGCGCGAAATAGGCGCAAAACTGCGGTTAAACAGCGCTGCGGTGGGCGAAAAGCGGGAAATAGGCGCAAAACTGCGGTTAAGCAGCGCTGCGGCGGGCGGCAAGCGGCAAATAAGCGCAAAACTGCGGTTAAACAGCGATGCGGTGGGCGAAAAGCGGGAAATCGGCGCAATATTGGCTTTACCATGGTGAACGGAGGCCGAGGGGCAGCGAATAAGCGCAGAAATGAGCTTGTCCGGGGCAGCAGCGAGGAGTGGCCGGCATAAGCCGGCGGGCGGGGGCGGGCGCCCGGGCGGGGGCCGACGCCTCCAAATGGGAGTCGCAGCGAAAAACGGGGTGACCGCCAAACCTAAATATGGTAAAATCTACATTATGAAACAAAGTTTCATTAAATGAAACACCCTCCGAAGGAGGAACGCTCATGTCATTTTCCTACATCGGCATCGACCACGTGCAGCTGGCGGCGCCCCCGGGCTGCGAGGCGGAGGCGCGCCGCTTCTTCGCCGGACTCCTGGGCTGGGCGGAGATCCCGAAGCCGGAGCCGCTGCGCGCGAGAGGCGGCGTCTGGTTCCAATGCGGCCGCCACCAAGTGCATATCGGCGTGCAAGCCGATTTCGCGCCGGCGCGCAAAGCGCATCCGGCGTTCGAGGTCGCGGACCTCAACAGCCTCCGCGATCATCTGCGCCGAAGCGGCGTCGGCGTCATCGACGACGAAGCGCGCGCCGAAGAGGGCGTCGAGCGCTTTTACGTCGACGACCCGTTCGGCAACCGGCTGGAGTTTTTGGAATGGTCGACTACGCCGAAGGCGTAGCGGGCGGCGCTTCCCGGACGAGCAGCGACAGCCCCCACAGTTTGCGGAAATCTTTGGCGAGCGTTTCGAGCTCCCGCTTTTCGATGTCCCAAACATGGCGCGTCTTGACGGTAAGGACGAGCTCCCGGCCAATGGCGCTGGCGGACACGGTGGCGATCGGCTGCGTTTCGCTGCGGTCCAAGGCGACGGCGATTTGCAGCAGCGAGCCGAGGCGCACGATCAGTCCGAAATCGGCGTCGGAGAGCAAATCGCGGTGCGCCGAGAACAGCGGCTTCAGCCGTTTCTCGCTTTTGAACGAGGCGATCAGGGCGCACAGCAAAATTTCGCGGTGCGACAACCCGTTCACTCGCGAGTGCGCCATCAAGTAATACGTGTGCTTGTAGAAGTTATAATAGTTGATCGAGATGCCGATTCGATACAACAGCGCCGCGACGTGCAAATACGTACCGACGCGCCCGCCGAAGCCGTGCTCGTCGGTCAAATCGGCGAACAGCTTCATCGCGAGCCGTTCGACCTGCAGTACGTGCTTCAAGGAGACCGACGGGTGCAGAGAGAGCAGGTTATGCACGCTGTGCTCGAGAACGTTGGCGAATTGCGGCGCGTCCGGGCGGAACGTCTCGAAGAAGATGCCGTCGCGCAGCCCCGAGCCGCTGATCACGTAATGCGACGCACGGCACAAACGAAACAAGGTATGGAGAATGATCGCCCCGGGCACAATAATGTCCGCGCGTTCCTTGGAAAGTCCTTCTATCCGCTTGCGCTGCTCGAACGGAACCGCGACGAGGCGCGACACCCAGCCTTCCACCGTTTGCTCGGTCATCTGGTAATAATGGGTTAGCGGCAAAGAGTAATTCCGATTGCGCTGATCGAGCTTACATAACGAACGCGCCGTACCGCCCAAACCGACCAGCGGAAGGCCCGGATGTTCGCCGATCCAGGGCTCGTCCCGCACCGCTTTCTCGACCATGTCGGCAATCGCGCCGGCCGCGGCGGGGTCGATGTCGCCGTTCTTGCCGAACCGCTTCATCGCGTTGACCGCGCCGAACGGGAACGAGACGCTGCGCTGAATCGCGCGGTCGCGGAAGAGCAGCACCTCGGTGCTGCCCCCGCCGATATCGACGAGAATGCCGTCCCGGATGTCGATCGTGTTGATCATGCCGAGGAAGCCGAGCCGCGCTTCCTCTTCGCCGGACAGCACCTCGATCGCGAGGCCCGTCCGATCCTTCAAGGCGCGGACGATGGCGTGTCCCTCCGGCGAATTGCGGATCGCCGCGGTGGCGACGGCCCGAATGCGGGAAGCGCCGTGGTGCTCGCACAGCAGCTGGAACCGGCGCAGCGTGTCGGCGATATATTGAAAATCGCCTTCGGCGATTCGGCCGTCTTTGTCGAGCCGGGCGCTGAGGCGGGCGGATTCTTTCGTTTCGTCGATGACCCTATAGGCGCCTGACTCCGTAATTTCGTAAACGACCAAGCGGATCGAGTTGGAGCCGATGTCGATAATGCCGATGCGTTCCATGCGCGTGTCCCCCTCGGATTGGTAGTGCGGCGGAGAAAACATTAGCAATATTGTAACCGAGTTTGCATACGAAAGAAATATTCGCGAAAAATGCTTTATGATCGTGATAATGAAGTTTTATGCCGGATTTTGTTTCATTATTGCCCGTTATTCGGTATCATGGAATTAGTTGTTATAACGAATCATGATATTACGAAAAAGGAGCGTGGATCCCATGACGGTCACCAAGGGACTCGAAGGCATCGTCGCGACGACATCTTCGGTCAGTTCCATTATAGACGGCGTCCTCACGTACCGCGGCTACAACATCGACGATCTCGCGGAAAACGCCACGTACGAAGAAGTCGTATATTTGCTTTGGTACGGCAAACTGCCTAACCGAGAAGAATTGAACGGTCTGCTGAAAGACCTTAGCGATAACGCAGCGGTTCCTGCGCAAGTCATCGATATGCTTCGCAGCTTCCCGAAGGAAGCCAACTCGATGGCGGCGCTGCGTTCGGCCGTTTCGGCTCTTGCTTTGTTCGATTCGGAAGCGCACGCATCCGATTTGGATACGAACAAGAAAATCGCGATTCGCCTCCAGGCGCAAATTCCGACGATCGTAGCGGCGTTCGACCGCATTCGCAAAGGGCTCGAGCCGATCGCTCCGAAAGCCGGCGCGACGGTCGCGGAAAACTTCCTGTACATGCTTACGGGCAAGCAGCCGGACAAAGTCGCGATCGAAGCGCTCGACAAGGCGCTCGTGCTGCACGCGGACCACGAGCTGAACGCGTCCACGTTCGCCGCTCGCGTCACGGTGGCGACGCTTTCCGACATGTATTCCGGCGTGACGTCGGCGATCGGCGCGCTTCGCGGCCCGCTGCACGGCGGCGCGAACGAAGCGGTCATGGCGATGCTCGAGGAAATCGGCACGTTCGACAATGTTGAGAGCTACATTCAGGACAAGCTGAACAACAAAGAAAAAATCATGGGCTTCGGCCACCGCGTGTACAAGAACGGCGACCCGCGCGCGAAGCATCTGCAAAAGATGTCTCACGAGCTCGGCAAGCTGACGGGCGACATGAAGTGGTACGAAATGTCGATCAAAATCGAAGAGCTGGTCACGGGCCAAAAAGGCCTGAAGCCGAACGTCGATTTCTACTCGGCATCCGTATACACGGCGCTCGAAATTCCGCGCGACTTGTTTACGCCGATCTTCGCGATTTCTCGCGTATCCGGCTGGACGGCGCACATCCTGGAGCAGTACGAAAATAACCGTCTGATCCGCCCGCGCGCCGAATACGTCGGCCCGACGGACCAGAAGGTCGTTCCGATCGACCAGCGCGCCTAAGCTTTTTCACAATAGGGTACCCGCGGGCGGGACGTTCGGCGACGAGCCGGATATCCCGCTCCGCTTGTGCGGCGGCCTGCCGCGATCTACCAACTCAGGAGGAGAATGAATACCATGGTACAATTCGAACAATACGCGCTTCCGACGGAAGGCGAACGCATTACGATCGACGCGAACGGCAAGCTGAACGTGCCGAACTTTCCCGTCATCCCGTTCATCGAGGGCGACGGCACGGGTCCGGACATTTGGGCCGCATCCAAGCGCATCCTCGACGCAGCGGTCGAGAAGGCGTACAAAGGCGAGAAGAAGATCGCGTGGTACGAAGTGTTCGCGGGCGAGAAAGCGTTCAATACATATAACAGCTGGCTCCCGGCCGACACGCTGACGGCGATCCGCGAGTACATCGTCGCGATCAAAGGTCCGCTCACGACGCCGGTAGGCGGCGGCATCCGCTCCTTGAACGTCGCGCTCCGCCAAGAGCTCGACCTGTACGTCTGCTTGCGCCCGGTTCGCTACTTCACAGGCGTGCCTTCGCCGGTGAAGCGTCCGGAGCTCGTCGACATGGTCATCTTCCGCGAAAACACGGAGGACATCTACGCGGGCATCGAGTACCAAGCGGAATCCGCGGACGTGAAGAAAGTGATCGAGTTCCTGCAGCAGGAAATGGGCGTCAAGAAAATCCGCTTCCCGGAAACGTCCGGCATCGGCATCAAGCCGGTTTCCCGCGAAGGCTCGACGCGTCTCGTTCGCGCGGCGATCGAGTACGCGATCAAGCACGGCCGCAAGAGCGTTACGCTCGTGCACAAGGGCAACATCATGAAGTACACGGAAGGCGCGTTCAAGAACTGGGGCTACGAGCTGGCGGAAGCCGAGTTCGGCGACAAAACGTTCACGTGGGCGCAGTACGACCGCATTAAAGAAGAGCAAGGCGCCGACGCGGCGAACGCGGCTCAGAAGGCTGCCGAAGCGGCAGGCAAGGTAATCGTCAAGGACGCGATCGCGGACATCGCGCTGCAGCAAGTGCTGACGCGCCCGACCGACTTCGACGTTATCGCGACGCTCAACCTGAACGGCGACTACTTGTCCGACGCGCTCGCGGCGCAAGTCGGCGGCATCGGCATCGCGCCGGGCGCGAACATCAACTACGTTACGGGCCACGCGATTTTCGAAGCGACGCACGGCACGGCGCCGAAGTATGCAGGTCTCGACGTGGTGAACCCGGGCTCCGTCACGCTGTCCGGCGTCATGATGCTCGAGCACCTCGGCTGGCTCGAAGCGGCTGACCTCATCTACAAAGGCATGGAAAAAACGATCGCAGACAAGACGGTGACGTACGACTTCGCCCGCCTCATGGAAGGCGCGACGGAGGTCAAGACGTCCGAGTTCGCGAACCTGCTGATCAAAAATATGGGTTAATCGCAGCTAGCGATGCAGCATAAAAACAGGCAAATCAGGGCTTTCGATGTCCTTATTTGCCTGTTTTGCGCATAATACCGATAAGTACGAACTTTTCCAAAGGGAGGTCTTACTTATATGGCAATCCGCAGAAACAAAATTACCGTCGTGGGCGCGGGCTTCACGGGCGCGACGACGGCGCTGATGCTGGCGCAGAAGGAGCTCGGCGACATCGTGCTCGTCGACATCCCGCAGCTCGAAAACCCGACGAAGGGCAAAGCGCTCGACATGCTCGAAGCGTCCCCCGTGCAAGGCTTCGACAGCAACATCGTCGGCACGTCCAATTACGACGATGCGGCGGGCTCCGACATCGTCATCATCACGGCCGGCATCGCGCGCAAGCCCGGCATGAGCCGGGACGACCTCGTTAACACGAACGCGGGCATCGTGAAATCCGTCTGCGAGCAAATCAAGGCGAAATGCCCGGATGCGTACGTCATCATCCTCTCGAACCCGGTGGACGCGATGACGTACGTCGCGAACGAGACGCTCGGGTTCCCGAAAAACCGCATCATCGGCCAATCCGGCGTGCTCGATTCCGCGCGGTACCGCACGTTCATCGCCCAGGAGCTGAACGTGTCCGTCGAAGACGTCGTCGGCGTCGTGCTCGGCGGCCACGGCGACGACATGGTGCCGCTCGTCCGCTACACGTCGGTAGGCGGCGTGCCGATCGAGAAGCTCCTCCCGAAAGAAAGGATCGACGCGATCGTCCAGCGCACGCGCACGGGCGGCGGCGAGATCGTGAACCTGCTCGGCAACGGCAGCGCTTATTACGCGCCCGCGGCGTCGCTTGTGCAGATGACGGAAGCGATTCTGAAAGACAAGAAGCGCATTCTGCCGACGATCGCCCTGCTGCAGGGCGAATACGGCTACGACAATTTGTTCATGGGCGTGCTGACGGTGCTCGGCGGGGGCGGCATCGAGAAGATCATCGAGATCGAGCTGACCCCGGAAGAGAAAGCGGCGCTCGACAAGTCGGCCGAATCCGTCCGCAACGTCATCAAAATCGTAACGGGCTAAACACATCCAGCGACAACCCCGCGGCGAAAGCGCCGTCGGGGTTGTTTGCGCATCGGGGAGTCGAGAAGCATGGGGAAACGATTTCCGGCGCTGCTGCCGGAGCATGAGGCGTTCATCCGCAAGCAGAACGTATTTTTCGTCGCTTCGGCGCCGCTCGCCGGCGACGGGCACGTGAACGTATCGCCGAAGGGATACGACGTGTTCCGCCTGCTGTCGAGCGACCGCGCGGCGTATCTCGATTTGACGGGCAGCGGCAGCGAAACGAGCGCGCATCTGCTCGAGAACGGGCGCCTCACGATCATGTTCTGCGCCTTCGAAGGGCCGCCGAACATTCTGCGCCTGTACGGGAAGGGCGAAGTCATCCTGCCGGGAAGCGAACAGTGGGAGCGCCTCGCCCCGCTGTTTCCGACGATGCCGGGCGCGAGGCAAATCGTCGCGATGCGCATCGAAGAGGTCCAGACGTCCTGCGGCTTCGGCGTGCCGCTCATGAGCTACGAAGGCGACCGGGAGACATTGACGCGGTGGGCGGAGAGTAAAGGGGAGACGGCATTAGAGGAATACCGCGCGGCGAAAAACGCGGTCAGCCTGGACGGGCTGCCGACGCCGTTCAGAGGAGCGGACAAGTAAGAGAATCGACCGCGGCGGAAAGCGGCGAGACGCGGACAGCGTTCGGCCACCCGTTGGAAAACGATTCCTCGATAAGCTATACTTTGTATGGGACATTACTGCAACGGATGGAGGAATTTCACGATGGTCGATTTTATTTTGTTTTTGCATGTGCTCGGCTCGCTCGCGGTCGGATTTTATTTGCTCCTGCCGTTCGTCGCCGGCAAGCTCGCGGGTCTCAATCCGCAGGCGCAGGTCGGTTACGCGAAGGGCATTTTCGGATTGAACCGGATCGGCCAGTGGCTGCTCATCGTTCAATTCTTGACGGGCGGCTACTTGATCAGCAAAGCCGGCGTCAGCGTGCCGTGGATGGTCGTCGTGCTCGTCCTGTTCGTGGCGCTCGGCGCGATGTCGGGCATGATCGCGGGCCCGCTGAAGCGCATTATCGCGCACGGGGGCGAAGGCAAAGCGGCGGCCAGAGAAGACGCGTCCAAGCTGACGACGTTCAGCACGATCGCCTCGATTCTCGTGCTCGCGCTGCTCGTGCTCATGTATTACGAGAATTTGATTTAAGCCGCGGGACGCATGGAGAGCCATTTCTTCTCCTACCTGTACCGGCTCCGGTATATCGAGCGCTGGAGCTTGATGCGGAACACGCACCGGGAGTCGGTCGCCGTACATTCCTACTACGTGTCGACGCTCGCGCATCTCCTATGCACGATCGCGAACGAGGTGTACGGCAAGAGCGTGCCGACGGACCGCGTCGTGTCGCTCGCGCTGTTCCACGACGCGACGGAGGTGTTCGTCGGCGACGTAGCCGCGCCGGTTAAGCACAGCAACCCGAACGTGCGCCGCAGCTTCCGGGAAATCGAGGAGGCGGCGGCGGAGCAGATCGTGCGCATGATCCCGGAGGAGCTGCGGGACGTGTACGCGCCGCTAATCCATTCGCACGACGACGAGCTGTACGCGTGGGTGAAGGCGGCCGATCTGCTGGACGCCTATTTGAAATCGCTGACGGAGCTGACGGCGGGCAATCGGGAATTCGCGGTCGCGAAGGCGCAGCTGGAAGCGTCGCTCCGAGGGCTCGGCATGCCGGAGGTCGACTATTTCCTGCGGCATCTCGCTCCGTCATTCGAGAAGACGCTCGACGAAATCGTGCCGAACGAGCCGTGATCGAGCGGCCGGGAGACCGGCCGCGCCGCGCATCCGCCAGCACGGCCCCAACCGAACCGCTTCCGCCGCAAATTGACGCGGCCGGCGGTTCTTTTTGCTGTGCGGGATATGGTATGATAGATGATATACCAAATAGATCTCGAGGGGAGAACCTGCGAACCTATGAATCTCGATCAATTCGAACAAAGCATATACGACCTGATCGTCGAAACGTCGACGAACCTGCCGGCGGACGTCCGCCGCGCCATCAAGGCGGGAGCGAGCCGCGAGAACGCGGGCACGCGCGCCGCGCTGTCGATGGGCACGATCACGAAGAACATCACGATGGCGGAGTGCAACGTGTCCCCGATCTGCCAGGACACGGGCATGCCGACGTTCATCGTTCATACGCCGGTAGGCGCGAACCAAATCGAAATGAAAAAAGCGATCCGCTCGGCGATCGCGCGCACGACGAAAGACGGCAAGCTGCGCACGAATTCCGTCGACTCGCTGACCGGCGGCAACTCCGGCGACAACCTCGGGCCGGGCACGCCGGTCGTCCACTTCGAGCAGTGGGAGCGCGACGACATCGAAGTGAAGCTGATCCTCAAAGGCGGCGGCTGCGAAAACAAAAACATTCAGTACAGCCTCCCGACGGAGCTTCCGGGCCTCGGCAAAGCGGGCCGCGATCTCGACGGCATCCGCAAGTGCATCCTGCACGCGGTGTATCAAGCGCAGGGACAGGGCTGCAGCGCCGGCTTCATCGGCGTCGGCATCGGCGGCGATCGGACGACGGGCTACGAGCTCGCGAAGCAGCAGCTGTTCCGCAAGGTCGACGACGTGAATCCGCACGAAGATCTTCGGAAGCTGGAAGAGTACATTTTGGAAAAGGCGAACGAGCTCGGCATCGGCACGATGGGCTTCGGCGGCGAAGTCACGCTTCTCGGCTGCAAAATCGGCGTCAACAACCGTCTGCCGGCAAGCTTCTTCGTCTCCGTCGCGTACAACTGCTGGGCGTTCCGCCGCCAAGGCGTGCTGATCGACGCGGGCTCCGGCGCGATTACGGATTGGGTATACGAGCGCGGCACGGCGGAAGCGATGGACGAGGCGGCGAAGGAAGAGCCGGCGCAGCAGGAACGCCGCGAAGTCGTGCTGACGACGCCGATCACGGAAGAACAGGTGCGCTCGCTGCGCGTCGGCGACGTCGTCATCCTGAACGGCCGCATGTACACGGGCCGCGACGCGATCCACAAGCATCTGATGGATCACGACGCTCCGGTCGACCTGAACGGCGCGGCGCTGTACCACTGCGGACCGGTCATGCTGAAGGACGACCAAGGCTGGCATGTGAAGGCGGCGGGCCCGACGACGTCGATTCGCGAGGAGCCGTACCAAGGCGACATTATTAAGAAATTCGGCATCCGCGCAGTCATCGGCAAAGGCGGCATGGGGCCGAAAACGCTCAAAGCGCTTCAGGAGCACGGGGCCGTGTATCTCAACGCGATCGGCGGCGCGGCGCAGTACTACGCGGAGACGATCAAGAGCGTCGAAGGCGTCGATTTCATGGAGTTCGGCATACCGGAAGCGATGTGGCATCTGAACGTAGAGGGCTTCGCGGCGATCGTCACGATGGACGCCCACGGCAACAGCTTGCACGCCGACGTCGACAAGAGCTCGTTCGAGAAGCTCGAAACGTACAAGGAGCCCGTTTTTAAATAATGAATAAATTTCGGAATCGGTTAACGCTGATTTTCATATTTTTCATCGGCCTGTCCAATGTTGCGGCAGGCATTTTTACGATCTCGGTCATGCGGGACTCGCAAATTCATGCGCTCGAGAACCGGATGGTCGAGCAGCTGGAGATGTACCTCGCGACCGTCGACTGGAACTATGTTCGCAACCGCTCCGTGAGCGGGGAAATGTTCCGCGAGGAGGCGGCAAGACTGTCGCGGAAAACCGGAGCGCGCGTGACGTTCTTCGATAAGGACGGCCGCGTGCTCGGCGATTCCCGCGGCGAAGCGATCACGAACGAGACGCTCCCGCCGGAAATCGCGGAAGCCGCGGGGGGCAAGGCGGGACTCGACATTCGCAGGGATACGGACGTCGGGGAGCAGGTGATGTACGCGGCCGTGCCGGCGTCGTTCGGCGCGGCGGGCGTCGGCTTCGTCCGGTTCGCCGAGAGCTTGTCTCCGCTCGACGCCGAGACGATGCAGATCGCGGCGTACCTCGGCCTCGGCCTGCTCGTGCTGCTGGTGCTGACGGCTCTTATCGCCTACCGCATTTCGCAAAACTTGACGGGCCCGATCGAGAAAATGACGAAGGTCGCGTACCAGATTACGAACATGAATTACAAAGCGCGCGTATCGATTCCGAATCAAGACGAAATCGGACAGCTCGGGCAAGCGATCAACAAAATGTCCGAAAGCCTGCAGGTGCAGATGAATCAAATCCAAGAGGACGAAAGCCGGCTCAAGAGCGTCCTCGAGAACATGACGAGCGGAATCGTCATGATCGACCGGGAGGGCGACGTCGTACTGCTCAATCGCACGGCGGAGGAGCAGCTCGGCTTCCCCGGCGCGGAGCTGCTGGGCCGCCCGCACACGGCGCTGAAGACGCAGCCCGAGCTCGGCCGGATGATTCGGGAATGCTTCGAACGCCGGGAGCCGCTGCGCGATGAGGTGGCGTTCCATTATCCGGAAGAGCGGACGATGGACATTCACCTCGTGCCGATGAAGCTCGCGGGGGACGAGGATTCGGGGATTCTCATCGTGCTGCACGACATTACGGCGATTCGCCGCTTGGAGCGGATGCGCAGCGAGTTCGTGGCGAACGTCTCCCACGAGCTGAAGACGCCGATCGCCGCGGTGAAGGGCTTCGCGGAAACGCTGCTCGGCGGAGCGGCGAACGATCCGGAGACGACGAGATCGTTCCTGCAGATCATTTACGACGAAAGCGAGCGGCTCAACCGGCTGATCGGCGACATTTTGGATTTGTCCAAAATCGAATCGAAGCGCGTGCCGCTGCATTATTCGCCGATCGAGATGAAGTCGTTCGTCAACCGCATCTTCCATATGATGGCGACGGAGGCGGCGAAGAAGAGCATCGCGCTCGAAGCGCAAGTCGACAACGACGTGTATATCGAAGCGGACGAAGACCGGCTGCAGCAAATTTTTATCAATTTGCTGTCGAACGGCATCAACTATTCCCAGGACGAGGGGCGGGTCCGCGTGCTCGTCGAGCCGATGGTGACCGACGCGGAACGGCCCGACGAGTACGAGCGGGTCCGCATTACGGTGCAGGACTTCGGCGTAGGCATTCCGAAGAAGGATTTGCCCCGCATCTTCGAGCGATTTTACCGCGTGGACAAGGCGAGATCCCGCGCCTCCGGCGGAACGGGGCTGGGCCTTAGCATCGTCAAGCATTTGGTCGAGCTGCACAAGGGGACGATTCGCGTGGAGAGCGCGATCGGCATGGGCACGCGCTTCATTATCGAGCTGCCGGTGCTGCAATAACGGATCCGGGCGTTCCTTTTTTTTGCAAATATGTTACTATGAACTTATAACTGCGTATGAACCCATTACGGTTATCGGGGGTTGCTATGCCGCATCATATTTTGGTTATCGAGGACGAGCCGACGCTATCCCGATTGCTTTCCTACAATTTAACTCAAGAAGGATACACGGTCGATACCGCCGAAACCGGGGGAGACGGATTGCTTGCGGCTTCCGGCCGCAAATACGACCTGATCGTATTGGATATCATGCTGCCCGGCATGAGCGGGTTCGAGGTGCTCACCAAGCTGCGTCAGCAGGGGGATCGGACGCCGATCATCATTCTGACGGCGCGCAACGCGGAGAGCGACATCGTGCAGGGGCTCAAGCTGGGCGCAGACGACTATATGACGAAGCCGTTCGGCGTGGCGGAGCTGCTCGCGCGCGTCAGCGCCGTGCTCCGCCGATCCCGTCCCGACGAGGCGGACCCGGATCCCGACGAAGGGCAGGAGAAGATCATTGCCGTCGGCGATTTAAAGATTTATCCCGAGAAGTACGAAGTCGTGCTGGCGGGGGAGTCGATCGGCCTCAGGCCGAAGGAATTCGAGGTGCTGCTGTACCTCGTGCAGCGTCCGGGCATGGTCGTGACGCGCGACGATTTGATGAACGTCGTGTGGGGCTTCGACTACGTCGGGGGGCAACGGACGGTGGACGTGCATGTTTCGTCGCTGCGGAAGAAGCTGGAGATGAACCAGCAGAGCGTCCGCATCGATTCGATTCGCGGCGTCGGCTACAAATTAGTCATTGCCAAAAAGTAGGCCTTTCCGCTCGAGGGCGCATCTTCGATAGGAACCTTCACGACCGCTGCGCCGCGGCGAGTTGTCGGCAGCTTCCATTTGACGCGCGTCAATTTTCGTGGAGCGGCGGTCCCGGCTTCGGTATGATAGCAGTAAAGACGTACCGGGGAGGGGAATCTATGATTCGGAAGCTGCCGATCGAAACATTGATTCAAGTGTACCGAGATTCATTGAAATACGCCCTGGATCGGGAATTTATCGAACTGTTGGAACAGGAATTGTTTCGCCGCAAAGCGTTGAACGCTTCGATGCTGGAAGGTTTGCCCGCCGAACGCGACGCAGAACGAGCGATATAGAGGGGCCGACATGATCTATGATTGGTAGAAGGTTTCGTAAGCCCACTGGTAAGATCAGCTTAATGATCTTATTCAGCGGGCTTGTTTTTTTGAGCGTGCTGACGACGACCGTCATCCAACTGGCGGTCGGCTACCGCTCGGAGCGGGAGCTTCTGTATGACACGACCTTGGAGCTGAATCAAGAGAACGCGCAGAAAATGGCCGTGACGATGGACGCGATGTTCACGTCGATGCGTTCGACGCTGCAGTACGGAGCCGACGCGATGACGGATCTCGGCGGCGAACACGAACTTCGGGTGTATCTCGATTTGCTTCGCAACGGGGGCCGCATGTTCAATTCGCTGGTGCTCGCGGACGACGCCGGCGTCGTGGTCGGCTCGTCGCCGGACCATCTCGGCATCGACGGGAAGCGGTTGACGTCGAAGGCCGCCGTCGAGGCGCTGCGCTTGAAAGCTCCGTACATGTCTCAGCCGTACATAGCGCTGACGGGACGGATGATCGTCTTGATTACGGAGCCGGTATACGGGCAAGGCGGGGACTATCGAGGATTTCTGGCGGGAACCGTGTACTTGCAGGAGGACAATGTGTTGTCCGACGCCTTCGGCGGACGTACGGAGGAGGCATCGGGCACGTACGCATATATCGTCGACAAAGACGGGTTTTACGTCTATCACCCGGATCCGTCGCTCATCGGCGAGAGGATGGCCGAGGTCGAAGTCGCGGAGGCGTTGTCCCGCGAGGGGAACGGGCACCTCGCAACGAAGGGGGACTCCGGCGATTCGGCGCTGGCAGGTTACGCGACGGTCGAGTCGAACGGATGGAGCATCGCGGTGCAGACGCCGGTCGAAGCCGTCGAGGCGGAGCTGCGGCGGCATACGCTGGACCGGCTGATGTTCCTCGTGCCGAGCTGTCTGGCGCTGCTCGCCGTCGCGGTGTATCTCGCGCGGCGCATGGCGGAGCCGTTCGTCGCGCTGTCGGTCGTCGCCCGCAAGCTGACGTCGGGCGGTACGGTGCCGGAATCGCTGCTGCGCGGCCATTGGAACCGCGAAGCGGACACGCTCGGCAAGACGATGCTGCTCGCCTTGCGCTCGGTGCAAGAGGACGCGGAGCGGCTGACGACCGAGGCGATGACCGACCCGCTGACCGGGCTCGGCAACCGCCGTTCGCTGCGGGAGGCGATCGCGGGCTTTACCGCCGGCGGCGGAGCGTTCGCCGTGCTCATATTGGACATCGACCGGTTCAAATCGATCAACGACACGTTCGGACACGGCGTGGGGGACGAGGTGCTGCGCTTCCTGTCCGGGGTCGTGCGCGGCGCGCTGCCGTCCGGGGGGACGTGCTACCGGCTCGGCGGCGAGGAGTTCGTCGTGCTGCTCGCCGGCGCCGACGCGGCGGCGGCGTTCCCGTCGGCGGAGCGCATCCGCGGGACGCTGGAGCGGACGCCGAGCCCGACGGGCGCCAGCGTCACCGTCTCGATCGGCGTGGCGGACTACCCCGAGCGAGGCGCGGACGAGGAAAGCCTGCTCGTCGCCGCCGACGCGGCGCTGTACGAAGCGAAGGCGCAGGGACGCAACCGCACGATTATCGCAAAGAAGGACCGCCCGTGAAGCTGCACGGGACGGTCCTTCGTTCGTCATGCGGGGAAGAAGCCTTCCTCGCGCAAATATTGTTCGGCTTCTTCGATCGTCTCGAAGGCCGAATCGACCAGGTCGTCCGCGTACACGAACCAATGGTCGTCCTCGAGCGCGAGCCGCAGCGTCCGGCCTTGGTCGTCCTTCCACGTCTGTCCCGGCGCTTCCGGCGCTTCCGCCGATGCCTCCGCTTCCGGCTCGGTTTCGGTCTCGTCCTCCGGCGACAGCGAACGGATCGAAGCGGCGATCAGCTCGCGCAGCTCGGCTTCGCCGTAGTCGCGAATGTTGACGAAGCCTTTGTCGTCGGTCGCCGCTCCCGGCACTCGGCCGGCGTAGACGAAGCCGTTGCCGTTCGGATGCAGATGGTAGCCGACATTCTTTTTGTCGTAGGCGCTTCGGTCATATTGGAAATTGACGCGGCCGAGCGATACGTCTTTGCGCGTCAGTTCGGGGAACGACGCGAATACGGCCAGTTTTTGTTCGAAGGTAAGCATGAGATGCCTCCGGTTCCTCTAAGGTATGCATTGTGATGCGTACGATTATATCATACCCAACGATGGGTTGCCCGCGGCGCGCGAGGGCGAGTCCGTTGCCCTTTTTGTAAGCGCTGCCCCCACCTAAAAATATGTCCGGTCCTCCCAAAAAAGCGACATTCATCTACGGTTTCGACCTCGGTAAGATGAGACTCAAAGGGAACGATCCCTTCATCATCGATAATGGGGGTATTGAAAAATGAAAACGAAAAGACGTTGGCTGAGCCTCGTGTCGCTTGTGACGTCCGTAGCAATCATCGGCGCGGCTTGCTCCGGAGGCGGATCCGGGGGCGGTTCCGGCAGCGGGGACGGCGGCGGGAACGCCGGCACCGGCGCGTCGAACTCCGGCGGAGGCGGAGGCGCGGCGAGCACGAAAGAAATTTTGTTCTGGACCCCGTTCTCGGGCGCGGACGGCGCGTTCATGCAGGACATGGTCGATAAATACAACGCTTCGCAGGATGCCGTGAAGGTCAATTTCGTCATTCAGCCCAGCGGCGAATACTACAAGCAGCTCGACGTGGCGCTGAGCACGACAGGCGAGCGCCCCGACCTGATGATCATGCACGTGGATCAAATTCCGACGTACGTAAGCAAAGGGCAGCTGGCTCCGATGGAATCGCTCGCGCAAGCGGCGGGCATCAAGAAAGAGGATTACGTGGAAGCGCCGGTCGAATATTCGACGATCGACGGCAAATGGTACGGCATTCCGCTCGACATCCATCCGCTCGTTATGTATTACAACAAGGATTTGTTCGAGAAGGCCGGCATCGCGGCGCCGCCGTCGAACATGGCGGAATTCGAGGACGCGATTCAGAAGCTGACCGACCCGGGCGCCGGCGTATACGGCTATGTGCTGCCGACGCTGTGGCCGCAGCAGTTCATCTTCCCGACGCTCGTCTGGCAGAACGGCGGCGACCTGTGGAACGGCTCGGATGTCGCGTACAATTCGCCGGAAGCGGTCGAGATGGTGAAGTGGATGCGGAGCCTCGTCGAACGCGGCATTTCGCCGGGCAACGTGCAGCAGGACGGCGAGAACACGCTCTTCCTGCAGGGCAAGAACGCGATTCAGTTTAACGGCCCGTGGATGAAGGGGCAGTTCGACGAAGCGGGCATCAACTACGGCATCGCGCCGATGCCGCAGCTCGGCAAAGCGAAGCAGGCGGTATTCGCGGGCTCCCATAACTTCGTCATCCCGGCGACGCTCACCGATCAAGCGACGCTCGACGCGGTCGGCGATTTCCTCAAATACGTCGCCTCAAACTCGATCGATTGGGCGAAGTCCGGGCAGGCGCTCGCGTCGAAGCCGATGCTCGAAAGCGCGGAGTTCAAAGCGCTGCCGAACAGCGCGATCGCGGACAGCTTCTCGTACGTGCAGTTCGCGCCGAACGTGCTCAATTGGCCGACGATCGCCGAGCCGATCTGGGGCGAGCTGAGCAGCGCGCTGCTCGGCGAGAAGGATCCGCAGCAGGCGCTGGACGACGCGGCGGCGAAATCGCGCCAAGCGATGAACAAATAAGCGGGGTTCGAGGAAAGCGCAAAGACGGGAATCGGCGACGGCTCCCGTCTTTTTCCTCATCAAGCATAACGAAAAGGAGGCGTTCGAGATGTACAAAGCCGCTTGGCGATCCCGATTCACGTCGTCGTTGTTCGTACTGCCGTATTTGCTTTGCTTCGCCGCGTTTTTATTGTTTCCGATCCTGTACGGCATTTACATCAGTCTTCATCAATTCGAGCTGCTGTCCGCGGAGCATCCGTTCGTCGGGCTGCGGCATTATATCGGCATTTTCACCCCCGGGACGTATTTGAACAGCTTGTTCTTTAACGGATTATGGGCGACGATTCAATTCGTCGTCTATTCGGTGCCGCTGCTCATCGCGGTCGGCCTCGCCCTCGCGCTGCTCGTGAACGCGCTGCCGAGGCGCGCGAGGGGCTTTTTCCGGACGGTCTATTTCGTGCCGTACGCGCTCTCCGCGTCGGTCATGGCCGTCATTTGGCTCATGATGTTCGACACGAACGCCGGCTTCATCAACAGCTTGCTCGGACGCGTCGACTTGAACCCGGTGCCTTGGCTGACGGGGCGGCCGTGGGCGTGGATCGCGCTCGTGCTGGCGACGCTGTGGTGGACGATCGGCTTTAATATGGTCATTTTCATTAACGCGCTCAACGAAGTGCCGGAAGATTTGTACGAAGCGGCGTCGATCGACGGCGCGGGCGCCTGGCGCCAATTCGTCGACATTACGCTGCCGTCCATCCGGCCCGTCATGCTGTTCGTCATGATCACGTCGACGATCGCATCGTTCAACATTTACGCCCAGCCGTTCCTGCTGACGCGCGGCGGCCCGGGCGACAGCACGAAGGTGCTGCTCATCAACATTCTCGATCAGGCGTTCATCCGCAAGGAAGTCGGCTCCGCGTCGGCGATGGCCGTGCTGATGGCGCTGCTCATGATCGCCGTGTCCGTGGTGCAGTACCGGTTCACGTACGGAAAGAAGGGGGATGCGCGATGAGAAAGGCGCTGCTGATGCTGCTGGCGATCGCGGCGGCGATCGTCTTTCTGCTGCCGCTCGTTTGGATGCTGTCCACGGCGTTCAAGAACGACTTCGAGGCGCTCGCCGGCCAAATGAATTTCATTCCGAAAAAGCCGACCGTCGACAACTTCGTCGCCGGTCTCACGGGTAAGCTCATGAACGTGCCGATCACGCGGTGGATCGCGAACTCGCTGTCCGTCGGCATCGCCGGCACCGCGCTCGTGCTGTGGATCGACTCGATGGCGGCGTACGCGCTGGCGAGGCTCGAAGACGTGCCGTTCCGCCGCACGCTGTTGTCGACGTTCATCGCGTCGCTTATGATCCCCGGCGTCTTGACGTTCCTGCCGATGTATTTGGAATTCAACGCGCTCGGGTTGATCAATACGTACGGCGCGCTCGTCCTGCCGTACACCGCCTACGCGTTCGGCGTGTTTTTGCTGTATCAGTTTTTCGCCGCGTTCCCGAAGGAAATCGAGGAGGCCGCGCGCATCGACGGCGCGAACAAGTGGGAGGTGTACGCGAAAGTGCTGCTCCCGTCGTCCGTCCCGATCATGGTGACGCTCGGCATTTTCACGTTCATGGGCATTTACAATGATTTCGTATGGCCGCTGTACGCGACGACGTCGCCGGACATGCGCACCATTACGGCGGGCATCGCGATGATGGCGCAAGGCAGCTACACGCAGGCGTACGGGAAGCTGATGGCGATGACGACGATCGCCGCGCTGCCGGTGCTGCTCGTGTTCCTGTTCGGGCAGCGCTCGTTCGTAAGAGCGATCACGCAGTCGGGCATTAAGTGAAGGCGGCCCAGGCGTCCGTCGATCAAGGGGGGAGGGACGGAGCGGGATGCTTCGTTTTCGTAGCAAGAAAGCGCTTGCTTTTTTTATCGTTTTCGCGGCAATATGTATCATAGGAGGGGGGATGACGTTCATGCAGCGAACGGAAGAGCGGACGGCGGCAAAGCCCTACGCGGGCCATGGCGGCACGTTCAAAAACACGATCGCGGACATTGATACCCCCGATCCCAGCGTCGTTTACAACAACGGATATTACTACATGACGTTCACGCATAACGGGACGGACGTCATGCTCATGAAATCCCGGACGCTCGATTTCCGGGAGGCGGAGCGGAAGGTCGTCTGGTACCCGCCGGTCGACACGATGTATTCCGCCAATATTTGGGCGCCGGAGCTTCAATTCATTCGCGGGAAATGGTACATCTATTTCGCGGCCGACGACGGTCGGAACGAAAACCACCGTATGTACGCGCTGGAAGCCGATACGGCGGATCCGATGGGCTCGTGGACGTTCCGCGGACAAATCGCGGACGAGACGAACAAATGGGCGATCGACGGCCTCGTCCTGGAGCTGGACGACAAGCTGTATATCGTCTGGTCGGGCTGGGAGGGCGACGTGAACATCGCTCAGAACACGTATATCGCCCCGATGAGCGATCCGCTCACGATCTCGGGGCCGCGCGTCATGATCTCGAAGCCCGATCTGGATTGGGAACGCGCCGGCGGACCGCCGTACATTAACGAAGGCCAGGCGATCTTGCAAAAGGACGGGCGCACGTTCTTGTTTTACTCCGGCGCGGGCAGCTGGACGCCGTTCTACAGCATCGGCATGCTGACGCTGGAATCCGGCCTCGATCCGCTGCAGCCCGACAATTGGATGAAGGCGCCGCAGCCGCTGCTGACGATGAACGAGGAGACGGGCGTATACGGCCCGGGCCACAACTCGTTCACGACGTCGCCGGACGGGACGGAGGATTGGATCGTCTACCATGCGACGAGCGGCAAACACGACGGCTGGAACAACCGGAAAGCCCGGGCGCAGAGGGTGCTGTGGTCGGAGGACGGGCTGCCTTCGTTCGAACCGGCCTTGGCGCTCGACACGCCGATCGAGGCGCCTTCGAGCTCCGGCGTGTTCCGCGCCGAGCACGCGCGCGAGGATGGCGGGGCGCTGCTGTTCGACAGCGTGACAGCGAGCGTCGAGACGGCGGCGCCGCTGCTCGCGCACTACGTCAACGAGAGCGGGAAGGCTGCCGCCGCGGCGGTAACCGCGAACGGGACGGCAGCGGGCGAAGTCGCGCTGCCGCCGACGAAGCCGGGCGCAACCGGGTATGCGTTCGCGAACGCGCCGGTGCCGCTGGCGGAGGGCGGTAACACGATCGGCATCGGGGGCTGCGGCGCAGGCTGCCGCGTGCTCGCCGTCGAGCTGCCGCGCTTCGAGGCGGAGGCGGCGCTGACCGAGGGCGGCGCGGTCGCTGAGACGAATCCGTTCGCCTCTGGGCGCGGGGCGGCGGAGCTGCCCGCCGGGGAAGAGGCGGCCGTGCGTTTCCTGAACGTGCGGGTGCCGGCAAGCGGGACGTACACGGTTACGATCGCGGTATCGAACGCGACCGGCGCCGAGGCGTCCGCGGCGGTGCGCGCGAACGGCGGGAAGGCGGCGACGCTGACCGTCCCGCCCGGGGAGCGTTCCCGGTTCGAGCCGCTCGCTTTGCAGCTGAAGCTGGCCGCAGGCGCGAACGAGATCGAGCTGCGGGGGGCGACCGGCGCGCTGAAGATCGATTATTTGGACATTACGGCGAAAGATTAGCGTTGAAGAACGCTGCAGACAGGGGGACTTCGCGGTGGGCTCGGACCGGTACGGATCATCCATTCGATATCGACTCATATTGCTTCTGTTCGGCTGCGCCGCGGCGCTGACGGGCTGCGCCGCCGCGGACGAAGCCGAACCGCCGGTTCCGCCCGCCGCGAAAGGTCCCGTTCACGTCTTGGAATATTGGACGCCCTTCAGCGGCGGCGACAACCGGTTCATGACCGAGATGGTCGACCGGTTCAACGCGGAGCATCCGGAGATCGAAGTGCGGCAGACGAACTCTCGGCTGGACGATTACTATCAGCGGCTGCGGACGGCGATCTTGGCCGGCAACGCGCCCGATGTCGCCATCATTCACCAAACGAGCCTGCCGCAGTTCGTGCAGAACGGCTATATCGAGGACGTCACGGAGCCGGCGAAGCGGGTCGGCCTCGCGCTCGACGGCTTCAATCCGAATATTCGGGAAGCCGTCATGTACGACGGGAAGCTGTACTCCGTGCCGCTCGACACTCACGCGCTCGTAATGTATTACAACAAATCGCATCTCGCCGCGGCCGGCGTCCTCGACGCGTCCGGCAAGCCGCTGCTGGAACCCGGGACGGCCGGCTTCGAAGCGTTCCTCTCCCGCATCCGGGATCATGTGCCGGCCGACGTGGCGCCGATGGCGCAGCCGAGCACGCGGATCGATTCGGTGTGGCTGTGGTGGAGCCTGTACAACCAGATGGAGGGCGGCGGCGCTTTCTATAATGAAGACTCGACGGCGGCGGCGCTGGACAATCCGAAGGCGCTCGAAGCGCTCGAGTACGTGAACGGCCTGTACGCGAAAAAGCTGATCCCGCCCGACATCAACGACGCCTTCAAGCTGTTCTACGAAGGGAAGGCGGCCGTGCTCATCACGGGCATGTGGGGGACGGGCGCGTTCGAGAACGCGCCCGGGCTCGACTTCGGCGTCGTTCCGGTGCCCGTCCTGTACGACCGCCCGGCCGTGTGGGGCGACTCGCACACGCTGGCGATTCCGACGAAGCACGGCATGACGGACGGGAAGCGCGACGCGGTGCTGACGTTCGCCCGGTGGATGGTCGAGCACGGAGAGCTGTGGGCGAAAGCCGGCCACGTGCCGAGCCTCGCGAAGGCCGCCCGCAGCGACGCGTTCCAGGCGCTCAAGCATCGGGTCGAGTTCGCGGAGACGGCCGATTACGTCGCGTATTGGCCGCGTCACGTCAAGCAGTGGTCGATCATCGAGGTGTTGATCCAGCAGTTCGAGCGCATGATTTACGGGCGGCAGACGCCCGCGGAGGCGCTGCGCAACGCGAATGAGACGATCGACGCCGAACTTCGAAAGTAGGGATTGCGGATGGCCACGATGCGGAGATGGCTGCAGCGGTTTCTCGACCTCGACCTCGCGAAGAAGCTGATCATCGTGAACTGCGCCCTGATCGTCGCTCCGCTGAGCGCGATGACGCTGTTCGCCTTCGCGAGCTTCGAGCGGGCGATGGAGCGCAATGTCGGCACGTACCAGCTGCAGGCGTTGAAGCAGGTTACGCTCAATATCGACACGTATATGAACGAGTTGAACCGGCTGTCCCTGATGCCGTACCAGTACGAGGAAATTCTTGAATTCCTCGGCTCCGAACGACAAGTCGGGCAGCCGCTGACGCTGGAGGAGATCGACCAGCTGAACAGCTTCGTCTCCAAGGTGTTCATCAACGGCCGCGTCGATATTATGGGCGTGTCGCTGTACGGCGAACGGGGCGCCTCGTACGTCGTGCTGCCGGAAAGCCAATATATTACGACGTACAAGCTTGACGAGAACGCCGATTGGCTGAAGCGGGCCCGCGGCCAATTCGGGCAGCCGACGTTCATTACGACGCACGAGGTGACGTCGACGAGCGGCACCGTGTACCGCGTGTTTTCGATCGCGCGGGAGCTGCGCAGCTTCGATACCGGGCGCACGCTCGGCTACATCGTGATCGACATCGATCCGGAGTCGGTGCGCGGCATTTTGTCGCAGGTGAAGCTGGGCGAGCGCGAATCGCTGTACGTGCAGGACAAGGACGGACGGCTCGTCATCGGCTCGGCGCCCGGCGCGGGCGAGCGGGCCGCGATCGGCCCGCTGACGGGCGAGGGCGTCCGCCACCTCGACCCGCCGAACGGCGGCGAGAGCTTGCTGGTCGCGCATTATACCTCTTCGGTCACGGGCTGGACGACGGTCGGCGCGGTGCCGATCCGCGAGCTGCTGAAGGACAGCGTCGTCGTGCGCAACTCGATCTTGCCGATCGGCTTCGTCTGCATCGGCCTTGCGATCACGCTGTCCGCCGCCTTCGCGTTCGGCGTGACGAAGCCGCTGCGGAAGCTGAGCCGGCTCATGCGCAAGGTCGAACAGGGCGAGCTGCAGGTGAAGTTCGCGGTGTCGAGCGGCGACGAGGTCGGGCGGCTCGGCCACGCGTTCAACACGATGGTCGGGAAGCTGAGCGAGCTCGGCTATTTATTGTACGAGACGGAACTGCGGGAGAAGGATGCGCAAATCGCGGCGCTCCAAAGCAAAATTAACCCGCATTTCCTGTATAACACGCTCGGCTCGATCAGCATGTACGCGGAGCTCGAGGGCAATCGGGAAATCGTGCTGATGGCGAACAATTTGAGCCGGCTCCTTCGGTACAGCTTGAGCAGCCGCCGGGACATGGTGACGCTGCGCGACGAGCTCGAGCATGTAGGCGGTTATATGGCGATTCAGAAGCTCCGGTACGACGACCGGGTCGACTATGCCTGCGACATCGACGCGTCGGCGCTCGACTGCCGCATGATGCCGCTGCTGCTCCAGCCGATCGTCGAGAACGCCTTGAACCACGGGCTGGACAAGGGCGCCGGCGTCGGCCGCATCCGGATCTCCGGCGGCGAAACGGACGGCGTGCTGCGGCTTGCGATCGAAGACGACGGCATCGGCCTGTCGCTCGCGCAGCTCGAGGAGCTTCGGGAGCGGCTGGCGTCGGCGAAGGACGTCGGGGGGACGTCGGGCAACGGGCTGCTGAACGTCCACCGCCGCCTGCGCCTGAGGTTCGGGGAGCCGTACGGCATCGCCCTAGACAGCATGCCGTATCAAGGATTGAAGGTCGTCATGACGCTGCCGGCGATCCGCCGGCCGGAGGGAGCGGATTCCTAAAGGGGGGAGACGATGCCGAACATCGTTATCGTGGACGACGAGTCGATCTTCCGGCGCGGGCTGCGGTCGATGATCGCCTCGCTCGATCCGGAGTGGAACGTCGTCGGCGACGCGCGGGACGGGTATGAGGCACTCGATTTGCTGCAGCAGCTCCGTCCCGACGTCATGCTGACGGACATCCGGATGCCGCGCATGGACGGCATCCAGCTGCAGAAAATCGCCCGGGAGCGATTCCCGGAGCTGATCAGCGTCGTGGTGAGCGGGTACGAGGATTTCACGTACGTGAAAGAATCGATGCGCCATGGCGCCAAAGATTACGTCATGAAGCCGATCGAGCGGGAAGAGCTGGGAAAGCTGCTGGAGCGGCTGAAGGAAGAGGTGCGGAAAAACGCCGCCCGGCACGTGCCTCCGCCGGAGACGAAGGAGGATCAGCGGAAGGCGAGAACGCGCGCGAGCGAGCGATTGGCGGCGGCGCTCATGCGCGGCGTCGTCGGCGCGGACGACATCGCGCGCCTCGAAGAGGTCGGCGTCCGGCTGGCTGCACCGCGCTTCGCCTGCATGGTCATCAAGCTCGACAAGCAGTCGGTCGGGACGGAGCGGTATCGCAAGGCGGATCCTTCGCTGTTCCAATTGTATATTCAGCAATTCGTGCAGGAGGTGCTCGACCGGCGGTCGTCCGGCTTCAGCTTCGTCTTGTCGGATTCGGAGGTCGTCGCGATTTTGAACGCGGAGGGAGGCGACGAATCGATGCGCCGGCTGCTCGACCTGGCGGAGTCGATCCGGCTGCAGATCAAGTCGCTGTCCAATCTGACGGTGACGATCGGCGTCTCCCGGCTGTCGCCAGGGCCGGAATCGCTGCCGAAGTCGTACCGCGAGGCGGAGATCGCCCTGCTCCATCGTCTGCTCGTCGGCGGCGACAAGGTGCTCGCTTACGAGCAGACGATGGACGGCCGGCCCGAAGCGGCGGAGACGCGCGAGTGGTCGTGGGAAGCGCTCGAGCGCGCGATTTCGGCCGGCCGCTCGGGCGAGGCCGAGCAGCGCGCGAGCGAAGCCGTCGCCGAGCTGTGCCGGGAGGCGCCGACGCCGCAGACGGTGCACCGCCACATTTGCAAGCTGCTCATTCAGTATTACGAGCTGGCCGTCGAGTGGGGCGTGACGAAGGCGTGGCTCGGCGAGAAGGACATCCGCGAGCTGCTGTTCGACGTCTGCTCGACGTCCGCGAGCGACGAGTTGGCGGAGCTGTGCCGCGCTCTGTTCGGGCGGCTGGCCGCCTGCGTCGCCGCGGGCAGCCCCGAGCGGACGCAGGACCCGATCGCGAAGGCGATCCGGTACATGGAGACGCATTACGAACGGCCGATCACGCTCAAGACGATGTCGGACATTTTGTTTTTGAACCCGGCTTATTTCAGTACGCTGTTCAAGCAGCGGACCGGCGTGACGTTCGTCGACAAGCTGACGGACATTCGCATCGAGGCGGCGAAGAAGCGCCTTGCGACGACGAGCGAGATGGTGGCCGAGGTGGCCGAGCGGACCGGATTCCGGAACGTGCGGCATTTTAATAGAGTGTTTAAGAGCGAGACCGGCTTGTCGCCTTCCGAATACCGCGAACGCGTTCGCGGCGGGGGATGAGCCGTTCTCGGTCGATGTCAGGGAAAGAAGCCGAAGAAGCTGTTGTCGGCTTCTTTTTTTTTGTGCGTCTATATATCTTTACAACTTCTTCATCTAACAATAATCCTCCTCTTACAATCTTTTAATACATTAATAGATAGTGAAAATTTGAGAGAAGGTGGAAGGGCCATCGACACATCATGGATCGCCGGCACGGCCAGACGGGCCGGGACGCGGCTCGGGCTGCTGTCGCTCGCATTCGCCGCGCTGATCGGCTTGTGGCCGAGCGGCCTGGCGAAGGCGCATTTCACTTCGACGGCTTATTCCGACATCGACGTCGGAGAACGCGAGCTGCGGTACGTCTTGTACTTGCCGGAGCACGATGCGCTGGAGAGCTTGCCGACGCTGGACGCGGACGGGAACGGAAGCTTGTCCGACGACGAGCTGCGGCTCGGGAAGACCGGCATCGGCGCGTTCGTCAACAGCGGAGTCGTCATTTCCGGAGACGGGAAGCTCGCCGCAGGCGAAACGACCGGCGTCGCGTTCGACGAACGCTCGGGCGCGCGAATGGTGCGCGTCGACTTGCGCTACGGCTTCGAGCAGCCGGTGGAACGGTACATGCTGCAATACGGGCTGCTGTTCCGCGACATTCCGGACCATCGCAATTTCGCTTCGATTCGCGTCGGCGAGCACACGATCGACCAAGTGCTGAGCGCGAGCAATACGATTTTGCAAATCGCCGGCGGCGAAGGGGCTCCTGCCGCCGCGGCGGCTTCCGGCCCGTGGACGGACGTCTTGACGACATACGTCCGTATGGGGGTAGAGCACATTTGGGGCGGGCTCGATCATCTGCTGTTCGTGCTCGCGCTGCTGCTGCACGTGCGCACTTGGAAGCAGGTGCTCGCCGCGGTCACGGCGTTCACCGTCGGGCACAGCGTCACGCTCGTTTTGTCGGCATTGGAATTGGCGTCGCTGTCCCCGCTCATCGTGGAACCGCTCATCGCGCTGAGCATCGTCTACGTCGCCGCGGAAAACTGGTTCCGCGACGCGCCGACGCGCAGCCGGCTGCAGCTGACGGCGCTGTTCGGCCTCGCGCACGGCTTCGGCTTCGCCGAGGTGCTGCACGGGGCGCTGTCCGGCAGCGTCGCGCTGCCGCTGTTCGCGTTCAACCTCGGCGTCGAACTCGGGCAGCTCGCCGTCGTCGCCCTCGCGCTGCCGCTGCTGTGGGCGGCGCGCCGCTATGCGAAAGGAGCGGCGCAATGGCCCCGGTACGCCTCCGTCGCCGTCGGCGCTTTCGGACTGTATTGGTTCGTCGAACGAGTTATCGAAAATTTATCCTAACAGGGGTGGTACCATGGGCTTCATGAGGGCAACGAAAAGATGGATCGCTTCGGTTTTGGCAGCCGCCATGCTGGCGGGCGCAGCGCTGCCGGCCGGCGTCGGCAAGGTCGAAGCGGCGGGCGGCCCCGAGCTGTTCGTTTCGGAAATTCATCCGAATATCGTCGGAGCGGAGGACCACGAATTTTTCGAGGTGTACAACAACACGGATCAACCGATCGAATTGGGCGACTACGAATTCATTTATCATTATCCAAGCAACCCGACTTCGGACAAAACGTTCACGTTCGTTCCCAAAACGCTGGCGCCTAAGCAGGCGATGGTCTTTTGGTATAACAAAGCGGGTTTGACGCTCCAAGACTTTAACGCCGAGCACGGCTCTTCGGTGACGGCCGAACAAGTCATCGAAATCGGCGGGTTTGACGGATTTTCGAACTCGGGCGACCGGGGCGTCATTATCAAAAACAACCAAGGGGAAGTCGTTTCCACGTCCTCGTATACGGGAACCGATGCGGGGGAAGGGAAAGGCATCCACTTCAAGCTGCCGGAGAGCGGCACCGCAGCCTCCAAGCTTCGGACGCAAGCGGCGCCGACGCCGGGCGTCGTGGAGCCGGACCAGCTGCCGGCCGTAAGCGGGAAACCGAATATCCAACATACGCCGGTAAACGAGGGCAAAGCCGCGGACGGTCTCGCGATCGAGGCGGACATCGCTGTAACGGACGCGGTCTACTCCGTAACGGCGGCCGTGTATCATAAACCGGCCTCGGCGAGCGAATTCGCATGGATTCCGATGAACGCGCAAGGAGGCTCGTCCTACGCGGCGCACATTCCGAGCGGCGAGCTGACGGAAGCGCAGCATCAGTACTATATCGAAGCGGCGCACGGGGATACCGTCGAACGGACGGCGACCTACAACGTGGCGATCCAAACCGACGACTTCGACTTCGGCCAGGTGCCGGAGGTGCTGATCACCGAGCTCGTGCCGGATTCGTCGAACGTGAGCTCCGCGGATGCGTACGAGTTTATCGAAATCTATAACAACACGGATGAAACAATCGATCTACGAGATTACAAAATCATCTATCGATTTACGAACAGCGTGTCGGAAACGGATTGGACATGGGAGTCGCCGCTCGCCGAGCTGCCGCTGCCATCGAAGCAGTCGATGGTGCTGTGGGTGCTCAACGGCGTCAATAAAACGATGCCGATCGAGCAGTTCAACGCCAATTACGGCGTGAGCCTGCAGGAGAATGTCAACCTCGTTCGCATCGATGGCGGGGGCGGCATGGCCAACTCGGGCAAACGGAAAATCGTCGTCGCGACGGTCGACGGCACGGAAGTGTCGGAGGCGTATTATGACAACGACGACCAAACGCAAGCCAACAAGGGGATCTTCTATCGGTACCCGATCGACGGCAGCAACCAAATGGTCATGACATCCGCGGGCATCGACGCCGCGACGCCCGGCGCCGTAACGAGCGAGCAGGTGCCGCAAACGACGTCCGGGGCGGCGCCCGTCGTCAACCACCCGCCGAAAATTGCGCATACGCCGGTTACCGAAGGCAAAACGGATGAGCCGGTCGCGATCGAGGCGGACATTACGAACAAGGAGCAGGCCGCGGGCAACGACGAGGTGACGGCCAAGCTGTATTTCAAAAAGGCGTCCGAGTCTTCGTACAGCTCCGTACCGATGGCGAAAGGGGAAGGCGACCGCTACGCGGCGTCGATTCCGACTTCGGCGCTCGCGGAATCGTCCGCTCAATATTACATTGAAGCCGCGGATGCGAAATCGACGGTCCGGACGGAGGCGTACACGATTAACGTCAAGGCGCCGGACTTCGATTACGCGAGAGTTTCGCCGCTGCTCGTCACCGAGCTCGTGCCCGATTCGACGAACGTCGGCAGCGCGGACGGATACGAGTTCATCGAGGTGTACAACAACACGAACGAACCGATCAATCTGGAGCATTACAAAATCGTCTATCGATATACCGATTCCGGACCGGAAGCCGACGTCGTCTGGCCGACGGACCGGGAAGATTTGATCATTCCGCCGAAGGACACGCTCGTGTTCTGGGTCATCAACGGGGCGAACGACGCCAGCACCGTCGCCGATTTCAACGCGAACTACGGCGTTTCCCTGGTCGAGGGCGAGGACATCGTCCGGATCTACAGCGGCGGAATGGCGAACGGCGGCAAACGCGGCGTCCTCGTCGCGACGAACACCGGCTTCGAGCTGTCGGCCGCCTATTACGACACGGATGCGGAGACGGTCGCCGACAAGGGTATTTTCTACAAATACCCGCTCGACGGCGGCACGACGATGATCAAGACGAGCGCGGGCGTGCTCGCGGCTACGCCGGGCAGCGTCGAAGAAGAGCAAGTTCCTCCGGTGCCGGCGTCGCTGCCGAACGATACGACGCCGCCGACGTTCAAGAACGAAACGGGCGTCAGCGAAGTGCATCAATCGGCGAATCTCGATTTGATCGCGGCCGTCCGCGACGACCACCAGGTCAAAACGGTTGCGCTCTATTATAAAACCGACGCGCAGGACGAGTTCACGAAACGGTATTTGAAAGAAAACTTCGACGATACGTTCTACCATTACATGATCTACTCGCCGGAGCTGATCGGGCGAAAGTACGTAGATTACTACTATGAATATTCCGACGGCGTTCATCGGGCGACGACGGAGACGTTCCGCGTCAATGTTACAGGCGGCCGCGACACGTCCGACCTGCGGCTCAACGTGAAGAACGGCGACGTGCTGGCGGGCACCCGCATCGTGCGCGGCACCGCCGAGCATGCGCCGGCCGACGAACTGACGCTGTCGATCGACGAACAGCCGATCGACGCAGGCGCCTATAAAGCGCTCGAGAACGATGCCTATTTCGCGTTCGAAGCGACGGGCGTCAATTTCTACTTCAAAAACGGCGTCGTGATGGGCACCGACATTTTGCGCATTTTCGACGATACGATCAACAGCTGGACGACGATTACGGTGCCGATCGACGCGGATCGTCTCCAGAGCGGCGTCAATGCCATCGCAATCCGCGCCGGCTCGAAGGCGTCGCCTTTCGACGACCGGCCGGAAGAGAACAAAGACGATTTCGACGTGCGCAACGTGCGGCTCGTGCTCGCGGACGGCACCGAAATTTACGATCCGCGCTCGGAATTCGCTTCTAAGGAAACGGCGATCAAGATGGGCGACAGCGCGAATAAGCACCCGGTCGTCGAGTTCCAGTTCGCCATCCCGGCGGACAAGCTCGCATCCAAGGCGTACGCTTGGAACACGAAGCAGGCGGCGGACGGCGCGCATGTCGTCACGGTCGCACATCCGCAGTATGGAGAAGCGTCCGCATCGGTCATCGTCGATAACACGCCGCCAGCGATCGAGCCGTCGATCGCGAGCGGCGCGACGATGCGCGGGCCGTTCACGATCGCGGCGGACGTGACCGACGCGCTGGCGGGCGTCGGCGCCGTGACGGCGACGCTGGACGGCCGAGCGATCGAGCTGCCGTACGCGACATCGTCGGCCGCGCTCGCTGGAGGCGACCACGTGCTGCGCTTGAAAGCGACGGATAAGGTCGGCAACGCAGCGGAGACGGAAGTCGTCTTTTACGTGCCGGACGAGCTGCCGGCGAAGCCGGAGCTCGTCGGTCCGGCGCACGGCGGCGAGGCTGCGACGACGACGTCTCTGACCGTGAAGGTGCTGGATCCGACGCAGGATCCGATGAACGTCTCGTTCTGGAGAGGATTCAAGTATTTCGCCGGCGTGCGCGACGCGTTCGTCGGGTTCTTGAACGCGGTCGACCGCGAGCCGCCGAGAGAAGCCGCGCCGGAAGGCGAGCAGTCCTTCGCCGACGCGGACTACGCGAAGATCGCCGCGAAGGACGGCGACTATTTGGTCAATGACGCGGTTGACCGATTCCCGTACCAACGGTTCGAGGTCACGCTGGACCCATCCGTCGCGGCGGACGATCCGGTTCACGTCTCGTGGACAGGGCACTCGATCGAAGGCCGCAAAGTGACGCTATACGCCTGGGATCCGGCGGCGCAGCAGTGGAACGCGCTCGACTCCCGCGTCGCGGGCAGCGAAGATTTCGAACTTGCAGCGGAAATTCGCGCGGGGGACTATGCGGACGGGCGCACCGTGCGCCTCATGGTGCAGGACGAGGTGCCGCCGACGCCGGACGAGTACGATTACTCGTTCGTCTGGATGTCGGACACGCAGTATTATTCGGAAAGCTATCCGCATATTTACAGCGACATCGTCGATTGGATCGCCGAGAAGAAGGATGAAATGAAGATCAAGTACGTCACCCATACGGGAGACTTGGTCGACGAAGCCGACAAGCCGGAGCAATGGGCCGTCGCGTCGGAAAACATGAAGGTGTTGGAAGAAGCGGGCATTCCGTACGGCGTGCTGGCCGGCAATCACGACGTGTACGGCAAAGAAGCAGCCTACGACGAATATTGGAAGTATTTCGGCGAGGACCGGTTTGCGTCGCAGGATACGTACGGAGGCTCGTACGACAACAACCGCGGCCATTACGATCTCGTGTCGTCGCACGGCAACGACTACATCTTCTTGTACATGGGATGGGGCATCGGCGACGAAGAAATCGCTTGGATGGACCAGGTGCTGAAGCAGTACCCGGACCGGATGGCGGTGCTCAATTTCCATGAATACTTGCTCGTCTCGGGCAACCGGGCGCCGATCGCGGACAAAATTCACGAGCAGGTCGTCGTGCCGAACCCGAACGTCGTCGCGGTGCTGTCCGGCCATTACCACGACGCCGAGCTGCTCGTCGACGAGATCGACGATAACGGCGACGGCACGCCGGACCGCAACGTGTACCAAATGCTGGCGGATTATCAGGGCGGCCCGGAGGGCGGCCAAGGGTATATCCGGTTGATGCAATTCGATATCGACAACAACAAGCTGCATATCAAAACGTATTCGCCGTATTTGGACGATTATAACTTTTACGATCCGGAGCAGCACCCGGGCAAAGACGAGTTCTCGCTCGATCTCGACTTGACGCCGCGCTTAAAGCGCGTGGCGACCGACTACATCGAGGTCAATGTGTATGCAAAACAGAAGCTCGGGGAGAAGACCGGGGCGGCGAGCGGGTCGAACGTGTCGTTCGATTGGAGCGATCTCGTCCTCGGATCGACGTACGAATGGTACGCCGTCGCCGAAGATGTGTACGGCGCACGCACGCTGTCGGATATTTGGAAGTTTACGGTGACGAAAGCAGCCGAAGCGGTGAATCTTAGCCCGGTGTGGGAGGCGATCCCGCCCCAGAAGGTCGTGCTCGGCGATACGCTCTCTTTCCAGGTGAAAGCGACAGATCCGGAAGGCGGGGAGGTCGCGTATTCGGCGGCGAAGCTGCCGGAAGGAGCGACGTTCGATCCGACGACGCGGACGTTCGCTTGGACGCCTGAGACGGCGGGCACGTTCGAGGCCGTGTTCGCGGCGGCGGACGATCGAGGCGCGAAGACGGAGCTGAAGGTCGTCATCGAAGCGGTCGCCGACCTGGCGCCGGTATGGGACGCAGCGAAGGACGTGCGCGTGTATGTCGGCACGGCCGTCTCGTTCCAAGTGAAGGCGACGGATCCGGAAGGCGGGATTATCGCGTATTCGGCTGCGAAGCTGCCGGACGGAGCGACGTTCGACCCGGTGACGCGGACGTTCGCCTGGACGCCGCTGGCGTCGGGCAACTATGAAGCCGTCTTCGCCGCGGCGGACGGGCGAGGCGCGTCTTCGACGCTGACGGTGCGGCTGAACATCGTTCCGCCGCCCGCCGAACCTTCCAATCCGACGCCGTCGAACCCGACGCCGACCGAGCCGGGCACGCCGTCCGCTCCGGCCAATCCGGGACAGCCGCGGCCTAGTAACGGCGGCGCCGTAACGGTGCAGCCGCAGGTCGAGCAGGGCGTAGCGAAAGCGGTCGTCGACGCGGACGCCGTAGCGCAAGCGGCCCAGCAGGCGCAGCAGGGGCGCATCGTGTTCCGCGTCGAGCGGACCGAGGAGGCGAACACGGTCGAAGTGGCGCTGCCGGCCGCGCAGCTGGTTCAGGCGCTCAGCGAGACGAACGCGGCGCGCGTCACCATAGACGCCGGCTTCGCGACCGTCACCGCGACCCGGGAGCAGCTCGAGCGGCTGCTCGGCGGCGGGGCCGCCGATCTAGAGCTCGCCGTCGCGAGCGTACCGCCGGAGGAGCTGCCGGCGGAAGCGGCGGAGCGCATCGGCGACCGGCCGGTGTACGACTTCGAAATTCGCGTCGACGGGGAAGCCGTGAGCGAATTCGGAGCGAACAGCGGTATCTTCGTCGAAATGAATTATCCGCTTCGTCCGGGCGAGCAGCCGGGACGGATCGTGGCGTATTTCGTTAACGACAACGGCGAACTCGAGCCGGTACGCATGTCGGGCTACGACCCGCAGACGGGAACGATCCGCTTCGCGCCGCGCCACTTCAGCAAATATACGGCGCTGCCGGCGGACGTCGCGTTCGCCGACCTCGAAGGCGTCGAATGGGCGAGAGACGGCATCGAATCGCTCGCCGCGAAGGACATCGCGCACGGCGTCCGGCCGAACGTCTTCGAGCCGCAGCGCTCGATTACGCGAGCGGAGTTCCTGAAGCTGCTCATGGACGCGCTGGAGCTCGCGAGCGAGGCGCCGGCGGGTGCCGCACCGTTCGCGGACGTCGCGCCGACGGATTGGCATTACCGCTACGTCGCCGCGGCGAACGCGCTCGGCATCGCGAACGGCCGTCCGGACGGCAGCTTCGGCGCCGACGACGCGGTCACGCGGCAGGAGATCGCGGCGCTGACGCAACGCGCGGCGGCCGCGGCCGGCGTCGAGCTTCGGGCGCCGCAGGGCGCCGCGCCGTTCGCGGACAGCGCCGAGATCGCGCCGTACGCGGCCGATGCGGCGGCGGCGCTGGAAGCCGCCGGCATCGTCGCCGGCTTCGCCGACGGGCGGTTCGCGCCGGCGGAGGCCGCGACGAGAGCGCAGGCCGCCGTCATGGTGCATCGTTTGCTGACGTACGCTTTGTCCCGATAACGCAAAGAAGGGCGTCCCCATCCAAGGGGACGCCCTTCTCTATGCTTCGCGTCAGTGCGCGACAGCGTTATACGTCATAATCCAAATCGAGCCTGCGACGATCGTGACGAGAATGAGCACGCCGACCAGCAGCGACATGATGTTCCAGCGCGCGTTCTCCCCTTCGCGGAGATGCATGAAGAACAGCAGCTGCACGACGAACTGGAGCACCGCCGCCGCCAAGATAACGATCAAGGTCGTCGTCTTGTCGAGCGAGCCGAGCATGACGGCCGCGAGCGGAATGATCGTCAGGACGATCGACAGCAGAAACCCGACGACGTACGATTTCAGCGAACCGTGCGAGCCGTTCGAGCCGTGCGAAGCGTTCGTGTTCGCCATGTTACATCACCCCCATCAAATAAACGACCGTGAAGACGAAAATCCAAACGACGTCGAGGAAGTGCCAGTACAAGCTGATGACGTTCACTTTGCGCTCCGTCACCGGCGTGATGCCGCGGCGCGAAAGCTGGAAGATCAGCGCGATCATCCAAACGAGGCCGAGCGAGACGTGCGCGCCGTGCGCCCCGACGAGCGTGAAGAACGCCGACAAGAACGCGCTCGTCTGTATCGTGGCGCCTTCGTGGACGAGGTGCAGGAATTCGTACACCTCGAGCCCGATGAACGCAGCGCCGAGCAGCGCGGTGACGACGAGCCAGCCGATGAGTCCCTTGAGACGGCCTTGATGCATCGAGAGCACCGCGAGGCCGCTCGTGAAGGAGCTGGTGAGCAGGATGAACGTTTCGGCGATGACGATCGGCAGCGAGAACAGCTCGGCCGCCGTCGGTCCGCCCGCCGTATTGTTGCGCAGGACGACGTACGTCGCGAACAGCGTGGCGAACAAGATGACGTCCGTGATCAGGAACAGCCAGAAGCCGAACGTCTTGAGCCCTTCCAAGTCGTGGTGGTCATGGTGCGCGTCGTGCCCATGGTCGTGACCGTGGGCATGCCCGTGCGCCGCGTGAACTGTTGCCGTCATTATGCCTTCACTCCTCTCAGAGCCGCTTCCGTGCGGCGAACTTCGTCAACCGGGATATAATAATCCGTATCGTACGAGAACGAACGGGCCAACATGCAAAGCGCTACGCCGATAAGACCCGGGATCGCGAAGAACATCCAATCCCAAACGAAACCGAAGCCCGCGACGAACCAGAAGAACGACATGATGAACGGTATCGACGAATTTTTCGGCATGTGAATCGGCTCGAGCGGAGGCGTCGGAGCGTCCGGCACGCCGGCTGCGCGCCGCTCTTTCGTCGCCCACCAATCGTCCGTCTCCGAGACGGTCGGCACCGTCGCGAAGTTGTACAGCGGCGCCGGCGACGGGATGGACCATTCCAGCGTCCGGCCGTCCCACGGATCGCCCGTCGTATCCTTTTTCATAAACTTGATGCTGTGCGCGATCTGCCACACCTGGAACAGGAAGCCGATCCCCATCAGGAAGCCGCCGACCGTCGAGATGAGGTTGAGCGGACCCCAGCCCATATCGAAGTCGTACGTGTACATCCGGCGCGTCATGCCGTCGAGACCAAGGAAGTACTGCGGCATGAAGCAGATGTAAAAGCCTATGTTCCACGTCCAGAACGCCCATTTGCCGAGACCTTCGTGGAGCGTGAAGCCGAACATTTTCGGCCACCAATACGTCAGACCCGCGAAGAAGCCGAACGCGACGCCGCCGATGAGAACCTGGTGGAAGTGCGCGATCAGGAAGTAGCTGTTATGGAACTGGAAGTCCGCAGGAGCTACCGAGAGAAGCACGCCGGTCATGCCGCCGACGACGAAGCAAGGGATGAATGCGATCGTCCACATCATCGGCGTCGTCATCCGAATGCGGCCGCGGTACATCGTGAACAGCCAGTTGAAAATTTTCACGCCCGTCGGAATCGCGATGATCATCGTCGTGACCGCGAAGAAGGCGTTGACGTTCGCGCCGGAGCCCATCGTGAAGAAATGGTGAGCCCACGTGAAGAACGACGTGACGCTGATGGAAATCATGGCGACGACCATCGACGTGTAGCCGAACAGCTTTTTGCGCGAGAACGTGGCTACGATTTCCGAGAAAATGCCGAAAGCCGGCAGGACGATGATATACACCTCAGGGTGTCCCCACATCCAGATCAAGTTGATATACATCATCGGGTTGCCGCCGGCGTCGAGCGTGAAGAAATGCGCGCCGAGGAACCGGTCCAGGAACAGCAGGAACAGCGTGACCGTCAAAATCGGGAAGGCGAACAAAATCGTGATGCTGCTCGCCAATACCGACCATGTGAACATCGGCATTTTCATAAGCGTCATGCCGGGCGCACGCATTTTCAGAATCGTAACGACGAAGTTAATGCCGGTAGCTAAAGACCCGATGCCGGAAATCTGAATGCCCCAAATGTAGAAGTTCTGTCCGACCCCTGGGCTGCCCATGAGTCCCGACAGCGGCGGATACGCCAGCCAGCCGGCGTCCGGGGAGCCGCCGATGACGAACGACATGTTGAACAGCATCGCGCCCCAGAAAAACAGCCAGAAGCTTAAAGAATTCAGGAACGGGAAGGCAACGTCGCGAGCCCCGATCTGCAGCGGCACGACGATATTGAATAGACCGAACATCAGCGGCATCGCCATGAACAAAATCATAATGACGCCGTGCGTCGTGAAAATTTGGTTATAGTGATCGGCGTGGAGGAACTCCATGCCGGGGAACGCGAGCTGCGTCCGCATGAGCAGCGCGTCGACGCCGCCGCGGAATAACATGAGCATCGCACACACAATATACATAATGCCGATCCGTTTGTGATCGACCGTCGTCAGCCATTCGCGCCACAACCAGCCCCACTTGCGAAAGAAGGTCAGGGCGAACACGATGGCGACCATGGTCAGCCCGATGCTGACCTGCGCGCCCAGAATGAGCGGATCGCCGGTCACGAAAAACTCGGAGGCGAATTGTTTGATGGCTTCCATAGCGAAGCTCCTTTCTGCTTTCGATGATTAGTGGCCCGCGTGGCCGTCGTGCGAGTCGGCATCCGTCTCTTCGTCCGAAGGCGGCTGGCCGGAGTGAGCGCCGTGCCCCGCGTGGGCGGAGCCGCCGACGGCGTATTTCGTTACGATGCTGTGGAACAAGCCTTCCGGAATCGCGGAGAACGACTTCACGGTCGTCGTGCCCGGCTTCGCGAGCTGCTCGTATCCTTCCAGCGTGAGCGGGGACGACGTCGCTTTGATGTCGTCGACCCATGCGTCGAATTCGTCCTGCGGCACGGCCGTCGCATAGAACGTCATGTCGGCGAAATGCTCGCCGCTGAAGTTCGCGCCGGAGCCGTAGTACGTGCCGGCTTCGTCGGCTTGCAGGTACAGCACCATCGCCATGCCGGACATCGTATAAATTTGGCCGCCGAGCTGCGGAATCCAGAACGAGTTCATCGGCGCGTCGGACGTCAGCTCGAACCGAATCGGCACGTCTTCCGGAATATACAAATAGTTGACCGTCGCGATGCCCTGCTCCGGATATTGGAACAGCCATTTCCAATCGAGCGACGTCACTTGAACGACGAGTTCTTCTTTCTCGCTGACGATCGGCTTCGACGGCTCGAGTTCGTACGTATAGCGTACGGTGACGGCCGCGAGAATCGCGATAATGACGATCGGGATCGTCCACCAAATCGTCTCCAGCTTCGTGCTGTGCGACCAGTTCGGATCGTACGGCGCGTCGTTGTCCCGCTTGTCCCGGTACCGGAACACGATGTAGGCGGTCAGCGCGAGAACCGGCACGAGCACGATAAGGCACAACAGCGTCGAGATGTAAATCAGATCCTTCTGCGCCGCGCCGATCGGCCCTTTCGGGTCGAGCACCATCGCGTCGCCGCAGCCGGATAAGACGGCCGCCGCCAGCAGCAGCAGGGCGGGCAGCGCCAGACCGTATTTCAGCGTGCGTTTTCTCATGGCAATCCTCTCCTATATGCTCCTTGGCAGGTTTCTTATTTGTATGGGGTAGATAAGCTTGTGATGAATTTCACTTGCCCTGCTACTAAGATATCAAATTCCGCGCGCGTTCGAACCCCACTTTGCAAATCCGTCAAAATGTCGCCCCATTTCGTTAAAATTGTATTCACGGTTTAGCCGCAAATCGGCTGCGCGCATGAAAAAAGCCCCCGAGCGGCATACTCGGAGGCTTGAATGGATGCGGTTCTGATTAGTTTCGGTCGTCATTTCCCGTCGAATGCGGGCTGCGCGCATGGACGAGGTGAATCGCCGTGCGGATGACATAAATGTGAACGCTGCCGACCATGAAGCCGATGCCGACCATCAAGGTGGCGTTCTGTTCGCTGAAATGATGCATATTGCCGAGCGTGAGCGCGAGGCCGAAGAGCAGCGTCGTCCAAGCGGCCGCGGTCATCCACCGCACGAGGCGCTGCACGCTGCGTTCGGAGGCTTCCGTGCGCGGTTCGAAAAACGTCTTGGTGGTCATGCCTTCCTCACATCCTTGTAAGTGCTTACTTGACGATATTATATCACAATTTCGTCGAAATCGTTCAAAAATTTTTCACCATTCCGCCAAAGTTTCGTCACGGGTGTAGTCTTTTTCCAGAGATATCGCTTACAATAGGAAAATATTGAATCCGTTCGGGAAAACGAGGGAGCTTTTTATGTTATTCGTTCAACGGTTAAGCTGGTTTTTCCGCAGGCGCTGGCCGTTTTATCTCGTCACGATGCTGCTCATCGCGTCGAACAGCTACATGAATACGGTCGCGCCCCGCTTCGTCGGAGACACGATCGACCGAATCATGGCGGGGGAGCTGACCCGTTCCGGGTTGCTGGGGACGGTCCTCATTCTGCTCGGCATCGCCGTCGCGATGTATGTGACGACTTATATTTGGATCAACGCGCTGTTCGGCAGCTCCGTGCTGCTCAACAAACAGCTGCGCGATCGGCTGCTCGCCCACTGGACGCGCATGAAGCCGTCGTTTTTCCATCGGAACCGGTCCGGGGAGCTGATGGCGCTCGCGACGAACGATATCGAGGCGGTGAGCAATACGGCGGGCTTCGGCGTCGTGACGATCACGAATACGATTTTCGGCGTCATCTTCGTCGTCGCGTCGATGATTCTTTATGTCGACGTCCGGCTCATGCTGGCCGCGCTGCTGCCGCTGCCGCTGCTCAGCGTCGCGATCAACGTGCTCGGCCGCCGCATGCGGAAGCATTTCACGGCGGCGCAGCAAAAGTTCGGCGTCATGAACGACCATGTGCTCGAATCGATCTCGGGGCTCAGGGTGCTGCGGGCGTTCGTGCAGGAGAAGGCCGATATCGAGGCGTTCGACCGGGTGACGAAGGACGTCATGGAGCAAAATATTCGCGTGGCCCAAACGAACTCGCTGTTCATGCCGGTCATCTCTTCCATCACCGGGGTCAGCTTCGCGATCGCCATCGGTTACGGCTCGTACCTCGTGACGCGCGGCGAAATTACGCTCGGGGAAATGGTCGCCTTCAATATATACCTCGGTCTGCTCGTGTGGCCGCTCATCGCGTTCGGGGAATTCATCAATATTTTGCAGCGGGGCAACGCGTCGGTGCTGCGCATCGAGGACAACCTTGCGCAGCGGCCCGACGTGACCGATCCTTCGGATCCGGTCGCGCCGAACGCCGCCGGCGACATCGTGTTCGACGCTCTGACGTTCCGCTATCCGGGAACCGACGCCGCGCGTCTCAAGGCGTTCCGGCTCGTCGTGCGGCGAGGCGAAACGATCGGCGTCGTCGGCAAAACCGGGAGCGGCAAGAGCACGCTGCTGAAACAGCTGCTCCGGCAGTATCCGATCGAACCGGGACGCCTCACGATCTCCGGCGCGCCGATCGAGCGCATTCCGCTCGAAACGCTGTCCTCTTGGATCGGGTACGTGCCGCAGGAGCATCTGCTGCTCTCCCGCAGCGTTCGAGACAACATCGCGTTAGGCAAGCCCGACGCGACGGAGGCGGAGGTGCTCGCGGCGGCGCGCACGGCGTTCCTGCTCGACGATCTCGAGCGGATGCCGGAAGGTCTCGGAACGGTCGTCGGCGAGAACGGCATCATGCTGTCCGGCGGGCAGAAGCAGCGCATCGGCATCGCGCGGGCGCTGCTCGTCGATCCGGACATTCTTATTCTCGACGACGCGCTGTCGGCCGTCGACGCGCGGACGGAGGCGGCGATTCTCGAGCAGGTGCGCCGCACGCGGGCGGGGAAGACGACGTTCATCGCGACGCACCGGCTGTCCGCCGTCGCGCACGCGCATCGCATCGTCGTGCTCGAGGACGGCGCCGTCGTCGAAGAGGGGACGCATGAAGAGCTGATGGCGCTGGACGGCTGGTACCGGCGGCAATATGAGCGGCAGCAGCTGGAGATGAGTCTGCTGGAAGACGGGAAGGAGACGCCATGAACGAACGGGAAGTGCGGACCGGCGCCGTCGGCCGCCGGCTGCTCGCTTATTTGCTGCTATTCAAGCGCCAGGTCGCGCTGGCGCTGTTCATTTTGGTGCTGGGTCTCGGCGCCCAGCTGTCGGTGCCGATCGTGACGAAGACGATCATCGACGACCATTTGCTCGCCATCCGGTCCGATTGGCGCGAGATGCGGCCCGAGGCGGTGCCGGAAGGAGTGCGCTCCGTCCCGTTCCGGGGGCTCGCCTACGTGCGCGAGGACTGGCTGCCGGCCGGCGTCGAACTGGACGGCGCGGCGCGGGCCGGCATCGACACGTCGGGCGACGGCTTCGTGCTGGACAGTCCCGCCGCGGGGCGGGTGCCGCTGACCGGGGAAGAGGTCGCGGCGTTCTACCGGCACGACGCCGCGCCGATCGCCGGCCTTGTGGCGTTGATCGTCGGGCTGACCCTCGCGGGAGGCGCGCTGACGTACGTGCAGAGTTTCCTGCTGCAGTCGTCGGCGCAGCGCATCGTGCAGCGAATGCGGATGGATTTGTTCCGGCATCTGCACCGGCTGCCCGTGTCGTATTTCGACAAGACGCCCGTCGGGCAGATCGTCTCGCGCGTCGCCAACGATACGGAAAATATTAAGGAGCTGTACATCAGCTTCACCGCCACGTTCGTCGTCAGCGGGCTGAACATTATCGGGGTGTTCGCCGCGCTGCTGTTTCTGGAATGGAGGCTCGCGCTGCTGTGCGCGCTCATTTTGCCGATGTTCGCGCTCATCATGTACGTTCATTTGAAATTTTCGAAGAAATACGTGCAGGTCATTCGCGCCCGCCTCGCGGAAATGAACGCGACGCTGAACGAGCTGATCCACGTGATGCCGATCATCCAAGCGTTCCGCCGGGAAGAGTCGGTGAAGGCGGAATTCGGCCGGCTGAACGAGGACCGGTATCGCCACCAAGTGATCCAGTTCCGCATCTTCGCGCTGTCGGGGCGCAATATCGTCTATTTCGTGGCGCGGGTGCTGACGGCGGTCATTTTGTGGTATTTCGGCAGCCGCTCGCTCGAGTCCGCCATTTCGTTCGGTGTGCTGTACGCATTCGTAGATTACTTGGGACGCATTTACGAGCCGATCGTCGGCATCTTCGACCAAATGACGAACGCGCAGCGCGCCTTCGTCTCGGCGGAGCGGGTGTTCGCGCTGATGGATCTCGACGGGGCTGAGGCGGACGAAGGGGCGGAGGCGCCGCGTCCGGAGGGGCGCGTCTCGTTCGAGAACGTCACGTTCGCGTACGTCGCGGGGGAGAACGTGCTGAAAGGCATTTCGTTCGAGGCGAAACGAGGCGAAACGATCGCCCTCGTCGGCCATACCGGCTCGGGCAAAAGCTCGATCATGAACCTGCTGCTCGGCTTCTACGAGCCGACGGGCGGCACGATCCGGATCGACGGCGTCGACATCCGGGAGCTGTCGAAGCAGTCTCTGCGCCGGCACATGGGAATCGTGCTGCAGGATCCGTTCTTGTTCACCGGCGATATCCGCTTCAACGTGTCGCTGTACAACGGCGCGATCGACGACGCCGGCGTCGAGCGGGCGCTGCGCGAGGTCGGCGCCGAAGCGTTCGTCTCCCGGCTGCCGCAGCGGATGCGCGAGCCGGTCGTGGAGCGGGGCGCGACGCTGTCCGCGGGGGAGCGGCAGCTCATTTCCTTCGCCCGGGCGCTCGCGTTCGATCCGGCGATTTTGATCTTGGACGAAGCGACCGCCAGCATCGACAGCGAGACGGAGCAGGCGATCCAGCGCGCGCTCGAGGTGCTGCGGCACGGCCGGACGACGTTCGTCATCGCGCATCGGCTGTCGACCATTCGCGATGCCGACCGTATTCTTGTGCTCCATCGCGGCGTCATCGAGGAGCGCGGCACGCACGACGAGCTGATGGCGCTGCGAGGCCGGTATTACCGGATGTATATGCTGCAGAACGCGGACCACGCCCCGAGCGGCGCCGCGAAGTGACGCCCCGCCGCCTGCCGCTTAACGCGAAGAACCCGCGCCGATCGCGCTCGATCGGGCGGGTTCTTTGGCATGAAGATGATTATTCCTTCGGCTTCATAACGTCGTGATCGACGTAGCGTTCGCCGTTCAGCTCGCTGATTAAATTAATGGCGACCTTCGCGCCGTCGCCCGCCGTAATGATGCCGTGCACGCTGACGCCGGCTGCCGTGCCTGCGGCCCATACGCCCGGGACGCTCGTGCGGCCTTGCGCGTCTACGTCGAAAATCGACTTCACGCGCGGCTCCGTGCCGTCTTTCACCGCGGCGCCCAGCTTCTGGCCGAGCTCGACGGAGAAGCCGGTCGCGAGGATGACGTGCTTCGCTTGATACGTCTGGCCGCCGGCCGTCGTAATCGAGAAGCCTTCCTCCGTCTTCGCGGCGTCCGTCGCCTCGTCTTGGACGTATTCCGCGCCGAACTTCTTCAGCTGCTCGATGCCGATGTCCACAAGGGAAGGTCCGTCGATTTCTTTGATGCCGTAGAAGTTTTCGAACCAAGCGCGCTTCGTTACGCCTTTGTCGCTGTCGATGACGAGCGTTTTCTTGCCCGCTTTCGCGGTGTAGATGGCTGCGCTAGCGCCGGCCGGTCCGGCTCCGATAATGGCGATGTCGTACATGATATCAATCTCCCTCCATGATGGTAATCGAATAAAACTGGGGATTCCTACTAACGACATCTCTTATTATGGCCCAATTTATTAACTTATTCAATATTGATGTTATTAAAATCGAGAGTTTCGCAGGAGAACGATCAACCTTCCGCACGTTCCTGCGACAGCCGATGCGCGAGCGCGGCCACGCCTTCGATGTCCGAGCCGCGCAGATGCGCGAGCAAACCTCCGACGACCGGCTCGTCCGCCTGCGGTTTGCGCAGCTCGTGTTCCAATACGATCAAATAACTGTCCCATTTCCGCCGCTCGTCATCGTCCAAGCCGGAGCGCTGCACCGCTCCGCGGGCTTCGCGAAACAATGCCTCGTAGCGGAACCGCTCCTCGGCGGCGCCGTAAGGCTGCCCTCCGGCTTCGCCGAACAGCGAGCGTTCGCTTAGCAACGGAGGGCGGCCTTGCGCCAGCATCCCTTCGACGGCGTCGTTCAGCCGGTCGGCGATAAACCGGGCGAGCGCGCGAAGGTCGAGCCCGCTGTCGTCCAACATCAGGATGCCGGTATAATGCGAAGTCATCGCCTGCAGAACGGCGGCCGCATCGAGCGCGTACGGTCCGACGCGGTCTCCGTAGACCGAGACGATATCCGCCTCCGCCCATCTCACCGACCGTTTCCGCAAATCATAAAGATAGGTCTTCATCTCCTCGTTAACGTGCACCAAGCCTTCGTCCATGAGCATGAAGATGAACGCTTTATGCTTGAGGCTGAATTCGAACTGGCGCTCCAGCTTGCGGACGAGTTTTTCCTTCGGCGTCAACTGTTCGCCGGCGTCTGCGTTCCCTATCTCCTCGATCATGCCGGACACCATATGCTTGATAGCGGAAACGAGAATATCTTCCTTCGACTTGAAGTGAAGGTACACCGAGCCTTTGGCGATGCCGACTTCTTCGACGATGTCTTGAATGGACGTCGAATGGAAGCCCTTCGCGGCGAACAGCCGCAATGCCGCCTCCAGAATGAGCTGCTTTTTGTCGTTCATCCTTCCCACTTCCCTGTTAGATGGATTCTTCGATTCCGTTCCTGCGCAGCTTCATCAGCAGTTCGTAGGCGATCGGCACGACGACGAGCGTCAGCAAGGTGGAGCTCGCCAACCCGCCGATCACCGCGACCCCGAGCCCTTTGGAAATGATGCCGGAGCCTTCATTGCCGAAGGCGAGCGGCAGGAGGGCTCCGATCGTCGCCAGCGCCGTCATTAAAATCGGCCGCAGCCTTGTCGCGCCGGCTTCGAGCAGCGCTTCCCGCGTCGACCATCCTTCCTTCTCTTTGTGAATAACCCGGTCGATCAGCACGATGGCGTTCGTGACGACGATGCCGATCAGCATCAGCGCGCCCATCATCGCCGAGACGCTGATCGTTTCGCCCGCGGCGAGCAGCGCCAGCAAGGCGCCGATGACCGCGAACGGCAGCGAGAGCAAAATCGCGAACGGCGCGAGTCCGCCGCCGAACGTGACGACGAGCACCAAGTAGACGATGGCGACGGCCGCCGCCATCGCGAGACCGAGCTGGGAGAACGTATCGTTCATTTGCTCCGTCACGCCTCCGAATTCGACGTCGACGCCGTTCGGAAGCTCGAGGCTTTCGGCGATCGCCTCCTCGAGCTCGGCGGACGTCCCCGCGACGTCTCTCGCCGCAATGTCGGCGGTAATCGATGCGTACAGCCTGCCGTCTTGACGCGTCACGGCGTTCGCGGATTCGCCTTCGACCGTGTCGGCGACGTCCCCGATCCGCACCGGGACGCCGAGCGGGGACGGAACGGTCGCGTTTTCGATGTCTTCGATCGAATCGTAGACGACCGGATCCGTCGCGACGACGACCTCGTACGTGTTTCCTTCGGCTTCGATGCTCGTCAGCACCGGCCGTTCCAGGGAAGGTCTGAGCGCCATCGCGATTTGGCCGGCCGTTACGCCGTACCGGCTCAGCCGCTCCGGATCGATCGCGAGCGTGTATTGTCCGTACGTTTCGCCGACGCTGCTGTCGACGTTCTCGAACCGGCCGTCCGCCTCCATCAACGTGCGGATGCTCTCGACGGCGGCGCGGATGTCTTCCAGCGATTCTCCGTACACGTTGAGGGACAGCCCCGCGCCGCCGATGCCGCCCGAGAAGTCCATCAAGCCCCATTCGCCTTCTCCGGGAACGGCTTTCGCCAGCTCTTCGGGCAGTCGGTCCTTCACTTCGGCGAACGCCGCCACGTCGTCCTCATATTGAACGTAGAACAAGGCCGATTCCGACGAGGCCGGGTTCAGCGGATTGGAGCCGCCGACGGAATATTGCAGGTTCTCCACCCGCTCGTCCTCGAGGAAGAACGATTCCGCCCGAAGCGACAGCTCCGCGACGTCTTCCAGCCGTTCGCCGGGCGCGGGCGTATACGTGACCATGGCGTATTTCTGCTCTTCCTCCGGCAGGAAGCTGACGCCGATGACGGGCACGAGGAACAAGCTGCCGACGAGGAGCGCGACCGAGACGAGCAGCGACACCGCTTTATGGTCCAACGTCCACCGGAGCGCCCGTTTGTAGGCGAGCGCCAGCCGTCCGGGTTTTTCCTCCGTCCCGTGCGCGCCGTCGGCGGCCGCGCGTCCGAGCCCTTTCTTGAACATGGCGTAGCCCATGGACGGAACGACCGTGATCGCGACGAGCAGCGAAGCCAGCAGCGCGAACACCATCGTGAGCGCGAACGGCAAGAACAGCTCGCCGACCATGCCGGTGACGGCCGCGAGCGGCACGAACACGGCGATCGTGACGATCGTCGACGAGAGGATCGGGATGAACATTTCGCGCGTCGCGTCCAGAATGAGCGCCTTGCCCCGCAGCGTCTCGGTCTTCGAAGACATTCGGCGGTAAATGTTCTCGATGACGACGATCGAGTCGTCGACGACGCGGCCGATGGCGACCGTCATGGCGCCGAGCGTCATCATGTTCATCGTGATCTCGAGCTGCTGCAGCAGCACAATGCCGATGAACAGCGACAGCGGGATCGACACGACGGCGATCAGGGTCGATTTGGCGTTGCGGAGAAACAGCAGGATGATGACGACCGCGAACAAGGCGCCGAACAGCGCTTTCTCCAGCATCGTGGCCACCGACTTCTCGATCGGCTCCCCTTGGTCGAGCAGCGTCACGATTTCGAGGTCGGGGTACTGTTCCTGCAGCGAGGCAGCCTCCGCCTTCACAAGATTGACGACGTCGACCGTGTTCGCTTCCTGCGCTTTTACGATTTGCAGGCCGATCGATTCGCTGCCGTTCGTGCGCGAGATCGATTCGGATTGTCCCCGCAATTCCACAGTGGCGATATCCGCAAGCCGCACGGTCGTCATGCCCGTCGGGCCGGCGGCCGGGATCGGCAGGCGGCGCAGGTCGTCCAACGTGCGGATGCCGCCGTCGACGACGATCGTCCGCTCCTCGTCGCCCAGCTCGAACAATCCGAGCGGAACCGTCACCGCTGACGCCTGTACGATGCCGCGCACCGTCTCCTCGGACAGGCCGAGCGACGCCAGCTTCTCTTGATCGAATTCGAGGACCGCCTCTTGAACGTACTGTCCCGCGATTTGGACGTCGGCGACGCCCTTGAGCCCTTCCAACGCAGGGACGAACGCGTTCTCGACGAGATCGGTCAGCTCCTCGAGCGATCCGCTCGGGTCCGCGACGCTGAGCGAGACGACGGGGAACGCGTTCAGGCTGATCCGCGAAATTTCGGGCTCCTGCGCCCCGCTCGGCAGCTCGAGTCCGTCCAGCGCTTCCCGCGCTTCGGCGAGCGCCCGCTCCATATCTTGTCCGTAGTCGTATTCGATGGTGATGGCCGATACGTTCTCCATCGAGGACGAGTTCACCGTCAGTACGCCCGGCAGATGCCGCAGCCGCTGCTCGGCGGGAGCAGTTACGCGCTCGACGATCTCCTCCGGAGCCGCGCCCGGGTACACGGCGGTAACTTGGAGATAAGGCACTTCCAAATTCGGAAGCGTCTCTTGCTTCATATTGAGGCCTGCGATCAAGCCGGCGGCCGACACGATGACGGTCATGATCAGCAAGGCGAAGCGATTGTTTAACGAAAATCGGATAATCCCGCGCATAGTTCCTGCCTCGTTTCTTTCGGAATAGTCGTTTCGGAAAGAATGATAACAGGTTATGACTCATTGGTCAAAGTATAAAACTTGCCGGTCATGACTTGGCGCGGAGCCGGTATTCGGTAGGGGATACGCCGTACTTTTTCCGAAATTGTTTGGAAAAATACAGCGGATCGGCGAACCCGACCGAGGAGGCGACCTGTTCGACCGTCCAGTGGCTGTCCAGCAGCGACTTGGCCTGCTCGAGCCGAATTTGCATGAGAAACTGCATCGGCGACATGCCGATCTGCTTTTTAAAAATTTTCGACAAATGCGTTCGGTGGTAGCCGAGCGATTTCGCGAGCTGCTCGATCGACACCGGCTGGGCATACTGCAGCGACAGCCAGCGCACCGCTTGATTGACCTGCCGTTCGGATACGGTCGCGTGCGTGTCCGCGCGGGGCAAAAATTCCTCGTTCGCGCGGCCGAGCTCGTGGAGGAGCAGCCGCAGGATGCCGCTGGATTCCAAATCGGCAAGCGGCGGCCACTCCGCGTTCCGCAGCGTGCGGAGCAAGCGGCGGTGCAGCGCGAGAGTTCGGCGGGCGGCGTCTCCGCCGCGCACGACGGGCCGATCCGGCGTAATGCCGAGCTGCTGCAGCGTCGCGGCCGCCAGATGTCCGCGGAACGCCGCCCAGACGTAATGCCACGGCTGTTCGGCGTCGGCTTCGTAGCTGAACAGCTCGCCCGGGAAAATGACGAACGTGTCGCCCGTGCTACATTTATAACGCTTCCCCGCCTGCTCGAAATAGCCGGAGCCGCTTCTTACGGTATGTAACAAAAAGTATTTATGCACGGCGGGGCCGATCTTGTGTCCGCCTACCGGACGACCGTCGCCGCTGAATAATACGGTGATTTCGCTCTTTCCCCGGCCGGGGTTGATGTAGCTTTCGTAACTGTAATGCTCCGGAATCATGGCTGCCGCCCCCTCCCATCTTTGAGACTATCCTATCCCAGCGTACTACAAAAATCCATATGTCCGCTCGTTTCCTCCATACTCTTTCTCCGCGATGTGTCCTAGTATGAAGGAAAGCAAGATCAAGCATATGGAGGCGGTAAGAGTTATGACGAAAATTACGTTCTTGGGAGCAGGGAGCACCGTATTCGCGAAAAACGTGCTGGGCGACGTCATGCTGACGCCGGCGCTGCAGGGCTTCGAGCTGGCGCTGTTCGACATCGACATGGGGCGCCTTAAGGACTCGGAAATGATGCTGAACAACTTGAAGCGCACGACCGGCAGCGCCTGCGTCGTGAAGGCGTACACGGACCGGAAGGAAGCGCTGCGCGGCGCGAAGTATGTCGTGAACGCGATCCAGGTCGGCGGATACGATCCTTGCACGATCACCGACTTCGAGGTGCCGAAGAAGTACGGCCTGCGCCAGACGATCGCGGACACCGTCGGCATCGGCGGCATTTTCCGGAACTTAAGGACGATCCCGGTCATGCTCGACTTCGCGAAAGACATTCAGGAGGTGTGCCCGGACGCGTGGTTCCTCAACTACACGAACCCGATGGCCGTGCTGACGAACGTCATGATCACTCACGGCGGCGTGAAAACGGTAGGCCTCTGCCACAGCGTGCAGGCGTGCATCCCGCACTTGTTCGACAATCTCGGCATGGACAAGGAAGGCGTGCAGGCGAAAATCGCGGGCATCAACCATATGGCGTGGCTGCTCGAAGTGACGCGGGACGGCGTAGATTTGTATCCGGAAATCAAGCGCCGCGCGATCGAGAAGCAGAAGGAAAAGCACAACGACATGGTGCGACTCGAAATGATGCTGAAGTTCGGCTACTACATCACGGAATCGTCGGAGCATAACGCGGAATATCATCCGTACTTCATCAAACGGAACTATCCGGAGCTGATCGAGAGGTTCAACATTCCGCTCGACGAATACCCGCGCCGCTGCGTCAATCAGATCGAGCGTTGGGCGAAAATGCGCGACGAGCTCGTCAACAACGCGGACTTGACGCACAAGCGCTCGCACGAGTACGCGTCGTATATATTCGAAGCGATGGAGACGAACGTGCCGTTCAAAATCGGCGGCAACGTCATGAACACGGGGCTGATCACGAACCTGCCCCGCGAAGCGTGCGTCGAGGTGCCGTGCCTCGTCGACCGGAGCGGCGTGACGCCGACGTACGTGGGCGATCTGCCGCCGCAGTGCGCCGCGCTTAACCGGACGAACATCAATACGCAGCTGCTCACGATCGAGGCGGCGATCACGCGGAAGAAGGAGCATATTTACCACGCCGCCATGCTCGATCCGCACACGGCCGCCGAGCTGTCGATGGACGACATCGTGGCGATGTGCGACGATTTGATCGAAGCGCACGGCGATTGGCTGCCGAATTATCATTAACCGCAGCTTGGAAACAGGGCCCCTGGGGCCCTGTTTTTGTTGGGCGGGCGATTCCTTCCTTTACAGAGCCGCAGCCAAAGAGTATATTCCTATATATGAGAATATGTTCATATATTAATAAGGATGGTGATCCGCATGCATGAACGGAACGAAGCCGTTCTTCTCGACGAGGAGACGGCGCACGAAACGGCACGCGCGTTCAAGGCGCTGGCCGATCCGACGCGGATCAAAATTTTGTATCTCCTCTCGCGGGGGGAGAGGGCCGTCGGGCAAATCGCCGAAGCGCTCGGCATGTCGCAGTCGGCCGTCTCGCATCAGCTGGCGGTGCTGCGCAATTTGCGGCTGGTGAAGCACCGGCGCGAAGGGCAAGCGTTATATTATTCCACGGACGACGATCATGTGATTCGGCTGCTGGAGCAAACGATCGCCCATACCATGCATCGATAGGAGGCTGCGGACATGACATCCGATACGAGGGAGCCTCGCCGGGACTCGGCCGATCATGACCATGAATCGTGCGCCGGCGATCACCGCGCCCATGACCATGAGGGCCATGACCGCGGCGGCCAAGGGCATCACCATGGGCATCACCACCATCATGGGCACCACCATCATGGGCACCACCACCATGGCCATCATCACCACCACGGCGGGGAAGGCAATCGCCGCGGACTCGCGATCGCGCTGTCGATCACGACCGGGATCATGCTGCTCGAGTTTTTCGGCGGGCTGGCGACGAACTCTCTGGCGCTGCTTTCCGACTCCGGCCATATGCTGAGCGACGCCGGCGCGCTCGGGCTCAGCCTGTTCGCGCTGTGGCTGTCCGCGAAGCCGTCGACGCCGAAGCGGACGTTCGGGTTCCACCGCTTCGAAATTTTGGCCGCCTTCTTCAACAGCGTCACCCTCTTCGTCATCGCCGTCTTTATTTTATGGGAGGCGTTCGAGCGTTGGCAGGAGCCGCCGGTCGTCGCCAGCGGGACGATGATGCTGATCGCGGGCATCGGGCTTGCGGCCAACCTCGCCAGCGCATGGGCGCTCCTGCGCCAAGGGGACGTCAAGGACAACGTCAACCTGCGCAGCGCGTACCTCCATGTATTGGGCGACGCGCTCGGGTCCGTCGGGGCCATCGCCGCGGGGCTGCTCATGTACGCCTTCGGCTGGTATTGGGCGGATCCCGTCATCAGCGCGCTCGTCGCGGTGCTCATTTTGCGGGGCGCTTGGGGCGTGCTGCAGCATACCGTGCACATCTTGATGGAGGGGACGCCGGCTTCCGTCAACATCGAATTGATCCGGCAGCGGCTTGCGAGCATCGAGGGCGTCGTGAACGTGCACGACCTCCACGTGTGGACGATCACGTCGGGGCTCGATTCGCTGAGCTGCCACTTGTTGATCGAGGACGATCGGGACAGCCAAGTCGTTCTCCAGCAGGCGCTTCGCCTGCTCGAAGAATCGTTCGGGATCGGCCACGCCACCGTCCAAGTCGAGAAATCGCGGCTTTCGCATGCGGAATTGAAAGTGTAATCAGGACTCGCAAATTTCCAACAGAATGAACGGTGGGTAACGGGGAATGGATAGGGAGAGAGGAACCGTACGGAGCCGTCTCGCGGGAGAAAGCGCCGGGGACGACAGGAAGCTGAAGGACCGAAGATTTACGCTTTGGGCGCTCGCTTGGCCGGTATTTATCGAGCTGCTGCTGCAGTTTTTGCTCGGGGCGGCGGACACGCTGATGGTGAGCTCGATCTCGGACGACGCCGTCGCCGTCGTCGGGTTTTCGAGCCAGCTGTTTCAGGCGTTGATGACGCTGTTTATTACCGTCTCAAGCGGCGCGGGCATCTTGATCGCCCAGCGGCTCGGCGCCGCCGAAGAAGGCGAAGCCCGCAGCATCGCCATCATGGCGTTCACCGTCTCGACCGCAATCGGGCTGGCGCTTAGTATCGTGCTGTACGCCTTCCCGCTGCAGCTCGCTTCCGCGCTGCAGCTGCCGCCGGAGCTCGCGCCGCTCGCGGAGCCGTATATCTCGATCGTCGGCGCCGGGATGGCGTTCAGCGCGGCCGCGATCGCGCTCGGCACCGTTATCCGCAGCACCGGCAATACGCGCGGTCCGATGTACGTCGCGATCGGCATGAACGTGCTGCACGTCGCGTTGAATTACGCGTTCATTTACGGCGCGTTCGGCTTCCCGGCTTGGGGATTGACCGGGGTGGCCGTGTCGACGACGCTGTCGAGGGCGCTCGCCGTCATCGTGTTGTTCGTCATGTTCGCGAACGCGTTCGAGCGGCGCATCCGCTGGCGCGAGCTCGGCACGTTCCGACGCCGGCTGTTCGGCGAGGTGTTGAAGATCGGCTGGCCGCTCGGCGCGAACGCGGCCGGCTGGTTCGTCTCGCAGCTGCTCATTTTTTCGTTCATCGCGATGATCGGCGCGAAGGAGCTGGCGGCGCGGACGTATCTCAACACAATGGAATCGTTTTGCTTCATGCTCGGCTATTCCGTCGCGCTCGCGCTGCAAATCCAGATCGCGCATCTATACGGCGCCGGGGCGATGCAGGAAGCCTATCGAAGCGCGTACCGCGCCCTCGCCGTCGGACTCGCGCTGGTGGCGGCGAACACGCTGCTGCTCGTGGCGGTCGGAGAACGGGCGCTCGGCCTGTTCACGGACGATCCCGAAATTATCGCCATGGGCGTCGGGCTGATCGGCCTCAACTTGCTGCTGCAGCCGGCGAAAATGACGAACATGGCGCTCGGCAACGCCCTGAACGCCGTCGGCGATACGCGCTTCATTATGTATACGTCTCTGTTGTCGCTCACCCTCGTCGCGACCGTCGGATCGTACTGGTTCGGCGTCCGGCTCGGCTGGGGCTTGACCGCGATCTACTTGTGCATGATCGCCGACGAGCTTGTGCGGGGCGTGTGGTCGCTGTTCCGTTGGAGAGGGCGCAAGCGGCTCCGGATGGCCGAGCGCGCATCCGCGCCTGCGGCCGGAACGGCTGCGATCGAAGGCTAAGAGCCAGCGTGCGCCGAATGACCGGGAGGGACGCGGCCAGGTCCGAGCGCCAGCGCCGCGGCCGCCAAGGTGAGGAACAGCGACAGCCGCTTTATCAGCTCCTCTTGGAAGCGTTCCGAACGAGCCGCGGCGTGGCTTGACGAGCTGAGGGCCAATGCGGAGGTAGAGGAATACTTGTAAAAAGCGCGAAAAGACCCGCGGGGAATCCCCCCGCGGGTCTTCGTCGCAACCGCTTGTCCATTAATAGGCGAAGACGTGGCCGCCGATCGTTTTGCTGACCGGCCGGTTTCTCACCCATTGGTTGTCGGTTTTCTTCGGATTGTAAAACACCGTGGCTCCGTTGGTCGGGTCGCTGCCGTCGAGCGCGGCTTGGACCGCTTTGAGCGTCTCCTCGCTCGGCGTCGCCTTGTAGAGGCGGCCGTCCGATACAGGCGAATATTGGTAGTATTTCACGCCGTCGACCTCGACGACGTGGAAGATCACGTCTTGAATCGAATTCGGCCAGTTCGGATCGTCGACGCGGTTCAGCACGGACGCCGCGACGGCGACTTTGCCCTCGTACGGCTCTCCTCCGGCCTCCGCCTCCGTCAGCTGCGCGAGCCAATACCGATCCTCGTCTTGCGCGGCGCGCGCCGCGGCCGCGGCGCTTCCTCCGCCGGACGCGAGGGAAATCGTCGCCGTGGCAGCATCGTACGAGACGCTCATGCCGAGCGTTTGAGCGGCGTGGCGGAGCGGTACGTACGTGCCTTCCGGGCGATGAAAGACGCCCCGCTCTCCGGATTTCAGCCGCAGCGCGGCATCGCCCTTCGTCATGACGACGGCTTGATCCGCGGCGCTCCATTGGACGGAAGCGCCCGTCTTGCGAAGAAACACGGCGGGAACGAACACGCTGCCGCCTACGTTGACCGCCGCGGTCGATACGCGAACGCCGTCTATGGAGACGGCCTGCAGCGGCTGCGCCGATGCGGCGGGTGCCGCTCCGGTCCACAGCGACGCCGCGAGCGCGAGCGATGCGACGGTATGTAACCGTATGCCTCGAATGGTCATTACCCCCTAACTTTCGTTACCCTTGGCATTATAAAGACATCCGCCCGGTTTGGGTATGGTAATTTCGCCCTATGGGGACACTACCTGCAACATTCGTAAAGATGCGGGGGACCTTATGGACAAATATATTCTGTATCATGACTTGAAGGACGCGCTGCAGCACGAGGCTTGCCCGGTTTGCGCGCTGGTCGAGCAGCGGGTAGATCGGAGCATCAAAGTGATGCTTCGGGAAGGAGCGGCCGACGGCCAGCTCATCGGCGCATATGTGAAGGCGAGAGGCTTCTGCAACGCGCACGCGTACCGGGTGAAGGAGGCGGGCGAGCCGTCGGCGCAGGCGGTGTTTTACCGCGCGCTGCTGGAGACGCACAAACAGCATTTGGAGCGGTATGTGCAGGCGCGCAAGCGGCACGTCGAGCCGCAGGGCGGCATGCCGCTGCACCGGTTCCGCCATCTGCTGCGCGCGACGGTCGCCGGCGGGGAAGCGCCGTCGGATACGCACGCGTATCTCAGCAGCTTCGGCTCCGAAGAGCGGTGCCCGGTGTGCGCGACGGCGGAGGCGAGCGAGCGGCGGTACGTCGAAGCGGTCGTCGACTATTTCGAGGGCGACGAGGAATTCCGCGAGCGGTACCGCAACCGAGGCGTCCTCTGCTCGCCGCACGTGCGCCGGCTCGTGGCGGAGCACGCGGATCGCCCCTCGGTGGCGGAGCTGCTCGACATCCAGCTGAGCCGTCTGGACGAGCACATCGAGCAGCTGCGGGACATCGAGCGGAAGGCGGCCGTCCGCTGCTCGGAAGAAGAAGGCAGCGCCTATCGGGGCGGGTGGATTCGGGCCGTGAGGCTTGACGTAGGCGCCCCGGGGACGGATACGCGTTATAAGCAAAGCGCCGCCGCGCTCAAGGGCTGGACCGTGAAGCCGTGAGAAGCTGCGGCGATTTCTGAAGCCGGGAGGGCTTACTTCCCGGTTTTTTTGTGATATATTTCATAGATATCTAACAAAAGTTCGGGAAGAGAGGACGCCACATGAAGAAGCAGTTTGTCGTGATCGGGTTGGGACGGTTCGGGGGGACGGTGTCGAAGGAATTGACGCGCCTCGGGTACGAGGTTATGGGCCTCGACAGGAACATGCGTAAGGTGCAGGAATATGCGTCTATTCTCCCTTACGTGTACCAAGCGGATACGACGGACGAGAATGTTCTCAAGGAGCTCGGCGTGCAAAATATGGACCATGCGATCGTGTCCATCGGCGACGACCTGCAGGCCAGCATTTTGACCACACTAATACTGAAAGATCTGGGCGTACCGACCGTGACGGCGAAGGCGACGAGCGAATATCACCGCAGGGTGCTGGAGCGGATCGGCGCGGACCATATCGTGCAGCCGGAGCGGGACACAGGGGTGAGGGTCGCCCACCAGCTGACGAACAAAAATTTGGTCGATTATTTGGAATTGTCGCCCGAGTTCAGTCTCGTGGAGGTGCTCGCGCCGAAAGAGATGCATGGCCAGACGCTCAAGCAGCTTAACATCCGCGCCCGGTACGGCTGCAACATCGTCGCTATCCGCCGCGAGGACAACCGCGTCATCGTGTCGCCGCTCGCAGAAGAGAAAATATTGCTCGGGGACATTCTCGTCATCATCGGCTCCAATCAAGACATCAATCGTTTCGAAAAGCGTTTCGAGGATTAGAGGTGCAGCGTGCTTCGTCAGATTGCGAATCATAAAAAAATCGATATCAGCCCGCCGCAGTGGATGATTATCGGTTTCGCCCTCATCATCCTGATCGGCACGGCGCTGCTCGCTACGCCCCTGGCGTCGGCGAACGGCCGCAGCATCGGCTTTCTGAACGCGATCTTCACGGCGACGTCCGCCGTCTGCGTGACGGGGCTGACGGTCGTCGACACGGCGTCGACGTTCTCGATGTTCGGCGAAATCGTGCTGCTCGTGCTCATTCAGCTCGGCGGTCTCGGCTTCATGACGTTCGGGGTTATCGTGGCGATTTTGCTCGGCAAACGGCTCGGCTTGCGCGAACGGATGCTCATCCAAGAGTCGACGAAGTCGGCTCATGTACAGGGGCTCGTGCGGCTGTCGCTGAACATTTTCCTGATCGCGGTGCTGTTCGAAGCGGTCGGCAGCCTCGTGCTGACGCTCCGGCTTATGCCCGATTACGGCCTTGGGCTGGCGGCTTACTACGGCGTATTCCATTCGATTTCCGCTTTCAACAACGCAGGGTTCATCCTGTGGCCGGATAACATGATCCGCTTCGCCGGGGACCCGGTCATGAAGCTGACGATCACGGTGCTGTTTTTGTCCGGCGGCCTCGGGTTTACCGTGTTGGTCGACTTGTACCGGAAACGGAGATGGCGAACGCTGTCCCTGAATTCCAAAATTTCGCTGATGGCATCCGGCGGTCTTGTCGCCGCGGGGTTCCTGATCGTCTTCGGACTCGAGCTGCTCAACCCGGTGGCGTATCAATCGATGACGTGGTGGGAGCGCTCGTGGGTAGCTTTCTTCCAAGCGGTCACGCCGCGTTCGTCCGGCTTCAATTCGATCGATTTGTCGCTCCTGATGACGGCGACGCAGTTTTTCTTGATTTTCCTCATGTTCATCGGGGCCAGCTCCGGTTCGACGGGCGGGGGCATCAAAGTGACGACGTTCATCGTCCTCATCGTGGCGATGTACAGCAGCATTCGAGGCCGGGAGCAGGTGCACATTTTCGAGCGGCGCATCCCGTACGACATCGTGCTCCGGGCCTTGTCGGTCATCATCATCTCGCTCGGCGCCGTCATGTTCGTCGCCTTCCTGCTTACGATTACCGAGCCGGAGAAGGACTTCATCGCGCTGCTGTTCGAGGCGACGTCCGCGTTCTGCACGGTCGGTCTGTCGCTCAATACGACGATGGATCTGAGCCCTGCGGGCAAGGCGATCATTACGGCGACGATGTTCCTCGGGAGGCTCGGTCCGCTGACGCTCGCGTTCGCGCTCGCCCAACGCCGGAAGGAGACGAAAATCGGCTACGCGGAAGAAAAAATATTGATCGGATGAAAAAAACAAGGCTGCTCGCGCTTCCTCCGAAGCGTCGGGCAGCCTTTGCTTTGGTCGTTTACTTCGTCGTTTTTTCCCGTCCGCGCAGACCCGCCAGACCGAACAAGCCCGCGAGACCGAGCCAGCCCCAATCCATGCCGTCGTCGTTGTTCGCCGCGTTCGCCCGAGTCGCGTTGTTCGCGCGGAAGCCGTCCATGCCGTTCGCCCCCATGCCGCTGCGCGCCGTGCCGTTCGCGCCGTAGCCGTAGCCGTTCGTTCGCTGCATCGACGACGCGCTCACGCCGCGATATCCCGTGCCGCCCGGCGTCGCGTTCAGGCCGGCGTCGCTCCGCGTGCCCATGCCCGTCGCCGCCGTGCCGTTCGCGCCTTCCGCCATGGCGGGCACCGCCATGCCGCAGGCGAGCACCGCCGTCGCCAATAAAGCCCCGACCGTCTTTTTCATGCTGTTCCCCCCTTCCTTCGTCGGACATCGTTGCCTTATTGTTGTTTGCTTTCGGGGGGAATTCTACTCGGGCGTCGTCGCTGACGGTTTTTAGCAAAGCGAAGACCGCTTCGTAAAAGCGAATCGTTTTCGCGTCAGACGTTGAATTTTTTAATCTCGGAAAACAAAGATTCCGACAGCTCGTGGATGTCCTGCGCCTCTTGCGCCACCCGGCCGACGGCTTCGTCCTGTTCGGCGGCCGCGGCCACCGTTTCTTCGACGCCTGCCGCGGCTTGCTGGGCTACCGTCGCGACGACGTGCACCGCGTCGAACAGCTCCGCCTGCTTCGTCTTCGCTTCCTGCACCCGATCGCCGATGAGGCGAATTTCCGCGTCGAATGCGTCGATCCGCCGGACGATGTCGCCGAAGACGCCGCCGGCCTCTTTCACCGCGTCCCGCTGCTCGGTGAAGCTGTCCGCCGTCGAGGCCAGCGATTCCGCCGCTTCCTTGACGCCGCCGCGCAGCGAGGCGAGAATGTCGTCGATTTGCTTCGACGCCTCCGACGTTTGCAGCGCGAGCTGCCGAACTTCTTCCGCGATGACCGAGAAGCCTCTGCCGTGCTCGCCGGCGCGAGCCGCCTCGATCGAGGCGTTCAGCGCCAAAATATGCGTCTGCTTCGAGATATCGTGAATCGCGTGGGTCATTTCCGTAATCGCGCTGGAGCGCCCCTCCAGACGGTGCAGCGACTCCGCCATCGTCCGCAGCGCGCCGCCGGTCCGTTCCGCGCTCGCTTGCAGCGCCTGGACCGTCTCCGTCCCCGCTTTCGCCGACCCTTTGGCCTCGGTGCTCGCGGCGAGCAGCACGTCCGCCGACGAGCGGATGCCGTCCATGCGCTCCTCCAGCTCCCGAATCGCGGCGACGCTCGCTTCCGACTGCTCCGCTTGGCGGGCCGCGCCGCCCGCGATTTCCTCCATCGCCCGCACGATCGACGCGTTCATCTCCTTCGTCGACGCCGCGAACGAGCGGAACCGTCCGCTGTGCGCTTGGAGCGATTCGGCGATCCGTCTCGTCTCCGCGAGCATGCCGCGCACCGCGGCGACGCTCGCGTCGAAGCTGTCGCTGAGCCGTCCGAGCTCGTCGCGGCTGCTCGACGCGATGCGCTGCGACAAGTCGCCGCCGCGCACGCGCTCGATGCCCCGCTTCAGCGCGGAGATCCCTCTGGAGAGCGAAAGGACGATGAACGCGGCGACGGCGATCGCCAGCGCGACGGCCGCCGCCGTCGACCAGAGCGTCACGCCGCGCGTCTCGCGGATCAATTCCGCGAATTGCTCCCGCGCCGCCGCGTCCGCGGCCGAAAATTCGGCATTGAACGAATCGACGAGCTGAAAAATCGTTTCTTTATGAATCTGCGAGGCGTTGTAAGCCGCTACGCCCATCGAATGCTTCCGCTGCGCGTCGATCGACGCGTCCGCCATGAACGCTTCCGACCGTTCGAAATTGCCGACGAACTCCTTCGACACCGCGGCGAGGCGCGCCCGCCAGTTGCGCTGGTCCCGCGTCTCCGCCGAGGCGCCGACCGCTTCGATCAACCGTTCGAGCTCGGGCACCGACGCATGATACTGCTCGGCGAGTTCCGGCTTGCCCGACAGCAGATAACCGGCGGCCGTGGCGTCCATTCGCTGCACGACCGTCTTCAATTCAGCTGCGACCTGCTGGCGCTCCGACAGCGCCCGGCGCTGTTCGTCCTTCAGGCCGAGCTGCTCGAGCCGGAGATGAGTAAAAACGGCGGCCGCGGAAAAGATAAGGAGGATTGCGGCGAATCCCACTGTGACGTGCATGGCTAGCGAGAGGCGCAGCTGAAATCGGGGGGATTTCCAAAACGGGACTTTGTACATAAGACGCGACTCCTCCTAATACTTGCAATATCCTGCTCTTGTCCTAACCCGATGCTACCATGCGTCTATTAGAAGAAGATTTACGAATTGTAAACGCAATGTCAAAACCGCTCGAACAGAGGATCGAAACGTGTCGACGCGGCGGCCGGCGCTGTCGACGCAGGTTCGGCCGCGGCCGCGGAACGATTCGATTTTACAGAAGTTTTACAAAACCCCGGAACAACGTTAACACTGGGGGCGTACCATTGGTTTCAGCAAGTAGAAAACGAAATTTATTTCAAGGAGTGGTCTGAAGTGTCGAAAGAATGGTTGCGCAAAGGATCTTTGCTGCTCGTCTCGGTCGTCTTGATGATCGTGGTGGCAGCATGCGGCGGCGGGAACGCTGGCGGAGACGAACCGGCTCAAGATGCGACTCAAGGAGCAACGACGGAAACCCCGACGGAAGCAACGCCCGCTGAAGAAACCGGCGCAAATCTGACCGGCGATATCAAGCTCGAAGGTTCCTCCACGGTATACCCGATTTCTGAAGCGGTCGCTGAAGAATTCATGGCTATGCACGAAGGCGTGAACGTAACGGTCGGTCTGTCCGGATCCTCCAACGGTATCAAAGCGATCATCAACGGCGAAGCGGACATCGCGAACGCATCCCGTTTGATCAAGGATAAAGAAGTAGCCGAAATTCAAGCGAAGGGCGACGACGTCGTCGAAATGCCGGTCGCTTACGACGGCATCACGGTCGTCATCCACCCGGAAAACGACTGGGCAACGGAAATGACGGTCGAAGAACTGCAGAAAATTTGGCAAAAAGACAGCACGATTAAGAAGTGGAACGAAGTCCGTCCGGAATGGCCGGATCAACCGATTACGCTGTTCGGCCCTGGCACGGCGTCCGGTACGTTCGAATACTTCACGGAAGCGATCAACGGCGAAGCGAAAGTATCCCGCGAAGACTACACGCCGTCTGAAGACGACAACGTTCTGGTACAAGGCGTATCCGGCGACAAGTATGCACTCGGCTACTTCGGTTATGCATACTACGAAGAGAACGCAGACAAGCTGAAAGCCGTAGCGATTAAAGAGACGGCTGACGCGCCGGCAGTCGCGCCTTCGATCGAAACGATCGGCAACGGTTCCTACAAGCCGCTGTCCCGCATGATCTACATCTACCCGCTGAAGAGCGCGCTTGAGCGTCCGGAAGTGCAAGAGTTCATCAAGTTCTACATGAGCGAAGAAGGCGGCCAAACGCTCTCGGAAGAAGTCGGTTACGTCCGTCTCGGCCAAGATCTGTACGACAAAAACCTCAGTGCTCTTCCGCAATAAAAGTTCCCGTCAAAAGCACTGCGAGGTTCGACAAAATTTGCTATAATGTTTGAGGTTGATCAACCGTGGCGATTCATGGAAATGTGAATCGTCACGGTTATCGACTTATAACACCTTTTTGAAACGGGAGCTGGATATGGATAACCCAAGCAAGAGAACCGAGATTACCGGCAGGAAGAGCTTGCTTTCCTCCGACGTCATCATGCCCAAAGTGCTGCTGCTCTTTGCGGCGATATCGGTGCTGACCACCGTCGGCATCGTATTCGTCTTATTGGAAGAATCGTTCCGATTCTTTAAACAGGTGCCTCCGCTCGAGTTTTTCACAGGAACGAAATGGACTCCGTTGTTCGCGGATCCCCATTACGGCGTCCTGCCGCTCGTCGTCGGCACGATGGTCATTACCATCATTGCCAGCATCGTAGCGTTGCCGCTCGGGCTCGGCAGCGCGATCTATTTGAGCGAATACGCGCCAGACGGCGTCCGCGCCGTGTTGAAGCCGGTATTGGAAATTTTGGCGGGCATCCCGACCATCGTATACGGTTTTTTTGCGCTGACGTTCGTAACGCCGATCATCCGAACCATTCTGCCGGAAACCCAGGTGTTCAACGCGCTCAGCGCGGGCATCGTGGTCGGCATCATGATCATTCCGATGATTTCTTCCTTAAGCGAAGACGCGATGAGCGCCGTGCCGGCAAGTTTGCGGAACGCCGCGTACGCGCTCGGTTCGACGAAGCTGGAGGTAGCCGTGAAGGTTGTCGTTCCGGCGGCGTTCTCGGGCATCGTCGCTTCGTTCGTATTGGGATTGTCGCGCGCCGTCGGCGAAACGATGATCGTGACGCTGGCCGCCGGAGCTCTGCCGAGCATGAGCGTAAATCCGCTCCAAAGCGTGCAGACGCTGACGGCGTATATCGTATCGGTCGCAAGCGGCGACACCACCTTCGGAAGCGCGCAATATTTGACGATGTATTCGGTAGGCTTCGTGCTGTTTATCATCACATTGGCAATGAATATTCTGGCAGGCTACATTTCGAGAAAGTTTAGGGAGGAATATTGATGGCTCGGACCAAGCAAGAAGTCCGCATCGCGAACCGAAAGCGGATGAATGCCGTTTTCCACGGCTTGTTCCTCTCCTCCACGTTGATCGGGGTGCTGGCGCTTGTCATGCTTTTATATCAAGTACTGTCGCAAGGTCTCGGCTGGCTGGATTGGGATTTCCTGACCAGCAACTCGTCCCGCAGGCCGGAGCGCGCGGGCATATACACGGCGCTCCTCGGCACGCTGTGGATGATGGCGATTACGGCCCCGCTCACGTTCATCATCGGCGTGGCGACGGCGATTTATTTGGAGGAATACGCGAAGGACACGCGGATGTCCCGACTGATCCAGACGAACATTTCCAACCTGGCGGGCGTGCCTTCCATCGTGTACGGGATTTTGGGCTTGACGATTTTCGTTCGTACGTTCGCGTTTGACCAAAGTATTTTATCGGGCGCACTGACGATGACGCTGCTCGTGCTCCCGATCATTATCGTGGCTTCGCAGGAAGCGATCAAAGCGGTCCCTGGCAGCCTCCGCCAGGCGTCGTTCGCGCTCGGCGCGAACCGTTGGCAGACGATCATGCGCGTGGTGCTGCCGTCGTCCATGCCGGGCATTCTGACGGGTTCGATTTTGTCGCTGTCCCGCGCGATCGGGGAGACGGCTCCGCTCATCGTCGTCGGCGCCGCCGCCTTTATCATCCGGCCGCCGGACTCGCTCATGTCGCAGTTTACGGTGCTCCCGATTCAAATTTATACGTGGGCGAGCCAACCGAAGGCCGAGTTCCAAAACATTTCCGCCGCTGCCATTATCGTATTGCTCATCATCTTGCTGGGCATGAACGCGCTGGCCATCATTTTGCGGAACAAGTTCCAGAAGAGAACGTGAACGTAACGAACAAGCTGACGGGCGTCCGGGACGCCCTGAATATTAGGAGGAATACGAATGTCCAGCACGGTCGTAGACATTTCGGATTTGAATTTGTACTATACGAATTTTCATGCGTTGAAATCAGTCGGCATGCAAATTAAAGAAAAGTCCGTCACCGCGTTCATCGGTCCGTCCGGGTGCGGAAAGTCGACCCTCCTACGCACGCTGAACCGCATGAACGACATGATCAAAGGGGTCCGGATCACGGGCAACATCGTCATCGACGGCACGGATATCTACGATCCTTCGGTCAACGTCGAACTGCTGCGAAAAAAGATCGGCATGGTATTCCAGCAGCCGAACCCGTTCCCGAAATCGATTTACGACAATATCGCGTACGGTCCTCGCATCCACGGCACGACGAAGAAATCCGAACTGGACGATATCGTCGAGAAGAGCCTTCGCGGCGCGGCGCTGTGGGAAGAAGTGAAGGGCAACCTGAAGAAGAGCGCGTACGGCTTGTCGGGCGGCCAGCAGCAGCGTCTTTGCATCGCGCGGGCGCTGGCGGTCAATCCGGAAATTTTGCTGATGGACGAACCGACGTCGGCGCTTGACCCGATCTCGACGCTCAAAATCGAAGAATTGATCCAAGAATTGAAAGATAGGTATACGATCATTATCGTAACGCATAACATGCAACAAGCGGCGCGCGTCTCCAACGACACGGCGTTCTTCTTGAACGGGGAAGTCGTAGAATTCAACGAAACTGTCAAACTGTTCTCGAATCCGCGAGATCAGCGTACGGAAGATTACATCAGCGGCCGCTTCGGCTGATTCAACACTCCGAGAGATTATTACATAGTAAAGGGGTTCTTCACAGATGGCCTTACACCGGCAACAATTTGACGCTTCCTTGCAAGAGCTGCGTCAAGCTTTGATCGAAATGGGCGGAAAAGTCGAGCAAGCTATTATGGATTCGGTCGCGGCACTGCGCGACAACAATCTGGAGCTGGCGGAAGAGGTCATCCGGAAAGACCCGGAGTTGAACGATGCGGAAGAGAAAATCATCGAGATGGGAACGAATTTGATCGCGCTTCAACAGCCTGTGGCTAAGGACTTGCGCCGCATTCTCGTCTCGTTCCGGATGGCTAGCGATTTGGAGCGGATGGGCGATCTCGCCGTCGACATCGCGAAAGTCGTTCGCCGCATCAACGGCGAGCCGCTCGTGAAGCCGCTGATCGACATTCCGCGCATGGCGGGCCTCGTGCAGCAAATGACGGCGGACAGCTTGAAGGCCTACACGGAAGAAAACGTCGACCTGGCGTATAAAATGGCGGGCATGGACGACGAGGTGGATCACCTCCACAGCCAAATTTTGCGCGAACTGTTCGTGTTCATGGTCGAAAATCCGAAAACGGTCAACCAATCGATTTTGTTGTGCTTCGTCAGCCGATACTTGGAACGCATGGCCGACCACGCGACCAACATCGGGGAAAGCGTCGTTTATCTCGTGATGGGCAAGCGGCCGGATTTGAACCAGTAATCGCGTATAGGGGTGTTCGCCTTGATCCACCTTACGTCCTTGCAGGTCCGGCTGCTGCAGAAAATCTCGTCGCGTCTCGCGCAGGGAGCCGTCGGACTCATATATTTGGACATCGTCAACCTAGAAAGGATCGAGACGAAATACGGCCGACCGTACGCTGAACAGCGGCTGCTGTCCGCCCGAACGGCGATCGACGAGCTCCGGGCAACGTTCTCGGACGTCTTCGGTCAGAAGACGGTCGGCGACGACTTGTTTCTTTATGTGTTCCTGGGCGACGCGCCGCCGGACATGGCGTATCAGGCGCTCGAGCGGAGGGCGGAGGAGCTGCATGAGCGGCTGACCGCCCTGCTCCGCGGTACGCTGCCCGGCGACGCCGCGCTCGAACTCGCTTTCGGCTGTTCCCTGCTTCGGGAATCGGAAGAGCGGGAGCTCGAGACCGTCATTTACACAGCCATGAAGCAGGCGATTCGCCATGCCAAGGAACGGTCGAGGAATGGCGGTCACGCGTCCCATTTGCAAGAGTTCTATTCGATTTTGGAGGGACGGCGCATCACTTCCGTCTACCAGCCGATCGTGGCGCTGGACGGCGGAGCCGTCTTCGGGTACGAAGCGCTGACGCGCGGGCCCGAGTCGTCCCCTCTGCGTTCGCCGCTGCAGCTGTTTCAGCTCGCGGAGCGGGCGGACATGCTGTATGCGCTGGACAAAATGACGCGCGAACGCGCGATTTTGGGCTGCGACGGATTAGAACGTCATCAACGCATCTTCCTCAACATCCCCGCCCACATCTTCCACGATCCCGATTTTTCGCCGGGCCAGACGATGGCACTGCTCGCGCAGCGCGGGCTGTCGCCGCGGAACGTCGTGTTCGAAATTACGGAACGCAGCTCGATCGAGGACTTCTCGACCGTCAAGCGCGTGATCGATCATTACCGCAGTCAAGGCTACCGGATTGCCATCGACGACGCGGGCGCCGGGTATTCCTCGCTGCAGGCGATCGCCGAAATCCAACCCGATTACATCAAAGTCGACCGTTCGCTCGTCCAAGGCATTCATCAGGACAAGGTGAAGGAATATATCATGGAGACGTTCATCGCCTTCGCCAAACGGATGAACATCAAAGTGATCGCCGAAGGCATCGAGCATGCGGAGGAGCTGGACAAGCTGATCCGCCTCGGGGTCCATTACGCTCAGGGCTATTACTTGGGGCGTCCGCAGCCGAAGCTGCTGCCCGTTACGCCGGAGGCGGCGGAGACGATTTTGTCCGTCAGCCGCAGGCTGTCGGGATCGGGCGGCCTGCGCACGATCGGCGACATCGCCGCGCCGGTGAAGACGTTCGCCTCGACGGCCGCAGTATCCTCGGCCGCGATGTATTTCCGCGACCATCCCGAACAGTTCGGCGCGGTCGTCGTGGACGACAAGCGTCCGGTCGGCCTGCTGATGCGGGACGAGCTGTTCAGGAAGCTGGCGGTGCAGTACGGCATCTCGCTGTTTTGGAATAAGCCGGTCACGGTCATCGCCGACGAGCGTGCGCTGACCGTAGAGGCGTCCACGCCGCTCGAGACGGTGTCGTCGCTCGCCATGCTGCGGGAAACGGACAAACTGTACGATCTGGTCATCGTCACGGACCGGGGGGAGCTGGCCGGAGCGGCGAGCGTGCGGGACATCCTGGAGCAAATGACCACGATCCGCATGGAGCACGCGCGCGTCGCCAATCCGCTCACCGGTTTGCCTGGGAACGTGCAAATCCGGCGGGAACTGCAGCGGCGCATCATGGAAGCGACGGGCTTCTCCGTGCTGTACATCGATCTCGATTATTTCAAGTGGTTTAACGATCAGTTCGGCTTCCAGCGCGGCGACGAGGCGATTCAGTTTACGGCCGACGTCATCCGCCAGGCGGTGGCGGTATGCGGTCATCCGAACGATTTCGTCGGGCATATCGGCGGAGACGATTTCATCGTGCTGACGGCCGTCTCCGAGCCGGAGACGTTCGCCGAAGAGATGGTCCGGCGGTTCGCCGCGGGCATCGACTCGTTCTACGAAGGCCAGCTGAAGCTGACGCTCGTCGAAGACCGGTACGGCAACAAGCACGAAACCGACGGGCTCAGCGTGTCGGTCGCCATCGTGCGCGTCCAGGATCCGACGCGCGTGTCGGGCGACGCGATTTCCCAAGCGGCGGCGGCCAGCAAGAAGCGGGCGAAGGAGAAGGCCGGCAGCGCGATCGCGATCGCCGTCATTCCGCAGCCAGCAGCGTCCGAAGCAGCCGCGGCAGCGCCGTAAGCGACGACGCGGTGCGGATGCGGTTCGGGCTGCGGCTCGGCACGAAGCTTAGGGAGCGGCTCGGCCCGCGGCGGAGCGGGGCGCTTCCCGCCTTTCGCCGAATCCATACCGCCTTCCAGCCGGCCCGCAGCGCGCCTTCGACGTCGTGCCGGAACGAATCCCCTACCATGACGCAGCGCTGCGGCGGCACCTCGAGCTTCTCCGCGATGCGGCGGAACAGCCGCGGATCCGGCTTGCGCGCGCCGCCGTCCGTCGCTGCGGCGAACAGCCGCGACTCCGGCACGAACCGGTGCAGCCGCAGACGGCTGAAGATCGCCGCGGCGTCTTCCGCGGGCAAATTCGTCACGATCGCAAGGCGATAGCGGGCGGCCAGCCGCCGCATCGTCTCCTCCGCGCCATCGACGAAGCCGGCTCGCTCCGTCTGCAGCCGGCGGCACTGCCGTACGATGAACAGCATCGTCCTCTCGTCCCCGTCGATCGGCATCGCTGCCGCGGCGTCGCGGACGGCGTCGGCGCGGCGCTTGCCCGCGCGCCGGGCGCGCCGATAGCGCCGGATCGCGTCTCCGATCGCGGCCGCGGCCGCCTCGCTGTCGCTCCACCGCCCGACCCACTCCTTAAGCGTGACTCGCAGCGCCGCTTCGTAGGCGCCTTCCCACTCGATGATCGTATCGCTCAAATCGAAGCATACCGCCTCGTCGGACCGCGCCTGCGCGCCCTTGCGCCCGCCCGCCATTCGCATCCCCTCCTCATCTTGTTCTAACATTATGCATCCGCCGAACCGCTATGCTATGATGAAATCAGTTTCGAAAACATTGAGGTGTTTTCTATTGGCGAAGTGCCTGTTAATCGACGGAAACAGCATCATTAATCGCGCGTTTTATGCGCTGCCTCCGCTAACGAACGGAGCCGGGCAGCATACGAACGCAGTATACGGCTTTACTACCATGCTGCTGCGCATGATCGAAGAAGAGAAGCCGACGCACGTGCTCGTCGCGTTCGACGCCGGCAAGCGGACGTTCCGCCACGAGGAATACGGCGACTACAAGGGCGGTCGGTCGAAGACGCCGTCCGAGCTGTCGGAGCAGTTCCCGCTGCTCAAGGAGCTGCTGCGCGCGATGAACGTGCAGCAGTTCGAAATCGAAGGCTACGAGGCGGACGACATTATCGGCACGCTCACGAAGCGGGCGGAGCAGGAAGGCGTGGAGACGGTCGTCGTCTCCGGCGACAAGGACATGCTGCAGCTGGCCTCCGAGCGCGTGCGGATCGCGCTCACGCGCAAAGGGATCAGCGAAACGGAAACGTACGATCCGGAAGCGATCAAGGAGAAATACCAGTTGACCCCTCAGCAGATCATCGACCTGAAAGGGCTCATGGGCGACGCGAGCGACAACATCCCGGGCGTCCCGGGCGTCGGCGAGAAAACGGCGCTCAAGCTGCTGCATCAGTTCGGCTCGGTCGAAGGCGTGTTGGAGCACATCGAAGAGCTGAAGGGCAAGATGAAGGAAACGATTCGAGAGCACGCCGACAGCGCCCGGATGAGCAAGGAGATCGCTACGATTTACCGAGAGGTGCCGATCGACATTCAGTGGGACGAGCTGTCGTTCGGCGGCTTCGATCCGGCGGGCACGCGGACGATGTTCCAGAAGCTCGAGTTCAAATCGCTGCTCGAGCGGCTCGCCATCGGCGGCGGCGCGGAGCCGGCGGCGGAAGCGGCGGCCGTCACCGTCGCGATCGTCGACGAGCATAACGCGTCGGCGCTGATTTCGGCGCTGCCGGACGTCGTCGGGGTCCACGTCGAAGCCGCGGGCGAAAACCCGCACCTCGCCGAAGTGGTCGGCGCGGCGTTCTACGCGGACGATGATCGCGCGTTCTATGCGCCGGCGGCGTTCCTCGCGAGCGAAGCGGCCGCCCCGCTGCGGGCGTGGCTGGCCGACGAGAGCGCGGCGAAGACGATGCACGACGCGCATAAGGCGGAGCTCGCGCTCGGCTGGCGCGGCATCGAGCTGCGCGGCGTCGCGTTCGACACGATCCTCGCCGCGTATTTGCTCGACCCGACGGAATCGAGCCACGCGCTGAGCGACATCGCGGCCAAATACGGCGTTGCGGGCCTCCCGTCCGACGACGACGTGTTCGGCAAGGGCGCGAAATTCAAGCTCCCGGCCGTCGAGGCGCTGGCGGAGCATTTGGCGCGGAAAGCGCGGGCGGCCGCGGAGCTGGCCGACAAGATGCGGGCGAAGCTGGCCGAGAACGAGATGGAGAAGCTGCTGTTCGAACTCGAGCTGCCGCTGTCGTTCGTGCTCGCCCGGATGGAGCGCCGCGGCGTCAAGGTAGACGTCGAGGAGCTGCAGCGGTACGGCGCCGAGCTGACGGAAACGCTCGAAACAATCGTCGCGACGATTTACGAGCAGGCGGGCGAGCCGTTCAACCTGAACTCCCCGAAGCAGCTCGGCGAAATTTTGTTCGAGAAGCTGGGGCTGCCTCCCGTCAAGAAGACGAAGACGGGTTATTCGACCGACGCCGAAGTGCTGGAGAAGCTGGCGCCGTACCACGATATCGTGAGCAATTTGCTCCATTACCGGACGCTGTCCAAGCTGCAGTCGACGTACGTCGAGGGGCTGCAGAAAGAGGTGCGGGCGGAAACGGGCAAAATTCATACGTATTACCGGCAGACGATCGCGGCGACGGGCCGGCTCAGCAGCCAGTTCCCGAATTTGCAGAACATCCCGATCCGAACCGAGGAAGGCCGGAAGCTGCGCAAAATGTTCGTGCCGTCCGAGCCGGGCTGGAGCATTCTCGCCGCCGACTACTCGCAGATCGAGCTTCGCGTGCTCGCCCATATTTCCGGCGACGAGCGGATGAAGGAAGCGTTCCAGAACGATATGGACATCCATACGAAGACGGCGATGGACGTCTTCGGCGTCTCCGCCGACGCGGTGGATTCGAACATGCGCCGGCAGGCGAAGGCCGTCAACTTCGGCATCGTCTACGGCATCAGCGATTGGGGCTTGTCCCAAAACCTCAACATCAACCGGAACGAAGCGAACGCCTTCATCGAGCAATATTTGGAGGTGTTCAGCGGCGTCAAACGGTTCATGGAGGACATTAAGAAGCAGGCTCGCAAAGACGGCTACGTGACGACGCTGCTCAACCGGAGACGGTATTTGCCCGAAATTCACTCGTCGAATTTCAACCTGCGCTCCTTCGCGGAGCGGACCGCGATGAACACGCCGATCCAAGGCACCGCGGCGGACATCATCAAGCTCGCCATGGTGCAGCTCGACGCGAAAATGCGCGAGGCGGGCGTGCGCAGCCGCATGCTGCTTCAGGTGCACGACGAATTGGTATTCGAGGTGCCGCCGGAGGAGCTCGAGACGATGCGCGTCATGGTCCGGGAGACGATGGAGAACGCGCTCTCGCTCGACGTGCCGCTGAAAGTGGACCTCGCCGTCGGCAGCAATTGGCACGACGCGAAGTAGTCAATATTCCGGCGACTTGCGGTATAATCGGGAGTTGAGGTGATAGAACGATGCCGGAGCTCCCGGAGGTAGAAACCGTGCGCAGGACGCTGGAGCGGCTCGCGGCGGGCAAGACGATTCGCCGCGTGGACGTGCGCCTCGCGCGCATCGTGCGGCGCCCGGCCGAGCCAGAGGCGTTCGCCCGCGCGCTCGAAGGTCTGACGATCCGCGCCGTGCAGCGGCGGGGGAAATTTTTGAAATTCGATTTGGAGCAGCTTGTGCTGCTTTCGCATCTGCGGATGGAAGGGCGCTACGGCTTGTACCGCGAAGGGGACGAGCTGGAGCCGCATACGCATGTCGTGTTCCATTTTACGGACGGCACCGAGCTGCGGTACCGGGACGTGCGCCAATTCGGCACGATGGATTTATATAAACCCGGCGAAGAGGAACGCGAAGGCCCGCTCGCGAAGCTCGGTCTCGAGCCGCTCGAGGACGCGTTCACCGAGGCCGCCTTCCGCGCGGCGGTCGCCGGGCGGAAGACGAAGATCAAGCCGCTGCTGCTCAATCAAGAATGCGTGGTCGGCCTCGGCAACATTTACGTCGACGAGGCCCTTCACGCGGCGGGCATTCACCCGGAGCGGAACGCCGACGCGCTGAGCCGCGCGGAGCTCGGCCGCTTGTACGAAGCGATCCGGAGCACGCTGCGGGCGGCGGTCGAGGCGGGCGGATCGTCCGTGAAATCGTACGTGAACGGCCAAGGAGAACAAGGCTCCTATCAATTCGCGCTGAAGGCGTACGGGCGCGAGGGCGAACCGTGCGCGGCATGCGGCGGGGAAATCGTCAAATTCGTCGTCGGCGGCCGCGGCACGCATATTTGTCCCGCCTGCCAGCCGCTTAAGGCGAAGCGCAGGAAGCACAAGTAAACTCGTCCCTCCATATAGTGGAGGTATCCAGCTTAGGCGGATGCCTTCGGGAGGGATATGTCGTGGTGGCCTTGTGGTCGATGCTGGCGCTGGCGCTTGCCGTCAGTCTGGACGGTTTGAGCGCCGGCATGATGTACGGAATCCGAAAAATTCGCATCCCGTTCCTGTCCGTAGGGATCGTGTCGCTATGCTCCGCGTTCGTGTTGTTCGGTTCGATGTCGTTCGGCGGCCTGTTCGTCGAACTGCTGCCCGAACGGGCGGCGCAGTGGATCGGCGCCTCGATTTTAATCGGGATCGGCGTATGGGCGATTGCGCAGATGCGCCTGACGTCGCGGCGCGAAGCCGAATCGGCGGAGCTGGAGGATGAGGCGAGTTCGTCCGCGGAGACGGTTCCCGCGGCCGAGGAGAAGACGCTCCTGCAGTGGGAAATTCGGCAGCTCGGGTTGATCATCCGCATATGGCGGACGCCGTCCATGGCGGACGTGGACCGGTCGGGCGTCATCTCCGCTTCGGAAGCGGTGCTGCTCGGGCTGGCGCTGTCGCTCGACAGCCTCGGCGCCGGGATCGGCGCGGCGCTCATCGGATTTCCGCCGGTCGCCACGTCGCTCTTGATCGGCGCGGCGAGCGGCCTGTGCATCGCCGGCGGCGTGAGGCTCGGCTTTCTGTTCGCCGGGCTGCGCTGGATCGAGAAGCTGACGCTGCTGCCGGGGTGCATCTTGATCGTGATGGGCATTCTAAAATTGTTGTAGAGGGGACATTTCGATTGAATGTCGGGTTAACGGGCGGCATCGCCTGCGGCAAATCGACCGTCTCCGGCATGCTGGAAGCGCGCGGCGCCGCGATCGTGGACGCGGACCGGATCGCCCGGGACGTCGTCCAGCCCGGGCAGCCGGCGCTTGCAGACATCCGCGAGGCGTTCGGCGACGAGGTGCTGCTTGAGGACGGGACGCTGAATCGGAAAGCGCTGGGCGCCGTCGTCTTCGGGGACGAGGCGGCGAGGCGCAAGCTCGAGTCGATCCTCCATCCGCGCATCCGCGCGGAGATGGCGAGACAGATGGCGGAATGGAACGAACGCGAGCCCGGCCGGCTCGTCGTCGTCGACATCCCGCTGCTGTACGAATCCGGGCTGGACAAGCGGTTTAATTTCGAGGAAATCGTCGTCGTGTACGTGCCGCGCGAGGTACAGCTGGAGAGGCTGATGAAACGCGACGGCTTGACGACCGAAGCCGCGGAGCAGCGGCTCGACGCGCAAATGCCGATCGAGCGGAAGAAGGAACTCGCGGACGTCGTCATCGACAACAGCGGCACGCTGGAACAAACCGAAGCCCAGGTCGATGCGTACCTGCGGCGGAAAGGTTGCCTCTAATGGCGGAAATCGCGAAGCGGCCGGCGTTCCGGAAAAAGCGAGTGTACGCCTTGCTGCTGCTGCTCGTGCTGTCGGTGCTGTATTTCGATCGGGGGCTGCTCGGGAAGCTGATGTATCCGATTCGCTTCGAGGCGGATATCGTCAAGCACGCGGAGGCGTATAAGGTCGATCCGTATTTGATCGCCTCCATCATACGGGTGGAAAGCAATTATCGGCTGGACAAGCGGTCCCCCAAAGGGGCGATCGGCTTGATGCAGCTCATGCCGCCGACGGCCGAGTGGATCGCGAAGCAGGAAGGCGACGAAGAGGCGCTCGACCGGCTGGACGAGGCGGACGCGAACATCCGGTTCGGCACGTGGTACATTCGCTCGCTCCGACTTCAATTCGTGCCCGCAGGCACGGCGAAAAGCGACGAAATCGCGCGCATCGCCGCGGCTTACAACGCTGGGCCGGGCAACGTCGAGCGTTGGCTGGCCGAAGGCGCTTGGAGCGGCACCTTCGCCGATATCGGACAAATTCCGTTCGGCGAGACGAGGCATTATGTACATCGAGTTCACTATTATTATCAAAAGTATGCCGAAACGTATCCCGAGCTCGGTTCATAGCCTATTGTCTCGTCAATCGTCGAAAAGGCTGCGCGACTTACCGTCGCGCAACCTTCCGACCTTACTGATAATTACTTGAATTGACCAGCCAGTTGCTGCTCGGCGATTTGCACCAGGCGGCGAGTGATGTGACCCCCGATCGCGCCCGTGTCGCGAGTAGCCATGTGACCATAGTAGCCGTCATTCGGAATTTGAATGCCCAGCTCTTGAGCTACTTCAAACTTGAGTTGTTCCAAAGCTTGGTTAGCTTGAGGAACTACCAAGTCGTTCGTGCTGCTGGAACCTGTACCCATTGTGTTCACCTCCTCGTCGTTGGTGATAGTATTATGTGCGCTTGCTTCTAAATCAAATCAGGTATTGTATGGTAAAAGGTTTGAAGGAAGGCGACTCGGGAAGGAGCGTGGCGAGATGAAATGCCCGTACTGCGATCATGACGGAACCAAAGTGTTGGATTCCCGCCCGGTGAACGATAATAAATCGATACGCCGGCGCCGGGAATGCGAGAAATGCGCGCGCCGGTTTACGACGTTCGAGACGGTGGAGACGGCCCCGCTCATCGTCGTCAAGAAGGACGGCAGCCGAGAAGAATTCAGCCGCGAGAAGCTGCTGCGCGGCCTCATTCGCGCCTGCGAGAAGCGGCCGGTGTCGGTAGAACACTTGGACCGCATCGCCGACGAGGTGGAGCGCGAGCTGCGCCAAACGGCAAGCACCGAAATCGAAAGCCGGGATATCGGCGAGTCCGTTATGCAGCGCCTGTACCACGTGGACGAAATCGCCTACGTTCGGTTCGCTTCCGTTTATCGCCAATTCAAAGACATCGACATGTTTATGAAGGAACTGTCCACGCTGCTCAACAAGTCGAATTGAGCGGCGCCGCCGTTCCGATCCGCCGATGTCGCTTCCGTTCAAACGCGGGGGGTTACGTATGAAACGACAACAAGATGCGGCCGCTAGGGTTTTATACGATTCCGATCGCCCGGACGCGGCGTCCGTCGTTCCGGCCGCCGCGAGACGAATTCATGTCAAATGCGAAGCCTGCGGCTGGAAAACGCAGCGCAGAGCGGACCGCGTCGGCGAATGCCGGCATTGCGCCGCGCCGATGACGGCGATCCCGGGATGGTCTTACCCGGTCGAACGCAAACGGAGAGCGTGGCAGGTCAAAAACCGCGCGCTCTATGACGCTCTCGTCTCGCGCGGCATTCGGTTTCCCGCCTTCGCCGGCGCCTTGGGCGTCTCGCTGCGAATGGTGGAGCGTTATTTATTTGCCGGCTCGCTGCCGAAGCCCGAGGTGCGCAAACGCGCCGCGGAGCTGCTCGGGATGGAAGAGTCGGACCTGTTCCGAATATAATGGGAAGCCCGCCCTTGCCGGGGGGCTTCTTTGCATTTTGTTTCATATTACATTGATCTTATACGTGTTGCGGCCGGCCGCTTTCGCCTCGTATAACGCTAAGTCCGCCTGTTTCATCAAGTCCTTCGTCTCGCAATTCGCGGTCGAAGGGCAAACAACGATCCCGATGCTCGTCGTGGCGTGGAAGACGTAATCTCCGATTGTCCAAGGCTTCCGGATGGAGTCGAGGATGCGCGCGGCGACCAGCTCGGCGCTGCGGACTTCACGCAGGTTCCGGAGCAGCAGGATGAACTCGTCTCCGCCAAGGCGAGACACCGTATGCGTGGCGGAGAGCGTGTCGCTTTCCCGGACGCAGTCCTGCAGGCGCGCGGCGAACCCTTTGATCAGCTCGTCCCCGACGTCGTGGCCCATTTGGTCGTTGACCGTTTTGAACCGGTCGCAGTCGAGCATCATCACCGCGAACGATTCGCCGCTGCGTTTGCTCGTCTTGATGGCCTGGTCCAGCCGGTCCAGAAACAACCTTCGGTTCGGCAGCCCCGTCAACGAATCGTGGTAAGCCAAATACGTAATTTGCTCTTCGTAGCGTTTCCGGTCGGTCACGTTGCGCGAGACGATCACGATATGTTTGATGTCGTTCTTTTCGTCCAGCACCGGCGTCATCGACGACTCCATCCATACCCAATCGCCGTTCGACGTCAGCTTGCGCAGTTCGATGCTGCGGGTCTCCTTGCCTAAGGCGAGCTGGGCGAACGCTTGCTGCAGCCGGGCCATATCCTCGGGATGGGTATCGTGGAAAATCGACTTCCCCGCATAATGCTCGGGTTCCCAGCCGAACGCGGACAGGTGGGACGGGGAGGCGTACGTATGGATCCCGTTGCGGTCCGCGAGCTTGATGACGTCCAGCGTATGCTCCGCGATGACCCGGAACCGCTGCTCGCTCTCCTTCAGCGCCTCTTCATACTGCTTCCGCTTACTGATGTCCCGCGAAACAACCAGCACCTTCGATACGTTCCCCCGGTCGTCGAGGATGGGCGTCCCCCTTGTTTCTACGTACAGCGGCTGCCCTTCGGCATTCCTTCGTTTAAATAAATATTCGACGACGATCGGCTGCTTGCTCTCCAACAGCTCCTTAAATTTGGCCATGACTTTCGGACGATCGCCTTCGTCGATCAGGGTTCCGGCTTTGTTCTCTTCGTAGAATGTCGGATTGATGCCAAGCACCTTGAGGTATGAAGGCGATGCGTAGGTTACTCGCAAATCCGGTTCTAAGATGGCAATCAAATCCGTCATGTTTTCGGCGATCAGGCGATATTTCTCCTCGCTTCGACGAATTTCCTCCTCCGCGAGCTTCCGGTCCGTAATGTCTCTATAGAACACCGTAGCTCCGTTGACTTGCCCGTTCCCGTCTTGAACGGGCGTGTAAGAGGCGAGAATGTTCAGGATGCGACCGTCCCGCGTAATCCGTTGCGTCTCATGATTTATGATCGATTGACCCTGCAAAAGCCGAGCGGAGATCGAAAGGGTATCATGTTTTAAGAAATCGGGGATGATCGTATACTCGGGTTTCAATCCCGTAACTTCGACCTCCGTGTAGCCGAACAGCTTCTCGAACGCTTTGTTGACTTTGACGATAGTACCATCCACGCTGACTAGGAAAATCGCTTCGGTCGTATTGTTCCAGAACGTTTCCAGCTGTTCCTTCGCGTCGCGAAGCGCTTCCTGCCGCGCCTTCTCGTCGGTGACATCCTTCGCGATGCCGTAAATGCCGACGATGTCGCCGTCGACGACAATCGGGATGTTCTGTACAGCGAGATCCACCCATCGTCCGTCTTTGTGCCGGATGGCCGATTTGTAGGATTGAGGCTCATTTTGGAGGGACATATAGAACCTTGCCAGCGTCTCGGCGGTGTATTCCGGTTGGACGAGCGGGAGGAACGACTGATGCAGCAGCTGCTCGACGGGATACCCGGTCACCTTCTTGACGCTTTCGTTTGCGCTTAAAAATTTCCCTTCCGAATCCAGCGTAAAGACGGCGTCGGGATGATGGGCGAACAAAGACTCGTACCGCTGGCGGCTGATCTCTAGTTCCCTTTCCATCGCTTTCCGCTGCGTAATGTCCCGGTAGGAGACGGACATGTATTTAACGGCGCCCTGTTCGTCGAGAATGGAAGAGTAGGTCGCTTCTGCGATGAGAACGGTCCCGTCCTTTCGTCTTCGCTGTACCTCTCTGCTGATGAATCGTTCGCCCCGGCGAAGCGATTCGATGATCGCAACCGCTTCTCCTTCCGCCCCGGGAGGGATCATTCCGAATTCCGCGGGAGTTCGGCCGGCCATCTCCTCGTCGCTCATGCCGAACATGTCTTGGAACGCGCGATTCGACAGGAGGATTCGTCCGTGCGCATCCCCAATGAGCAGGGCGTCCGCGGTGCCTTGGATTACGGCGTCCAGCATCCGGCGCTGGTTGTCGAGTTCGGCTTCTGCTATTTTACTGCGGCTCACGTCCCGGACCAAGCAGAAGACGTGAGTGCATTGTCCCTCCTCGTCCGCAATCGGATGAAGCGTAGAGACGCTTTCAAATCCCGCCGCTTCCGGGTCCATATCGAATTCGACGGGTTGCATGGTGCTGCAAGCCTTCTCGTACTGCTCTTGGAGAAAAGCGCCGAATTCGTTCGGATACACCTCTTCGATCGTCTTTCCGTAATCCGCTTCGGTCAGCGATGTGTGGCGGGAGGCGGCTTCGTTCAGAAACTCGTAGCGAAAGTTAAGCTTTCCTTCCCTGCGCTCCGCTTTCATGAGAAAGGCGATATCGTGCATGCTTTGGAAAATACGATAAAACAATGGCGCGTTCCGCATAAACGCTTGTTCCGACTGCTTCGACATTCGTCGTCGTCCTTTCAATGCCTCGGTCGTGCTCGTTACGACCGGAGCGGGGCTTGCTTCCCCTCTTTGGGGGAAGGATTGCCAACAATGGGGGAAATCATTCGACGCGGCGGGTTGAATCCGCTGATGAAATTTTTATTGCAATAGGCTGTGGAGTTGTTGTATAATCGATCTTGCTTGCTCCGAAGGATGATGGTTCTGAGGGAGTAAATACGGGCTCTTAGCTCAGCTGGGAGAGCGCATCGCTGGCAGCGATGAGGTCAGGGGTTCGATCCCCCTAGAGTCCATAATGAACAAACAAATAAAGGCGAAAACTCCTTGTCCTGCAGGGAGTTTTCGCCTTTTATGCGGGTGTTGCATATTTAACAGCACCATCAGAATGATGGGTTTGATCAGGTATGCATTTCCACTTGTTTGTGCTGCCTCATTCGGGTATATTAGTCATCCGGCCATTTAAGCATAAGAAACAGACGGTTGGGAAAAATTAGAGGTTGATCTTACGAATGACCTTGTGTTAATCTAGTCTTCCGGCCGCGAGAGCGAGTCGGACAAGCAAGACAAGCTTGCTCCTTGAAAACCGAACATGAGCGATATACGCGTCTTCGATGCTTTAGCCGGCATCGAGGACAAAAGTAAGACCAGGTTGAATGAGTTCAGTTGAACTACCCTTTTTGGAGAGTTTGATCCTGGCTCAGGACGAACGCTGGCGGCGTGCCTAATACATGCAAGTCGAGCGGATCTTATCCTTCGGGATAAGGTTAGCGGCGGACGGGTGAGTAACACGTAGGCAACCTGCCTGCAAGA